>JAFMKU010000069.1 GCA_017852795.1 Candidatus Neomicrothrix sp.
TCTGGTGGGGGTCAACCAACGCGACCTGCTGACCTTCGAAGTTGATCAGCAACGAGCGGTTCGGATCGCCCCGCAGATGCCGGCGGGCGTCGTTCGGGTAGCCGAATCTGGAATTCGTGGACCGGACGATGCTCGGACCCTGAGCGCTGCGGGCTACCACGCGCTGCTGGTTGGCGAAACCCTGGTGACCAGCCGCGATCCGGCAGACACCCTGCGTGGGTTACGCACCGCAGGAGATGGCAAGCAAAGCTAGCCGTAGCGATGCTCCGAGCGGCTAGTTTCTGGGTGTGTTCGTAAAGATCTGCGGAGTGACCTCAGAGCAGGATGCGCTGCTCGCGGTGGCGATGGGCGCTGACGCGGTTGGTTTCATCTTCGCACCGTCTCCCCGTCAGGTTGCGGTGGAACGGGTTCGCGACATCACCCGCCGGTTACCGGCCGAAGTCATGACCGTGGGAGTGTTTCGTGATGAACTTCCGGCTCGGGTTTCGGAGATGGTGCACCGGGCTGGTCTGCGGGCCGCACAACTGCACGGAAACGAAACCCCCGAGCAGACCCGTCAGGTTCGAGCTCAGGTTCCGATCGTGATCAAAGCGTTCGCGGCGGGGCATCCGGGATTGTCGAATCTGGACGCCTACGGAGCCGACATTGTGCTGGTTGATTCGCCCGAACCCGGCAAAGGCGAAGTGTTTGATTGGTCGCTGGCCGAAGGCGCACCGCGGGCCGGGCATCGAGTTTTGCTCGCCGGGGGCCTTCACGCCGGCAACGTGGCCGACGGGATCACCCGGGTTCGCCCGTGGGGTGTGGATGTGGCAACCGGTGTGGAACGCCAACCGGGGCAGAAAGATCCGGTGAAGCTGCGCCAGTTCGTGGCGGCCGCGAAGCAAGCCGGTCAACAGTTGTTGGCCGAACACGGAGATGGTGCAGGCAATTCGCTTGGACCCTATGACTGGGAAGAAGACCTTTACCGATGACCATGACTGAACCAACAGCCGAGGGACGGTTCGGTGATTTCGGCGGCATGTTTGTCCCCGAGACACTAGTTCCAGCCTGTCAGGAACTCGACCGAGCATTTCGTGAAGCTTGGGCTGACCCGTCGTTTCGTGCCGAACTCGACCACCTCCTGACCACCTATGCCGGTCGACCGTCGCCGTTGACCGAATGTCAGAACCTCAGCGAAGCGCTGGGTTGTCGGATCCTGCTCAAACGCGAAGATCTGAACCACACCGGAAGCCACAAAATCAACAACGTGCTAGGTCAGGCCTTGTTGGCGAAACGGATGGGCAAAACCCGTCTGGTTGCCGAAACGGGAGCGGGGCAGCATGGCGTCGCCACCGCCACCGCCGCGGCGCTGTTCGGAATGGACTGCATCGTCTACATGGGGACCGTGGACATTGAGCGGCAGAAGCTCAACGTGTTCCGAATGCAACTGTTGGGGGCCGAAGTACGGCCCGCCGAGTCCGGTTCCCAAACCCTCAAAGACGCGGTGAACGAAGCGATGCGTCACTGGGTGTCGGTGGTCGAATCAACCCATTACTGCCTTGGTTCAGTGATGGGCCCCCATCCCTATCCGTGGATGGTGCGGGAGTTTCATCGGGTGATCGGTGACGAATCTCGTCAGCAATGCGCTGAACTGCTCGACGGTGGAGTGCCCGATGTGGTGGTGGCCTGCGTCGGTGGTGGATCCAACGCGGCCGGGATCTTTGCCGGTTTTGCTGACACCGACGCGCTGCTGGTTGGCGCTGAGCCGGCAGGTGGCGCCGCGGTGGGTCGGGCGGTTCCTGGGATCGTGCACGGATCTCGGAGCTACCTGATGCAAGACGAATGGGGTCAGGTGTTGGAAGCTGAGTCGATCAGTGCCGGGTTGGATTATCCCGGGATCGGCCCCGAACACGCACATCTCGCCGCGACGGGACGGGCCCGTTACGAACCCGTAACCGACGCCGAAGTGGTCGAAGCGTTCCAGTTGCTGGCTCGCACCGAAGGGATTATCCCGGCTCTCGAATCCGCTCATGCGATTGCCTGGGTCAGTAAATGCCGTGACGAACTACGCGGCAAAACGGTGCTGATCAACTTGAGTGGCCGTGGTGACAAAGACGTCAACCAGATGATGGACGAGCTCGGGTGATCGGGTCTGTCGAACAGGCGCTGCGGGCCCGGCGAGACGCCGGAGGTTCGTGTCTGGTGCCGTACGTGACCGGAGGTCTCGGTGACGACTGGCTGGACACGGCTCGTGCGGTCGCCGCGGCGGGCGCCGATGCTATCGAGATCGGGATCCCGTTTTCTGACCCGGTGATGGACGGCCCCACCATTCAGGCCGCAAACGACCGGGCTTTAGCGGCCGGGGCGACACCTCAGAGCATTCTTGACCAACTCCGTGACGCCGACCTTGGCATCCCCGCGGCAGTGATGACTTACGGAAATATCGCCTACCACATGGGTTGGGAACGTTTCGCTCAGTCGCTGGCCGCGGCCGGGGTTGCGGGTTGCATCCTGCCGGATGTGCCACTCGAAGAAACCGGTCCGTGGACCGAAGCCGCCGACGCGGCCGGCATCGAAACAATCCTGTTGGCGGCACCCACCGCTCCCGACTCCCGGCTACCTCGGATCGTTGAGCGCTCACGCGGTTTTGTGTACGGGGTCGGGCTGCTGGGTATTACCGGAGTGCGTGAAGCGCTGGCTGCTTCGGCGGTTGAGATTGCTGGACGACTCAAGACGGTGACCGATCTGCCGGTCCTGGTCGGGGTCGGGATCGGGACACCAGCCCAAGCGGTGGAAGTGTCCAAGGTCGCTGACGGGGTGGTGGTTGGTTCTGCGGTGGTGCAGCGAATGCTCGACGGGGCCGGACCCGAAGGGGTTGCTGAGCTGGTGGCCGAGTTCCGTCAGGCGCTGGACGCCAAGTAGCAGCCGGTGGGTGCCTTCGCCGGGTTCGGTTTGTGTCTGTGCGGTGCGGTCGGCTGGGCGGTGCTGGCCGGGCAACACCCCGGTGACCGCTACCACTGGGCGGCGTTTGTGATCGCGGCGATCTGGGTAACCGTCGATGGCTTGCGTGGACCGGGTTTGACCCAACGGCGAACCGTAAACGCGGCCACCGGCGGACTGCTGGTGGCCTGCCTGTCGGTGCTGGCGTTGGTTGCCAAAGGAGACCTCACCGGTGGCTCGATCCTGTTGGGTAGCTCAGTTGTCGCCAACGCGGTGGAGCACGGCCTGGCTGCCGTGGCGGGTTCAGCGGCCGGGATGATGGTCGCACTGTGGAAAGCATCGACACCTCCCCGAGAACCCCGCGTTTGGTAACGCCTTCGTCGCTGGGGTTTCGCCCTTCGGTGGCGACCGAACTACGGTTCCGGCATGCCTGATCTGCTTGTAGAACGACGGGGCCCGGTGATGGTGGCCACCATGAACCGACCAGCCCGCAAGAACGCGATGACGCTTCAGATGTTTGGTCGGATGCGTGACGCCTGGCGGGAAGCGTCAGCCGACGACAGCATCCGCTGCATCGTGCTAACCGGTGCAGCCGGAGACTTCAGCGCCGGCATGGACCTGCGCGGGTTGTCCGGCGACACCGCCGAAACGGACGACTGGGACGTGGCTGGAGCGATGGCGAGCGAAGGCGCCAACTTCATCTGGGAAGGGTTGACCAAGACGTATCGGCCGACCAAACCGATCATCGCCGCGGTCGAAGGGGTCGCGATCGCGGGAGGTACCGAAATCCTGCAAGGCACCGACATTCGTATCGCCGGCGAATCGGCGACGTTTGGTGTGTCCGAAGTGCGTTGGTCGTTGTATCCGATGGGTGGTTCGCCGGTGCGCCTTCCCCGCCAGATTGGGTACGCCGAAGCGGCAGACATTCTCCTCACCGGAAAACACATCAGCGCTGCCGAAGCGAAATCGCTGGGGTTGATCAGTCGGGTAGTCCCCGACGGTACCGCACTGGATCATGCGCTGGAAGTGGCAGAAATCGTGGCCGGGAACGGTCCGTTGGCCGTGGAAGCGGTGCTGCGCACCATTCACGAAACGAGCGGGATGACCGAGGCCGAAGCGTGGGCGCACGAAGAGGGGTATGCCCCGGCGGTGATGCAAAGCGAAGACGCCAAGGAAGGGCCGAAAGCGTTCGCCGAGAAACGCACACCCAATTTTCAACGGCGCTGAACGTCGGGCGCTGCCGGTCTACTCGATCGACGGTGGGGACGAGTCGCGTATCCGTCGGGCGGGAGCGACCCCAGGCAGGGTGGGTTGCACCCCGTACATTCCGGTCCAGCGGGTGTAGGACTCCATGATGAGTTGCTCGGCTTGGTCCCATGAGGCTGCCCGGCTGCCGCTCAGGTCACGGTTGTAGGGCTGGTCGTAGATGATGACGTCGTTGCCGGCGGCGCGCAGTTCGGTGACGTTGTCCGGTGAGTCATCGATGTACAAGTTCGCTTCGACCTGAGGTTTAGCACCGAGAAAGCAGAGATCCCGGTAGGGGATCTGATGCTGATCGAGCCAGTGGACCGTGTCGGCTACTGCAGTCTTGTGGCCCCAGTTCACGTACAACCGGTGGGTGATGATTCGGATCCAGATACCGGCATCGCTGAGCCGCCAGAGCGCATCGGCGGCACCAGGCATCGGTTCCAGGTCACGGAACATGCGCCGTTCGATCACCGCGTGCTTGTGATGGTCCTCAAAGTCACCCGGCCCAAAACCCCATTCGGAAAATCCCCAGGAACGTTCGAGCGGAAGCGTGGCCTCGTCGACCCCCATCCGTTCAGCCACGATGGTCCGGAACGCCAAGGTGTGCTCGGCGCAGACACCATCAAGGTCAACGCCAAGGATGAAGGCGTCAACGGCGACCATGCTATGCCGCGGTCAATCCACCGTCGGCGCTGAGGATGCTGCCGTGAATGTTCGCTGCTTCGTCACTGGCGAGGAAAGCAAAAAACGCAGCGATCTGGTCCGCGCTGCTGGGTGGGCGGTAGCCGACATGGTTCTGCATGATCTCAAAGTCGATGCCGTCGGCTAGTTCGAAGTTGCGGTGGAGGGGCGTGTCGATCCCACCCGGAGCGATGGCGTTCACTCGAAGTTCGGTGCGGATGAATTCCATAGCCAGAGCCCGGGTCATGTTGACGATTCCACCTTTGGTGGTGCAGTACGGAACGGTGTAGGCCTGGCCCATCAGGCCGGCATTCGAGGCGATGTTGATAAGCGCCCCTTTGCGTTCGAGTAGATGCGGGATGGTGGCCTGGGCCACGAAGAACGGGCCTTTCAGGTTGATGGCGTTCATCAGGTCCCAGTCGTGTTCGGTCACGTCGCTGAGGTGGCGTTGCACCGCGATGCCAGCGATGTTTCCGGCCACGTCGAGTCCGCCGTGGGTAGCGACGCAATCTGCGACCGCTGACCGGATCTCGTCGATGGAGGTCACGTCCATTCGGCGGGTCGTTATGGCGTTGCCGGCGTCGGCAGCTAGCGAAGCAGTTTCGTCGAGACCCGCTTCGTTGATGTCTACCGCGTAGACGGCACATCCTTCGGACGCGAGGCGCAGGGCGGTGGCTCGACCAACACCGCTAGCGGCTCCGGTGAGAAAGGCGACTTTGTCAGTGAATCGTTGCATCGCCGAGATGGTATCGACCCTGACCCGTGAGGGCGATTCGGCGCACCGTTTCGTGATGCTCTACGGTCCACAGGATGTCTGAACCCGAGGAATTCATCGAGGCGTTGCGGTCCGTCATTCGAACATCTCGGATCGCTGATCTGCACGAGGTAGCACTCGGTGAGGCAACCGCAGCGCTCAACGAACTGGCGGCGCAACTCGAGACGGCAGTGGTGCCTGGGGAACGTACCCAGGCCGCGTTGTTGACCAGCTGGTCGGGTGGTTCAGCCGATGCGGTCCAGTCTTTTCGGGATCGCATTCAACAACTTGGGATCGAATCGGGTTTCCCGTACAGCCCGTATGTCGGCGCCCTCAACGCCATCGCACCACCGATTTCGCTCGAGATCGTGCCGGTCGGTGATCGTTTCGAACTGCACGGCAGCCACGTGTTCGACGCCATCTACAACGGCCCACCCGGGGGAGTGCACGGTGGGGTGATCGCAGGAGCGATGGACGAACTGCTGGGCAGTTTGTGTGTGGTCAACGAAGTGGCCGGGTTTACTGGCACGTTGACGGTTCGTTACGAGGCGCTGACTCCGATCGCCGCACCGATCACGCTGCGAGCCTGGGTCGATCGGCTGGAAGGACGCAAGACAATCGCCTGCGGAACGTTCCATCACGGGGAAACGTTGTGTGCCCGGGCCGAGGGGATCTTCATCAACACCAGCAGCTTTGCTTTCGGCTGAACCCGGCGAGGCGCATCCCCGGTCGCGGTATGCCTGCTGACTAACATCGGCGCAGGTGCTCGGAGGTGAGCTGGTGTGCTGTTCCCTACCTTTACGTTCGGGCTCTTTTTTGCGGTAGTCCTGCCGTTGAGCTGGATGGTGCGCCCCCGGCCCACGCTCTGGAAACTCCTGTTGCTGGCCGCGTCGTACCTGTTTTACGGCTACTGGGATTGGCGGTTCCTTGGTCTGCTGGCGGCGATGACCCTCGTCAACGAGGTAGCGGCGATCGCGGTGCTGCGGGCGGGTGACCCTCGCTCGCGACGATGGCTGGTAGGCACCGCGGTCGGGTTTGACCTGATGGTGCTGGGAGTATTCAAGTACTACGGCTTCTTCGTCGAAAGCCTCGAAGACGCGTTCGGATGGCAGGGCCCAGCGTTGGAGATCATGCTCCCGGTCGGCGTTTCGTTCTTTACGTTTCAGGCCATCAGCTACGTGGTGGACGTGTACCGCAACGAAACCCATCCGGTGCAGCTCCTTGATTTTGCGGTGTACCTGTCGTTCTTCCCTCAGTTGGTGGCCGGACCGATCGTGCGGGCGAGTGAGTTTCTCCCGGAGCTTCGACAACGCGAAGCCCCGACCCGAGTCGAGATCAGCCGGGCGGTGTCGCTCATCGGTGCTGGCCTGTTCAAAAAGGTGGTGATCGCTGATTTTCTGGGTCGGGCGATCGTGCGTGACGCGTTCGGCACCCCCGGTGAATACGGGGCGGTAGACCTGCTGTTCGGGATCTACGGATACGCGGTGCAGATTTACGCCGACTTCTCGGGCTACACCGACATGGCGATCGGTTTAGCGTTGCTGCTGGGTTTCCGATTCCCTCAAAATTTCGATCGTCCGTATTCGGCGGTCAGCGTGCAGGACTTCTGGCGCCGTTGGCACATGACCTTGTCGCGGTGGCTTCGTGACTACCTCTATGTTCCGTTGGGAGGCAACCGCGGTGGCCGCTGGTTGACCTACCGCAACCTTCTGATCACCATGACGCTCGGTGGCCTCTGGCACGGTGCGGCGTGGGCTTTTGTGCTCTGGGGCTTGTTGCAGGGTGTCGGGTTGGCTGTCGAACGGGCATTGACCGAACGACAAGGAGTGCCTCAAGTCGAGTTTGATCCGATCGACGTACGGATGCGTGAACTGTCGCGTTTGCACAGCGGAGCCGAAGTCGAAGCCTGGCGTGAAGATTCAACGTCACCGGTTCCGTTCTCACCATTAGAGGTTCGCCGACGATGGCTGGGGCGCCTGTTGACGTTCCATTTCGTCTGCTTCGGCTGGGTGCTTTTCGCCTCGGGAGCGGCAGGCGGGCAGGGCTTGCGTACCGTGGCCGACGTGCTGGGCGGGTTGACCTCGGGTTGGTCGACCGCCCCGAGTCTGGTGAACCCACTGGTGGTTCTGGTGATCGTTGGGTCGCTCAGCGTGCAGTTCATCCCCCGGATGGTGACCCGCCAGTTCGCGGCGATGTTGTCCATGTTGCGGTGGTGGCTTCTGGCATTGGTGTTCTCGGCGTGGGTGGTGTTGGTGGTGGCGTTGGGGCCTGAAGGCGTGTCCGAATTCATCTACTTCCAATTCTGATCATGGGTATTTACGAATCACTTGAACGAGCAACGCAGCGTCGAGAACAAGGTCCGTTGTGGACCGACGAGCAGTTCCGGGCGGCCCGAGAAACCGATCTTCAAGAACGAACGGTGACGGTTCGCGTTGCGCTGGCCGCGGTGGGGCTGGCGCTCACGTTGGCGTTGCTGTTGACCTCGGGCCGGTTGGTGGAGATCGCCCAACGGCAGCCGTTCGGTTCGGAACGGGATCGCTACCTGGCCTGGGCCGAAGGGGTCGACCGGGTCGCGAATTTCGTGGCGTTGAACCGTCCGCTTGATGCTTTGACGGAGCTGCGG
>JAFMKU010000015.1 GCA_017852795.1 Candidatus Neomicrothrix sp.
TACGGCGACCACCGAGGGCCGGGCCGAGGTGGTCACCGACCAGATCGTGACCTTTACCGAGTCGGGGGTGCAGCTGGCATCGGGCCGCCACCTTGACGCTGACCTTATTGTGACCGCCACCGGTCTGCAGTTGGTAACGATCGGTGAGATGGAGTTTCTCGTTGATGGCCGCCCGATCGACTTCTCGGAGACGTGGACCTACAAAGGGTTGGCCTACTCGGATCTACCGAATTTGGTCAGCGCCTTCGGGTACATCAACGCGTCGTGGACGCTGCGAGCCGATCTGGTCACCGAATATGGGTGTCGCCTGTTGAACCACATGGCCGAGGTGGGGGCCACGTCCTGCACCCCGATGCTGCGACCCGAAGATCAAAACATGCCGCCCCGACCGTGGATCGAGGATTTCACCTCGGGTTACATGGAACGGATGATGCCGATGCTGCCCAAGCAAGGCGATCGTGAACCGTGGTTGAACACGCAGCGTTACAGCAAAGACAAGGTGTTGTTGCGCGAAGCTCCGGTTGATGACGGGGTCATGCAGTTTCGCTGACCGGCAACCCAACCCAGTCCGCCATGCTGACCCAAGTGGAACCCGGAGGCGGTGGCTGAACCGCGGTCGCTCAGCTGAACGCTCGGTCGAAGACGGCCATGGTGTTGTCCCAACTGACCGTCGCTGCGTGCTGGTGGTAGTTGGGGGCCACTGGCCAGGTGTAGCCGTGGTCGGCACCAGCGAAATAGTCCACCGAGACGTGGTCGAGTTCGGCAACCGCGTCGAGGAACGGCTGATGCATGGCGATCGACTGCAACTGGTCTTCTTCACCGATACCCATCCAGAGTTCACCTCGAAGCGAACCGGCGGTGAGGTGTGGCGAGGTCGGGGTGTTGTCCACCAGGAACGACGGATGCCACATCGCACCGGCGACGAACCGATCCGGGTAATCCTCCATGGCCCGAAACACCGCTCGGGCTCCCATGCAGAAACCAATCGCCGCGATTGGCCCACTGTTCCAAGCCAGCGCCTCCAACGTGGCGTCCCGATCCATGGAGACGCCGTGGTCGGACAGGCTGCCCAGCATGGTGCCGATCTGGACCATGGCGTCCGGGTTGCTGGCCATCTGATCGGGTTCGAACCCGATCAGGCGTCCATGCCGGTGCCACAGGTCGGGCATAGCGACGTCGTAACCGGTTTCGGCCAGCCGCTTGGCGAAGGTTCGCAGCGACGGCCGGATACCAGGGGCGTCCATGAAGATGACCACCCGGCCACGCACCTCACCATCCGGCTGGGCCCGCACCACGGCCATCTCGCCATCGGAGGTCGGCACATCGAGAATGTCTTCGGTAACGCTCATCGTCTGACCGTAGCGCACCCAACAAGCCCCTGACCGACCTCGACCGCGCCCAGAAGCCAGCAACCGTCTGTGACCTCACGAATTGGCCGTCTCCAACTCCGCCACCGACCAGTCACCTGAAACCGCTCGATACCCGGGTTTTGGTGGTGGGCCGTACTGGATTCGAACCAGTGACCTCTGCCGTGTGAAGGCAGCGCTCTAGCCAACTGAGCTAACGGCCCGGGACCGAGGACGATAGCCGATCCTTGCCCTAATCCGAACTAGCGGGGACCACCCGGTGGATCGTAGGCCTCCGGTTCGATCACCTTGCCGTCAAGGTCGCGCCCGTAAAGCCCCCAGCCGTGGGCCTGCGCACCCCTGCGCCCCAGTACCCCAGTACCCCAGATCCCCTGCACTCCAGATCCCCTGCAACCATGGTCGTGACCGGCCACCTTCACGGTCACTGGCCGAACGGGGCGACCGGGTCGAACCCGAGCACGTCCTCAGCCCAGGCCGTCAACGCCACCGTGCGCACATCGGCGAGCTGATGGCCGACCAGTTGCAACCCGACCGGCATACCATCGGCGGCGAAACCCGCGGTGGTGGTTCCGGCCGGTCGACGGGTGACGTTCAGCGGGTACGTGTTGCCCACCCAGCCCGCGGTTTCTTCGCCGTTGACCGTTCCGCCGTGCTGGCTGACCGGGGTCTGCCCGACGGTGGTTGGGGTCAGCAACGCATCGAAACCTTGCATGGCTTCTGCCAACGCCACCGAACAAGCCTGAGCGGATTTGCGGGCCTCCTCCACCGAGTCGGGGGTGAGGCGTTCATCGGCCATGGTCAGCACGTCTCGCAGTCCCGGGGTGACTTGAGCAAACCGGTCGGTGCCCATCAACGGCCGATAGTTCGGCACCATGGATCCGTAAAACAACAGCAGGAATGCGCCGAAGCTTTCCGGGATCAACGGGTCGACTTCCACCACCTCCACCCCGGTTTGGGCCAGACGATCAACCGCACCGCGGGTGATCGCCAACACTTCGGTGTCCACTTCGGAACCATCAAGGTTCGGACACCACAACAGGCGCGTCGGTGGCGCAGGGTTATCGCAGGCCTGACGGAACGACTGTCCGGGGTGCGGAAGCGAACGCAGATCGTTGGCGTCGGGCCCCACCACCACGTCTAGCGCAAGGGCGACATCACGGATCCGACGTGCCATCGGCCCGACCGTGGACAGGTCACCAGCCCCGAGCGGGGTAGGCCCGGCCGGGATCCGACCCAGCGAAGGTTTGAACCCGGACATGCCGCAAACCGCCGACGGGATCCGGATCGAACCACCACCGTCAGAACCGGTAGCCAACGGCACCAAACCCCCGGACACCGCAGCGGAAGAACCGCCTGAAGACCCACCGGGTGAACGACGCAGGTCCCAGGGGTTGACGGTCGGGCCGAACACCGGGTTGAAGGTGTCACCGATCCATCCCGCTTCGGGAGTGTTGGTTTTGCCAATCACGACACAACCGGCGTCACGCAGCCGAGCCACCTCGGTGGCATCAACCCCGCACACCGGCGAATCGGCGAGATGCGCCGCGCCTCGGGTGGTTCGGAAACCCGCGGCGTCTTCAAGGTCTTTGATCCCAACCGGGATACCGGCCAGCGGCCCAAGCGGATCACCTGAGGCCCGGCGCTGGTCGATCGCGTCGGCTTGACGCAACGCGGCATCCGCGTCGATCGCCACAAACGCGTTGAGCGTTTCGTTGTGAGTGTCGATGCGAGCCAGCGTGACCTCGGTGAGTTGCCGAGCGGTGATCTCACCGCTGGCCACTGCGGCCGCTAACGCCTCAACCGTTGTCGTACGAAAATCGGGGATGTGCTCCATGACCGAACCCTAGATCAGGCCCAACCCGCCAGCAGCCTCGCTAGTCGAGTAGTCGGTGCGCTACCCGTTCCAGCGCCGCTACCCGTGAACCTTTGATCAGCACCGCGTCTTGGGCCCGCAACGAACCCAACGCATCCAACGCCTGATCCACACCGGTGACGTGACGGACCCCTTCGCCATAGTCGGGGGCGTCAACCGCGATGACCTCGATCCCTAACTGTTCGGCCAACGACACCATCGAACGATGCTCAGCTTCGGCTTGGGCTCCCAACTCGGCCATCACCCCAATGACCGCCACCCGACGCGACGCCGGCAACGCGGCCAGCGACCGCAACGCGGCGGCCATCGACAGCGGGTTGGCGTTGTAGGCGTCGTTGAGTACCGCGGTGCCCTGCTCGGTTCGTTGCAGGTCCATCCGCATCGGCGACAGTTGCGGCTCACTAAGCCCTTCAGCCACGTTGGCCAACGACACCCCCACCGACAGCGACGCGGCCGCCGCCGCTAACGCGGCCGACACCAGATGTTCCCCACGGGCTCCAAGACGCACCTGCTGTTCACCCCACGGCGACACCAACCGGAACGACGGCACAAGATGCTCGTCAAGCACCACCTCAACCGCTCGTACCTCGCCGTGATGGCCAAAGGACACCACCTTGGCGTCGGTGTGGTCTGCCATGGCCGCCACCAGTTCGACATCAGCATTGAGCACCGCAACCCCACCATCAGCGGCCGGGGGCAGCGCTTCCACCAGCTCCCGTTTGCCGCGAGCTACCGACGCCACATCACCAAATTCGCTGGTGTGGGCGGCGCCGACCGTGGTCACAATCCCGATCGTTGGCCGGGCAATCCCGCACAGCAGCGAAATGTGGTCGAGCCCGCGGGCCCCCATCTCCACCACCACCGCACCGGCGTCGTCGGGCGCCCCCAGCAAGGTGAGAGGAACACCGATCTCGTTGTTGAACGACCGAAGGTTGGCGTGCGTGACCCGATCCCGACTCAAGATCCCGGCCAGCAAATCTTTCGTGGTGGTTTTGCCAACCGAACCGGTGATGGCGATCAGCGCCGCCGCGTCAAGCCGGTCGCGGGCGGCCGCGCCGAGCCCCATCAGCGCCCGTTCGGTGTCCTCCACCTGGATTACTGCTGCTGAGCCGGCATCCACCGGGCGCGACGCCAACGTGGCACTCGCCCCGGCCGCAACCGCAGCAGCAACAAAGGCGTGACCGTCGCGTTCGGCCACCAGCGGCACAAACAGCCAGGGTCCGCTCGCCGGGGAGATGTCTCGGGAGTCCTGAGTGACTCGTTCCACGACCGCGTCGGACGGGCCGTGCAGTCGTCCATCAACGACGTCGGCAATGTCGGCAGCGGTCCAGCGCATGTGGTGAGTGTTGCACGACTACGGTCATGGGCGTGACTTCCTCAGATCGGATTCGGCTCGTGGTGCTGTTCGGTGGGCAATCGCCTGAACACGACGTGTCGTGTGTTTCGGCCCGCCACCTGATCGCCGCGGTCGACCCGGACCGCTATCGGGTCGAACCGATCGGTATCACCCGTGACGGTCAGTGGGTGCGCGCCGAAGCCGACGCCGCCCGGTTGGCTTCCGGGGCCGAACTCCCCGCCGCGCTCACCCCGGCCGGACCGCCGGTCAACGCCATCGAGCTCCTCGCCGATGCCGACCCAGAAACGACCGTGGTCGTGCCGGTCCTCCACGGCCCCCGCGGCGAAGACGGAACCCTTCAGGGACTGCTGGAACTGCTCAACTTGCCTTACGTCGGGGCTGGGGTGCTGGCCTCGGCGCTCTGCATGGACAAGGTGGCCTGCAAAGACCACCTTCGTGCCCACCACCTTCCGCAGTGCCGGTACCGTTCGCTTACCGCGCACGACCGCCAGTATCGGCGGGCCGACGGCACCCCGATCACCGCCGAGGAGGAAGCCACTCAGGCCATCGCTGAACTCGGTCTGCCGCTGTTCATCAAACCCGCCAACATGGGTTCCTCGATCGGTGTGTCGCGGGCCACCGATCATGGGTCAGTGGTCGCCGCGATCGAACAGGCCGCCAGGTTTGACCGACTGATCGTGATCGAAGAAGCAGTGACCGGGCGCGAGATCGAAGTGGCGGTGCTGGGCAACGAGCAACCAGCTGCGAGCGTCGCCGGGGAGATCATCTCGGGAGCGGAGTTCTACGACTACGACGACAAATACGACGACGGCGCCGAACTGATCATTCCGGTACCGCTGAGCGACGAACAACTCGCCGACGTGCAGACGCTCGCAGTGGCCGCTTTTCAAGCCTGCCGGGTAGAAGGTTTGGCTCGGGTCGATTTCTTCTACGAACCCTCCGAAACCGGTGGCCGAGGTTGGCTCATTAACGAGATCAACACCATGCCAGGGTTCACCCCGATCTCGATGTATCCGAAACTCTGGCAGGCGTCCGGGGTTGGATATGCCGATCTGATTGACCGTCTGATCGGCTTGGCGTTCGACCGAAACCGGCGAGACCGAACCGTTCGACGATCGGCGCGCTAACCGATCGGCGCGCTAACCGATCTGCTCACTGGTCGACTCTGGTCGCGCTTCGGTCGGGTCTGGGGTTAGCGCCGCGTGTAGGAACCGGATGAGTTCCTGGCGGCGCGCCACCGCCCCGCGGAGATCATCATCCATTCCGAGGGCCTGCTGCGCTTCAAATTCGGTGGCCACCCCCAGCACCGTGGCATAAATCGAAAGCAACAGCATCGACGGTTCCGACCGGCGGATCCGACCGGCGTCCATCTCTCGTTCGAGATAATCCTTGGCCCGCTCAAACAGTGGGGCGGCGTGACTACGGAGTCGTTCGGTGGAACGCGACCCCGGGCGGGTGACTTCGCGCACCAGACCGAGCAGTTCGGGCCGGGCTACGGCCAACCGGAACACTCGGCGGACGATGGCTTCCACTTGGGCCAGTCCGGTTCGCCCGGTTGATGCTTCGGATTCAAAGACTTCGATCAGTTCAGCCGCCGCATTGTCGATCACCGCATCAACCACCGCCTGCTTGGACGGGAACCAGTAAAGGATCGTCTGTTTTCGGATCCCGAGTTGGACCGCCAGCGCGTCAAGCGAAGTGGCCGAAAACCCCACCGTTCCAAACGTGCGCAAGGCCGCATCGAGGATTCGGTCTGGGGTGGTCTCAGCCATATTCCATTCGTAGCAACAGAATGAGCCTCCGTCTACCAACTGGTAGAGAAATGTGAAACGACGTGCTAGAACGAAAGGATGATCCGCGAGCAGCTTTCGGGGAAACGGATTGTCGTCACCGGCTCGACCGGTTTTCTCGGCACTGCTCTCGTCGAACGCCTCCTGCGCAGCGTGCCAGACTGCGAACTGGTGCTGCTGGTTCGCCCCGGACGCCGCGGCGCGCAATCCCGCGTCGACCGTGACATCTTAAAAAACGACGCCTTCGACACCTTGCGGGCCGCCTACGCCGACAATCCTGAAGCCGTTGGCGGCCAAGCCGGAGAAACCTTCGACCAGATGTGCCAGCGCCGCATCACCGCAATCGCCGGCGACGTTGGCACTGACGGTCTCGGCCTCGATGACGACGGCCGTCAGGCCCTGTCTCAAGTTGACCTGGCCATCCATTCAGCCGCCACGGTGAGTTTCGACTCCGCCCTTGACGATGCTGTGCACGTCAACTTGCTGGGCCCCGCACGGGTGGCCACCGCGCTGCGGGCCGCCGCCGAGCAACGAATCGAACCCACCCCCGGCGGCCTCACCACCGGTCAGCCCGCCTATCTCGTTGCGGTGTCAACCTGTTATGTCGCCGGGAGCCGGCGGGGCAACGCACCCGAACAGCTCGTCAACGAGTCGCCGTTTTTCGTCGACATCGACTGGCGGGCCGAAGTGGACAACGCGCTCCAGGCCCGGCGCGACGCCGAACAAGCCAGCCGAACCCCCCGCCGCCTAGCCGCGCTGCGTCGCGAAGCAGTGCAGGCGCTCGGTGCGGCCGGCACCCCCGCCATCTCCGAACGCACCGAATCGTTGCGTGTCAAATGGGTGAACCAGACCATGACCGACGCTGGTCGTGCTCGGGCGTCAAGCCTCGGATTTCCCGACGCCTACGCGTTCACCAAAGCGTTGGGGGAACGCAGCCTGGTCGAAACCCGCGACGGGGTACCGATCGCCATCGTGCGACCCTCCATCATCGAGTCGGCATTGGCTGAACCGGTGCCGGGTTGGATCCGAGGTTTCCGGATGGCCGAACCGGTCATCGCCGCCTACGCCCGCGGTCTCCTCAAAGAATTTCCGGGAGTGCCCGAAGGGGTTGTCGACGTCATCCCTGTCGATCTGGTGGTCGCCGCCATTCTTGGGGTTTGCGCCCGAGGACCCCTCCACGACGAACACGGCGAACAGACCCCCGATGTCATCCAGATCGCTTCCGGTTCGCACAACCCGCTTCGTTACGGGCAACTCGTTGATTTGGTCCGCAGCTGGTTCACCGAACATCCGGTGTACGACGACAAAAACCAGCCCATCGCCGTCCCCGAATGGTCATTCCCGGGCCGGGGTCGGGTCAGCCGCCAACTCAACCGGGCCCAGCGGGGGCTCGACCTCGCCGAACGAGCCCTTGACGTGCTGCCCTTGCGCGGCCGCCAAGCCGAAATCGGTGCTGAGCTCGACGAACGCAAAGACCAACTCGAACGAGCCAACGGCTACGTGGAGCTCTACGGCGCCTACACCGAATGCGAAGCGATCTACCAGCTTGATCGTCTCTATGGCCTGTGGAACAGCCTCGACCCGGCCGACCAGGAAACGTTCAACATGGACCCGACCTCGGTCGACTGGCCGACGTATGTCCACACCATCCACCTACCGTCGATGGTCAAGCAGGCCCGGCTCAAGATGCAGCCCAGCCGCCCGGCAAGCAGCAGCCGAAGTGACCGCCTGCGGGCCCAGGTGCTCTCCCCTGACCGTCAACTGGCGGTGTTCGACCTCGAAAATACGTTGATCGCTAGCAACGTGGTCGCCAGCTACGCCTGGCTGGCCAGCCGCCGACTCGACACCCCTGACCGACTCCGCCTCGTGATCAAAACGCTCCGCGAAGCCCCCACCCTGCTTTCGCTTGACCGAGCCGACCGCAGCGACTTCCTTCGCTACTTCTACCGGCGCTACGAAGACGCCCCTGTTGATCAGCTCCGAGCCGACTCGCTGGAAATGATGAGCGACCTCCTGATCACCAAATCGTTCCCGGCTGGGATCCGGCGGGTTCGTCAACACCGAGCGCTCGGCCATCAGACGCTGCTGATTACCGGAGCGCTGCGGGTCGCGGTTGAACCGTTGGCACCGTTGTTTGACCACATCGTCGCAGCCGACATGAGCCAAAGCGGTGGCACCTTCGACGGTCAACTGCTTTCGGTCCCACCCACCGGCGAAGCCCGCTACCAGACGCTGGTCGACTACGCCGACGAACACGGGCTCGACCTCAAAGAGAGCGTGGCCTATGCCGATTCCAGCTCAGACCTTCCCATGCTCGAAGCGGTTGGGTTCCCGGTCGCGGTCAACGCCGAAACCAAACTCGCGGCCATCGCCCGCCGCCGAGGTTGGCTGATTGAACACTGGGCGACCTCACCGGGCGCACCCAACCGTGTCCTTCCGATCGGACCTCGCACCGTGCGTGGTTCTCGCCGCAACCCGCGGACCACCTGATTTATGGAGTGCAACGATGGCTACTGATCCCCGCCGACAGGCCCCCCGTCCCGGACTGGTCCTTGACGTTGACCGTTCAACCCCACCGTTGCTGTTTCACCACGGCGACAACTTCCGGCTCGAAAAGCTTCCCGCCGGCCGCAGCCGGGTGATTTACGCCCCCGAACCGCTGCCGGGACTCCCCGACCCGGAAGGTTCGATCCGCGAGGCGTTGCTCAACCCCATCGACCACGATCCGCTTCCGTCGCTGCTCACCCCCGGCATGAAGCTCACCATTGCCTTCGACGACGTTTCGCTACCGCTGCCTTCCATGCGGCGCCCCGACATTCGTCAGCGCATCATCGAGCAGGTGTTGGAGATGGCGGCCGAAGCCGGGGTTGACGACGTGCACCTGATCGCCGCTTTGGCGCTTCACCGCCGCATGACCGAAGCCGAACTTCGCCACGCACTCGGCGATCGCATCTACGACGCGTTCGCCCCGCAGGGCGCGCTGTACAACCATGACGCCGAAGACCACGACAACATGGTGGTGCTGGGCACAACCCGCCACGACGAGCTCGTCACCATGAACCGACGGGCCGCCGAAAGCGACCTGCTCATCTACGTCAACCTCAACATCGTTTCGATGGACGGCGGTTGGAAATCGACCGCCACTGGGCTCTCCGGATATTCCGGCATCAAGCATCACCACAACGTGGCCACCATGCGGGAATCGAAGAGTTTCATGGATCGCCACAAGTCAGAGCTTCACCACAGCAACTGGCGTCAAGGTGACGTCATCAAAAACCACGGGCCTCGTATCTTCCAGATCGAAACCACTATCAACAACAACACGTTCGGCTACGACGGTCCGCTTTCGGTGTTGCAGAAACGCGAATGGGAATGGTCGGCCCGGGACCGGGCAACGTTCATGGGCATGAAGAAGGGCCTCGACCTGATGCCGAGCCGGGCCCGCCGGAGCGTGTTTAACAACTGGAAAGCCCCCTACGAACTGACCTCGGTACAGGCCGGCAACGTCGAGTCGGTGCACGAAGTCACGTTGGAGAACTGCCTCAAGCAGCACCTCGTCCCGGTCGAAGGGCAGACCGACGTGCTGATGTTCGGGCTTCCCTACATCTGCCCCTACAACGTCAACTCGGTGATGAACCCGATCCTGGTGATGTGCCTCGGGCTCGGCTATTTCTTCAACATGTATCGGGGCAAGCCGCTGGTTCGTGAAGGCGGTGTGCTCATCATGAGCCACCCCACCCCGTGGGAGTTTCACCCCGTGCACCATCCCAGCTACATCGACTTTTTCGAACAGTTGCTGGCCGAAACAACCGATCCGCTCGAGCTGGAACGAAAGTACGAAAAGCAGTTCGCCGAAGACGAGTGGTACATCCACCAGTACCGCAAGGGCTACGCCTACCACGGCGTTCACCCGTTCTACATGTGGTATTGGGGCGCCCACGCCTTGCAGTGGCTGGGTCGGGTCATCGTGGTCGGTGGCGATCCCCGTTCGGTGCGGCGACTCGGGTTCCAACCGGCATCCACCATGCAAGATGCGTTGGAGTTGGCCAGCGACGTTGTCGGGCCACAACCGACCATTACCTACATGCACAACCCGCCGATCTTGATGGCTGACGTCACATGAGCACGTTGAGCCGACAACTCGGGCTGCCGCGTCTGACCCGGTTCACTGGCCGGTTCCGGCGCCTACTGACCGCTACCGAATTTCCGTTGCGGGCCCCGTCCACCCCACGTGGGGTTGCCCCGTTGGCCAAACCATCTCGGGTTGGTGCCGACTACGACACCGACTGGGCCCGCAGCACCACCGCTCAGGTCGCTCGGGCTGCGCTGGTCGAAGGGCCGATGCGTCTGGCGGTGGCGGGACTCGCCGCACCGGAACGCACCGGGATGGACCGGTTGATCGACGTTGACGGGCCGCTGATCTTCGCCGCGAACCACCACAGCCATCTCGACACTCCGCTGCTACTCACCTCCATCCCAGAACCGTGGCGTCACCGCACCGTCGTGGCGGCCGCGGCCGATTACTTCTTCGGGAACCGGGTAACGGCAGCGTTGTCGGCGTTGACCATCGGCGCGGTGCCGATGGAACGAACCAAAGTGGGCCGCAAAAGCGCGGACCGGGCGGCGGAACTGCTCGAACAGGGATGGAGCCTGCTGATCTACCCGGAGGGTGGACGGAGCCCCGACGGCTGGGGTCAGGAATTTCGGGGTGGCGCCGCCTACTTGTCGTCGCGCACCGGTGTGCCGATCGTGCCAGTCCACCTGTCCGGCACCAGCCGAATCCTTCAGAAAGGCCGGTCGCTGCCCCGCCCGAGCCACACCACCGTTACGTTCGGACGGCCGCTTCGCCCGCAGTCCGGGGAGAACGCCAGTCGGTTCGCGGCCCGGATCGAACGCGAAGTTGCGGGCCTCGCCGACGAGTCAACCAGCGACTGGTATCAGGCTCGGCTTCGGGCCCACCGTGAGGCCACCCCAGGGTTGACCGGGCCGACTACCGGCCGTTGGCGTCGGGTTTGGGCGCTCGGTGATCGCCGTCGCGGCACAAAGCCTCGTCAGCGCCTTTGGCCTGACCTGTAAACCCCCACTAGAACGAGGGGATGCGCTTTTCTTTCGCCGATTCAATGATCGACCCCACGTTCTACGCTCCGCTCGCTCAAGCTGCCGAAGCCGCGGGATATGACTCGATGGTGGTCCCCGACTCGATCATCTACCCGGCCGAGAGCGACGCCACCTACCCCTACAACGGTGACGGCACCCGGGAGTTTCTCGACGGCAAACCGTTTATCGAACCGTTCACCCTGATCCCCTACTTGGCGGCGGTCACCGAACGTATCCGTTTCACCACCTTCGTGGTCAAACTCCCTATCCGCCAGCCGGTGCTGGTCGCCAAGCAGGTCACTTCGGTTGGGGTGATGACCGGCGGCCGCTTCGGTTTCGGGGTCGGAACCAGCCCCTGGCCCGAAGATTACGTCGCCACCGATTCAACCTGGGCCAAACGAGGGGCCCGCATGGACGAGATGATCGAGATCATCAACGCGTTGTCCAGCGGCGAGTACTACGCCCACCAAGGCGAGTTTTACCAATTCCCGTCGTTGAAGATCTGTCCGGTGCCTGAACAGCGAGTCCCGATCCTGATCGGTGGCCATTCCGCCATGGCGCTCGAACGAGCCGGACGCATCGGCGACGGTTGGATGCACGGCGGTGGCGATGCTGAGGAGCTCGCCCGGATGCGCAACGTCATCAACGAAAGCCGGGAGCGTCACGGCCGAGCTGACGAACCGTTCGAGATCCACGCCATCAGCCTCGACGCCTACTCGGTTGACGGGGTCGAACGGCTCGAAGCGGCTGGGGTCACCGATGTCATCGTCGGTTTCCGCGACGCCTACCAGCCGGGACCAGACACGCAGAGCCTCGACGAGAAGCTGACCATGCTCCACTGGTTCGCCGACGAGATCATCGCCAAAGTTCGCTGAGCGAACGATCTGCATCACCCTGCTGAGCCTCCCGGGCTGCGGGCTACAATGTTCGGTGGCCGCTGGCGGATCTCCCTCACGTGCCCACCTGCTCTCGTACCGGTAACCCCTGACCGTGAGCAGCAAACACCTTTTCACGTACCGAACCACAAAGGACTCCAGCTATGGCTGTCGCAGCATCCACCCCGATCGAGTTGATCCAAGGCGTCTACGCCACCCTCGACGAGCGCATCGACGCTGGACGTCGCCAGTTCGGACGACCCCTGACCCTCGCCGAGAAGATCCTGATCAACCACCTTGATCGGCCCGATCAGGAACTCGAACGCGGAAGTTCCTACGTGGACCTGCGACCCGACCGGGTAGCGATGCAGGACGCCACCGCCCAGATGGCTTGGCTGCAATTCATGACCGCCGGTCTCGACGAGGTCGCGGTGCCGACCACCACCCACTGCGACCACCTCATCCAGGCTCGGGTTGACGGCAAAACCGACTTGATGACCGCGGTCGACTCCAACCGTGAGGTCTACGACTTCTTGGAGTCGGTGAGTGCCAAATATGGCGGTGGTTTCTGGAAGCCCGGTTCGGGCATCATCCATCAGGTCGTCCTCGAACAGTACGCGTTCCCGGGTGGCATGATCATCGGCACCGACAGCCACACCCCTAACGGTGGCGGCATTGGCATGATCGCGGTTGGGGTTGGCGGTGCCGACGCGGTTGATGTCATGACCGGATTCGCGTGGAATGTCCGCTGGCCCAAGGTGATCGGCGTCAAGCTGACCGGTTCGCTCAACGGTTGGAGTGCCCCCAAAGACGTCATCTTGAAGGTGGCGGAAATCTTGACCGTCAAGGGCGGTACCGGTGCCATTGTCGAATACTTCGGCCCCGGGGCCGAAAGCCTGTCGTGCACCGGCAAAGCCACCATCTGCAACATGGGAGCCGAGATCGGCGCTACCACCTCGGTCTTTGCCTACGACGCCGCGGTTGCCCGGTACCTGAAAGCCACCGGTCGTGAACAGGTCGCCGACGCCGCCGACGCGGTCGCCCATCATCTGCGAGCCGACGACGAAGTACTCGCCGATCCGGAACGCTTCTACGACCAGGTGATCGAGATCAACCTTGACGAGCTGCGTCCCCACATCAACGGCCCTCACACCCCCGATCTGGCTCGCGAAGTGTCGGCACTTGGCGACGAATCTCGACAGAACGGTTGGCCGCTGGAGATCAGCGCCGCGTTGATCGGTAGCTGCACCAACAGTTCATACGAGGACATCACCCGAGCCGCATCGATCGCCCGGGAAGCAGCCGCCAAAGGGCTGAAAGCCAAGAGCCGCCTGCTGATCACTCCAGGTTCGGAACAGGTTCGGGCCACCATCGTGCGCGATGGCCTTCTGCAAGACTTCGAAGCGCTTGGTGCGGTCGTGTTGGCGAACGCCTGTGGACCTTGCATCGGCCAGTGGGACCGCAGCGAAGAAACTGCCCATGCCACCGGCACCCCGAACGTGATCGTCACCTCCTACAACCGCAACTTCCCGAAGCGCAACGACGGCGACGCCGAAACGTTGGCGTTCGTGACCTCGCCGGAGACGGTGATTGCACTGGCGATCGCTGGCACGGTTGACTTTGACCCGATCAACGACACCCTCACCAACGAGGCCGGCGAGCAGGTTTCGCTCTCCACCCCGATCGGTCTGGAACTTCCCGAAGCTGGGTTTGATCCCGGCGAAAACACGTTCATCGCTCCGCCCGCTGAACGGGCCGGGATCGATGTCAAAGTTTCCCCGACCAGCGACCGGTTGCAGGTGCTTGAACCGTTCGCGGCCTGGGACGGTAACGATTACGAAAACCTGCCGGTGCTGGTAAAAGCCAAAGGCAAGTTCACCACCGACCACATTTCGATGGCTGGCCCGTGGCTTCGTTTCCGTGGCCATCTCGAAAACATTTCCGGCAACTTGTACCTCGGCGCAGTGAACGCCTTCACGCAAGCCGACGGCAGCGACTACGAAGTCGGGTACGGCAAAAACCAGCTGGATGGTTCGATCAAGACGTTCCCTGATCTCGCCAAGGACTACCACGAGGCCGGTGTGCCGTGGGTGGTCATCGGTGACGAGAACATGGGTGAAGGGTCAAGCCGTGAACACGCGGCGATGGAACCCCGGTTCCGCAAGGGTGTCGTGGCTATCGCCCGGAGCTTTGCCCGCATTCACGAAACGAACCTCAAAAAGCAGGGGATGGTTCCGTTGACGTTCGCGAACCCCGCGGATTACGACCGGATCGAACAAGACGACCGGGTTGCGGTTCGGGGACTCGCCGACCTCGCCCCCGGTCAGCCGGTCACCGTTGAGGTAACCAAGCCCAGCGGCGAAACGATCTCGTTCGCCACGAACCACACGTTCAGCAACGAACAGATCGAATGGTTCAAGGCCGGGTCGGCGCTCAACATCATCCGTCAGCGGACCGCAAGCTAAACCCGCCGTCAGGTAAAGATTCGCGTACAGGTATCGCCCGACCAGAGGGTGTTTACTGCGTCGTCGTCGCCTAGCCCGGTGGTGGTCCCGTTCAGCGTGGCCCCGCTTGCGGTGTCGGTGATGGCGAAAAGCCCGATGTCGTCATCGGCGAACGCCGGGACCAGCGTGAGCGAACTACCAAATACCGTTTTGAGGAAACCGACGGTTGACGTGACCCCGAGGCCCTGCGGGGTGACGAGGTCCGTTGGCCGCCGGTAACCGTCAGCGAACCATTGGGTGAACGTCATCGGTTCGCCGCTGGCGACATCCCCGGTGAAAACCACTTCGAGGTTCCCCCAGCGGACCGTTCGGGCCGTGTCCCCGTCACAGTAATCGTTGGTGCTCTCGCCACTGTCACGGTCGGGTTGGCCGAGCAGCGACGTGATCGCTCCCAACACCGTCTCGCTGCGCTGCCCGAACCGAACATCGGCGATGCCTTCAAGCAGCAGCCCGTTTTCGACCAACCCAACCCGTCCCGGAAGGCCGAGACGTACCGGCGCGGTGGTGGTCGGCACCGTTGAGGTGGTTGTGGTTGAGGTCGTCGTCGTGGTGGTGGAGGTGGTGGTTGACGTGGTGGTTTCAGGCAGCGAGGTCGAGGTGGTCGTTGTCGCCGGTTCGCTGGTCGACGAGGAGCTGGCCAGATCGTCGGTTTCGGGTTGATCGGTGCTCTCAGAACCGCCCCGCTGCAACCCGATCACCATGGCCAGCAATAACAGCACCAGCAGGCCAACCACGATCAACCCGATTGGAACCGCGCGCTTGCCCATCAGTCCGGTTTCGGTTCCCAAACTGGCGGGGGTCATCTGCTGCGGTCCGGTAGCTGGCCCCATGGCGGGTGCGGCTGCGCGTGGCACCATCGTGGTCCGGTTCGGATCGTCTACCGGGTGGGCAACGGCCGGTGCTCGCACAGGCGGGGTGGCAGGTTCAGGATCAAACACCGATGCTGGCCCCTGCATCACCGGACCCGCCGACTCGGGAGTGGCGTCCGGGGCAGAGGTGATCGGTGGTTCGGGAGTATCTGCGATGGGTGTTGATGGGGACTGGGTTTGCGCGATCAGCGCCGCACCGCGGGCCAACGCCAGCGGCGCGTCACCGCCGCTTCGGGCCGCGATCAGGCTGCGGGGCACGAGACGCACATCGGTAAACCCCACACCGTTCGCGGCGAGGACGACGTGATCTCGGGCTGGTGCATCGAACTCGTCGGGGATCACCATCACCAGCGTCGACGGGGTCGTCTCGATACCGAACTGGGTTTTGGCCCGACCGGCGACAAACCCGATGACCTGGCTGAGGGCACCGCTGCGACCAACCCCGGCTCGGGCTACCGGATCGGTAACCACCGGACCCTCGGCTCCCTGCGCGGCATCTCCGACCAGCACCGTCCCGTCCGGGGCGGCCGCAACCAGAGTTGGCATCGACTCGGACTGGTCACCGAGACGCACCGGCTGCGGGGTGGAGGCATCACCGGCCGGCACGAACGCCGCCGCGGTTCCTTGCGTTTCTACTGAAATACTGAGAATCCCGGTCACACCACCGAATGGTAAGCCCCCGGCCCCGGTTCACAACGGCAGCCAGAGGCGAAAGTGTTCCACCGCCGGTGGGTCGGAACATGAAAAGCGGCTGGCGTATTTGGGGGGACTGCCAGCCGCTTCTCTCCTGAAACCCAGTGGGGGAAACCGGACTTCTTTGGTTCGGGAGCCAGTTGCTTCGTGAAGCAAACTCCTCGACCCCCAAAGTAAACCAGATGACTAGCCATCGTTACAACTGTTTCTTCTGTTTTGTGCCATCATTCACAGCGATGGATCTTCGCCAACTTCACGCACTGCTCGCCGTTGCCGAACACCGTTCGTTTTCCGCCGCAGCCCGGGCCTTGCACACTGTCCAATCCAACGTCTCAACCCACATCGCCCGGTTGGAGCAGGAAGTTGGTGCGGTGCTCATCGAACGAAGCCGAGGCGAACTCACCGCTGAAGGTGAAATCGTCGCCGATCGGGCCCGTCGGATCATCAGCGAACTGCGATCCATCGAAGACGATCTGGTGTCTCACCGCGACGATGTCAGCGGGCATGTGCGACTCGGAATCATCGGCACCACCGCCCGATGGCTGGTCGCGCCGTTGCTCGAACGCCTCAACGCGGCGTTTCCCCGAGTCGAGATCGCCATCATTGAAGCCACGACCACCTCGCTGCTCCCCCAGCTTCTCAGCGGTCGCCTCGACGCCGCGGTGATCAACCTTCCCGCCGACCACCCCGACGTCGACACCCGCCCGTTGTTTGACGAGGAACGGATCATCGTCGCCCCCCGCAACCACGAACTCGCCCGCCAAAAACGAGTCAGCCTCAAAGAGCTCGCCAATCACGAAATCTTGATGCCTCCAAGCGGCACCGCGTTCCGAGACGAGATCGAAACCGATGCCCGACGGGCCCGCGTCACGCTCAAAGCCAAAGCCGAAGTCGACGGGCTCCGGCTCCTGACCTCGTTGGCGTTCCAAGGGTTTGGTCCCGCTTTGGTTCCGGCCAGCGCCGCCCCGAACTATCTGACCGGCGACTGGGTTCGTCTCCCCGTCGACGGCCTGTCGCCCCGTTCGGTCGGGATTGCGGTCAGCCGACGGTCTCCACCCTCCACCCCCACCCGAATGGCAGTCGAATCGCTGATCGCGCTGGTTTCCTCCACCGGACCCAGCCTGGCCGCAATCAAGCCCACGACTTCCGAAACAGGCTGAGCTACTCCTGCCACAGATGCGCTAGGTTGCCATCACGATGACCGGTAGCGACTCACTCACCGAGACAGAACTGCGGGCTCTGGCCAGCGGGTTCGTGCGGGCCCGAGTGCGCAGCATTGGTGGGCGCCGCCTGATCGACGTGGATGCTCAAGGCGAACGAGCTTCCGGTGCGCTGCTGCGCGCCGATGGGCAAACCATCGCGGCGGGGGCACGAGCGGCACGAGAACAGCGACTCCCGCTGGTTTTGCGAATCGCTTCGAGCGGGGCCGATGTCAGCGAAGGAGTGCCTGCGCTCGATGGTTGGGCCAGCGCCGCCTATGAACTCACCGCGAACTCCGGAGTTGTCCCGTCGATCGCAGTCGTGACCGGCCCTGCGGTTTCCGGACCGGCGTTGATCCTTGGACTGGTCGATTTCGTGATCATGACCCCGGAGGCGTACGCCTTCTTGTCCGGACCGTCGATGGTCGAACAGTTCACGGGGGTACCGATCAGCACTGAGGAGCTGGGAGGTCCACGGATCCACGACCGCACCTCAGGCGTTGCCTCGTTCGTCGTGGAATCCACCGAAGCTGCCGACCATCTGATCGCCGATCTGTTGGCGTTCCTGCCTGACCACACCGACGACCTGCCGCCGGTTAGCGAATGCCACGACCCGGTGGACCGTCCGACCCCTGAGGCCTACGACGTGCTGCCCCCGTCGTCCAATGGTTCCTACGACGTGCGCGAAATCTTGATGTCGATCGTTGACGACGGGTACCTGCTCGAACCACACGCCAACTGGGCCGCCAATCTGGTGACTGCGTTCGCGATGATCGGCGGCCGACCGGTCGGAGTGGTGGCCAACCAACCTCAGACCGTGGCAGGAACGCTCGACATTGCGGCCAGCCAGAAAGGCGGGCGGTTCGTCGCCCTCTGCGACGCCTTCAACCTGCCGCTGGTCACCGTGGTCGACACGTCTGGCTTCTATCCCGGCAAGGACACCGAATGGCGCGGCATGATCCGTTACGGCGCCCAAATGGCGTTCGCGTACGCCCGAGCCACCGTCCCCCGGGTCAATCTCACCACCCGAAAGTCCTACGGCGGTGCCTACATCGTCATGGACTCAAAACGGATGGGGAACGACTTGGCGCTGGCCTGGCCATCGGCCGAAATCGCGGTGATGGGGGCGAAAGGGGCGGTAGAAATCCTGAACCGGCGCAACACCCCCGAAGAACGCCTCGAACTCGAAGCCGCCTACGAGCAACGACTCCTCAACCCGTACATCGCCGCCGAGCGAGGCACGATTGATGCAGTGATCGAACCAGCCGCTACTCGGGCCGAAATCAACGCCGCGTTGACGATGCTGGCCGGTAAGCGGGAACACCTCCCGCAGCGCCGCCACGACAACTCTCCGCTGTAGCCAAGTCCAACTTCGGTCGAACTTTGCGAGGTTGACGAGGTTGAGTCCGCCCGCGTTGCCCCTAGATTCTCAGGGTACGCCTGCGTTCACGCGGGGTCGCCATTGAAGGGAATACCAGCGCCGTGGCTGAGAGCATCACCATTACCGACAACCGAACTGGTGAACTGCTCGAAATTCCTATTGTCAACGGAGGGGTTGACGCGGCCGAATGGCGCAAGTTGCTCCCCGGTATTTGGTTCCACGATCCCGGTCTGGCCACCACCTCAGGGGCGGAAAGCGCCATCACCGAGCTCGACGGCGAAAACGGCATCCTCCGCTATCGCGGCTACCCAATCGAGGCGCTGGCTGAGCAGTCCACGTTCCTAGAAGTCGCCTACCTGCTGGTTTACGGCGAACTCCCGACCCAGGACCAGCTCGACCGCTGGGTGCACGAAATCACCCATCACACGTTCTTGCATGAAAAGTTCCGGGCCCGAATGCATGACGCCTACCACTACGACGCTCACCCCATGGGTTTACTGACCTCCGGCGTGGCTGGCTTGTCTACCTTCTATCCCGAAGCCAAAGACATCGAAGACCCCGATAATCGGATGCGCCAAATCGTCCGTTTGATCGCCAAGATGCCGACCCTGGCCGCGTCCGCTCACCGGCATGCGGTTGGTCAATCGTTCGTGTTCCCCGACAACACGCTGGATTACTCGTCGAACTTCCTCAAGATGATGTTTGAGGTCGGAAACCCTTACGAAGTCCACCCCGCCTTTAAGAAGGCCATGGACATCTTGTTGATCCTGCACGCCGATCACGAACAGAACTGCTCAACCACCGCCGCCCGGGTGGTTGGATCTTCCCACGCCGATCCGTACAGCTCGGTGGCAGCAGCCTGTGCTGCGCTTTACGGGCCACGCCACGGAGGCGCCAACGAGGCGGTCCTCAACATGCTCGACTCGATCGGCAGCCTCGACAACGTCGATGCTTTCGTAGAGAGCGTGAAGAACGGTGACGGACGCCTGATGGGCTTCGGGCATCGGGTGTACAAGAACTACGACCCTCGGGCCGCGATTATCAAAGACGCAGCCCACGAAGTGTTCCAGGTCACCGGCAAGAACCCTCGTCTCGACATTGCGCTCAAACTTGAAGAAGTCGCGCTTAGTGACGACTACTTCATCAGCCGCAAGCTCTACCCGAACGTCGATTTCTACTCGGGGCTGATCTACCAGTCGATGGGGTTCCCGGTCGAAATGTTTACGGTGCTGTTCGCCATCGGGCGCACCCCGGGCTGGTTGGCTCACTGGAACGAGATGCTCGAACAGAACTCCCGTATTGCTCGGCCTCGCCAGCTTTACGTTGGAAGCCCCGTACGCGACTACGTGGCCATCAACCAGCGCTGACCGCCACCACCAGCTTGCCAGCGTTGGCGTTGGCCCCCATCCGGGTGTGTGCCGCGGCAATGTCATCGAGGCGGTAACGCGAATCGATCACCGGCTTGACCCGGCCCGTCGCGACGTGGGGAAGAATCTGCTGAGCAAACTCGCGGGTGATCGCCACTTTTTCTTCCAAAGGTCGGGCCCGCAACGTGGTTCCAATCACGGTGGCGCGTTTCATCATCAACGACCCAACGTCGAACGGGACCGGCTGTCCGGCCATGACGCCGACCTGCACCAGCGTTCCTGACAACGCCAAAGCAGCCACGTTGCGAGGCAGATAGTCGCCTCCGACCACATCAAGGATGACGTCAGCCCCTTGCCCCCCGGTCGCCTGACGCATCGCCTCCACAAAATCTTCACTTTGGTAGTCGATGACCAGATCGGCACCGAGCGCCCGGCACACATCGTGTTTGGTTGCCGACGCGGTCACCGCGATCCGAGCGCCGATCGCTCCTGCGATCTGGATCGCTGCCGTGCCGACCCCTGACGCTCCGGCGTGGACCAGCGCCCAGCGGCCGCTGGTCAGCCCTCCTTGACGAACCAGCGCATCCCAGGCGGTGATAAACACCTCCGGGAACGCTCCCGCGTCTTCGATCGGGAGCGCTTCGGGCACCGGCATGGCTTGACGCTCGTGAACGGCGATTAGTTCGGCGTAACACCCACCGTTGTTGATCCCCATCACCAGATCACCAACCCCGTGCTCAGTCACCCGTTCGCCGGTCTGCACCACCCGACCCGCGAACTCCAACCCCGGAATCTCATGGGCCATCGGTGGTCCCGGGTACAACCCCATCCGCTGCAACAGATCAGCCCGGTTGACCGCAGTCGAGATCACTTCGACCAGCACCTCTTCTGGCCCGGGGGTCGGGTCAGGCACCTCACGGATTCGCAGGACCTCAGGTCCACCCTTTTCGTCAAGCACTACTGCTCGCATGGTTACCTACTTTGCTGCTGTGGATGGTGCCGTTTCGTCGTCAATCGGAAACCGCAGTTCGTGGGGATAGGGAAAGAAGTCGGGCCGTTCACCGTGTCCGTGGCGGTCTTTCATGTCCTGCCAGAACGCAACAGTGGTGATCTCCGGATGCACCTCGTCCATGACCTCGCCCACCACCCGCGGTGAACGCAGGTAGGTACGGAACTCTTCGGGGAATACGTCGTTGGGTTCGACCGGGAACCACGGCTGATCCAACATTTCATCTTCGTAGTTGCTGCTGATCGGCATGGCTCGGAAGTTCACATCGGACAGCAACGACAGTTCGTCGTAGTCGTAGAACACCACCACCCCGTGGCGGCTGACCCCAAAGTTTTTGGGAAACAGGTCACCGGGAAAAATGTTGGCCGAAGCCAGGTCTTTGATGGCGTTGCCGTAATCAACCGCAGCCTCATAGGCCCGGTCGGGCCCCATTTCGCGCAAGAACAGGTCTAACGGATACAGGCGTCGTTCGGTGTAGACGTGGTGGAGGATCACCTCTTCGTCGGTCACCGTGACCAGCCGCTGACATTCGCTTTGCAGTTCCTCGAGCAGTTCATCGTCGAACCGGTCGCGGCGAAAGCTCAAATTTCGGAACTCTTGAGCATCGACGAGGCGGCCAACCTTGTCGTGATCGAACACCAGTCGGTAGCGTCGTTGCACATCTTCCGGGGTGGTCCGTTTCGACGGTGGGAACCGGTCCTTGATGACCTTGAACACCACGTCAAACGACGGCAGGGTAAACACCGCCATCACCATCCCCCGAGCACCCCGAGCTGCTTCGAAACGGGTGTTGGAATGTTCCATGTGGCGGTAAAGCGCCCGGAACAAGTTGGTCTTGCCGTGGGCGCTGTATCCGATAGAGGTGTACAGCTCGGCTACCGGTTTGACCGGAAGCAGACTCTTGAGAAACGCCACCACCGCGGCGGGCCGTCGGCACAGGACATGAAAATAGGAGCGGGTGTAGCCAAACAGCCGACTGGCGACCGATTCGGTCAACAACACGGCGTCGACTCGCACGCCGCCCCCGGCAGTGACCGCCACCGGCAAGATGACCGGGTTGACCCGGTTGAGTCGGCGTAACCGCCCCACCAGATACGCCCCTTTGTTTCGGTAAAACACCGGCCGCAGAATGTCGATCGAATCAACCTCGCCGTCCCAGATCCCGTCGAGGAACTCCTGCACCACCCCCGTGACCCGTTGAGCGTCACGCTCAATGTTTTCGAACTGGCTGGCCAGCGGGCAATGTTCGAGGATCTGGCGAAACGTTTCAGCCAGCGACTCGTCGACCGGAAAGTTGCGGTATTCGCCGCGGGTGCCGTCATCGGCCGGTAACGCGGTTGGTCCGAGCCAGAGAAACTCCAACTCAATATCGAGACCCACAACCTCAAAGAGTCGACGGGTCACCGAGTTGTAGAACGTCTCGGCCAGTTCGAAATCCATGCGGTCACGGACCAGTTCGACGTACTGACGGCGAACCGCGATCCACATGAGGCGGGCGGCTTCGGCGTCTTCGTTGAGTTGCGGCCGGACCGCTTCCACCGTCTCCCACACCGCCTGCTTGTGGAGTTGAAGCCGTTCCGCGTTGTCTTCCTGGTTGTCATCCCACCGCCGGTTTAAGAACCGCTCCGCGGCCCGGTGGGTTACGGCCAGAAACGCTTCGTGGAACGCTACGAAGCGATCGAACAGCAAGGTCGCGAGGTCAACGATCAGCGGGTCGGTCGACGAGGGAGAGGAGGTTTCAGACATGCGGCGAAGGTCACCCTAGTCCCCCGGCGTCGGTGGCAAACTCACCAACAGTGTCCAGCAACGAAGACGACGTTCGTCAGCTCAAAGAACTGGTGTCGCGTTACGCCGCGCTGGTCGATACTCGACAGTTCGACCAGTTGACGACCGTCTTTGACGGCGAAGGAGTGCTGGACAGCGGGCGGGGTGTTCGCACCGGGATGGCCGAGATCGTCGAAGCGATGCAGGGCCTGCACCGGTACGAAACCACCGACCACCAGCTCATCGGCCACGAGTTCACGTTCGATCCGACCGATCCGACGCTGGCTCACGGTCAAGTGTTCTGCGACGCCCACCATGTCAGCAACGACAACGGGCAACGAAACGACCGAATCATGTCGATCCGCTACGACGACCGGTACCGGCACACCAACCAAGGGTGGCGGATTGAACACCGCCAACTGAACCTGCTGGCCGAGCAGACCCGGCGGGTGTGATGCCAGCTAGTCGCGGGACTGCTCGCCTGCCCGTTCGTGATGACGGATCACTTCCGCGATCACGAACCGGAGGAAGCTCTCGCTAAACGCCGGATCTAGGTCGGCGTCTTTGGCCAGACGACGCAATCGGTCAATCTGCACCTGTTCTCGTTCGGGATCGGCTGGAGGCAGCCCGGCCTCGGCCTTGTACCGCCCCACCGCTTCGGTGATCTTGAACCGTTCGGCCAGCAGCAGGATGATCGCTGCGTCGATGTTGTCGATGCTCGACCGGTAGGTCGCTAGCTGGTTATCGGACACCGTCGCCCCTTCCCGTGAACACCACGACCGACCATCCCGAAGGTGGTCGGTCGTTGGAGTGGGCCGTACAAGAGTCGAACTTGTGACCTCCTGCGTGTCGAGCAGGCGCTCTAACCAACTGAGCTAACGGCCCGTGGAACCTCAGTAACGCTTCGGTGGGGACGGTTCATTTCCCAACCGAATGGGAAATCTATCAGGCCGTCTCGCAGACCGGACGCCCGAGACGCGGTTCAGGCCCGTCCAACGGACGGGCCTGAACTCAGCTAACGAGCGCCGGGCGGGATTTGAACCCGCGGCTTTACGGCTTTGCAGGCCGTTCCCTTGGTCCGCTCGGGCACCGACGCCGGTGCGCAGAATGGTATCGGCCGGACCGAACTATTCCAGCGGTGAACGGTTGGGTTCTGGATCCAGCAACGCCTGCAACCCGGTCTCTAGTCGCCGCAGCCGGGTCGTAACGTCCCGCAGGCGGGCCATCACGAACAATGCCTCCTCCCGTTTCAGCGCGTCGGAGCCGGCTGGCAGCATGGCTAACGACCGACGAAGTTGCTCGATTTCATGATCACCAGAGTCGGAATGGATTCGCACCGGCGCACTGTATCGAACATACGTTCGCTTTGTCAGATCGAAATTTTCGTGGTTCTGCGCGACGATGATGCCATGACGATCGAACTCTCCTTGCAAGGCCGCACCGCACTCGTGGTTGGAGGAGGGGGAGGCGGGATCGGCTCCGCGGTCTGTCACCGGCTCGCTGACGCTGGGGCGGACATTGTGGCGCTGAGCGCCCGACCTGAAGACCTCGATGCCACCGCCGCTGAAGTTGCCAAGCGGGGCCGCCGCGCCGTGACCCGAGTTGTCGACGTCACCGACCTCGACGGTTTGCGGACCACGATCGAGGACGGGATCGAAGCAGCGGGGAACGTGGATTTGGTGGTCAACGTGGTCGGTGGGGCCACCCCCGAACACTGGCATCGGCTCGCCGAGTACTCGATCGATTCGCTCGACCACCTGCTGACCACCAACCTTCGCTACGCCCTGGTCAGCTGCCAGACCGTGGCGCAACGACTGATCGCCGACGGTCAGCGGGGCGCAATGGTGAACATTTCTTCGATCGCTTCTCGAGGTCAGCCGCTGTTGTCGGGATACGGGGCCGCCAAGGCCGGCCTCGACTCGCTCACCCGCTCAATGGCTATGGAGTGGGGGCGACACAACATTCGGGTGAACTCGGTAGCACCGGGCACGATCAACACTCCTCGTTCCGGTCGCTCCGCCGACGACCCGCACGATCCGCTGGCCAACGCCATCACCTTGGGTCGACGCGGCACCCCTGAGGACATCGCCAACAGCTGCGTGTTTTTGCTGTCCGACCTCGCTGACTACATCACCGGCCAGACCATCGATGTTGACGGTGGCCCGAGCCGTGGCGCCCTCGACGACCACGACCTGCCGATCTTCGTCACCAACCCGGCGATCCGACAACGTTTCGAACGCTAAGCCGGCCCAGGCCCGGCCCTCAGCAGGCCCGAAGCAGCCCGTCGCCGAGTTCTTCGATCTCACCTCGGTCCAGCATTCGTTCGACATGAAGTTCGGCCGTTCGGGCCTCCACCCGGTCGGCGATCTCCAACTCGACGTGGGGCCGGTACACAAAGCGATGCGCCACCATCTCCTGAAGCGTGTGTGGTTCCTGAAGAAACTCCAGCATGGCAGTGTGCCGACGAGGAATCACCGAGGCGAACGCATCCAGCAGTTCCCGAAACCGGTCTCGACCTTCGATGATGCCTTTGTGGTGGAAGGTCACGTAGAACCGTGCGTCCTCGTCCCGAACCAGTTCCAGGCTGGCTTCGAACTGGTCGAGGCTACTGAACACATCTCCGTAGTAAGGGCCGAACCCGGTCAGGTCGATGTCGGAAAGAAAAAACACCCCGTCGGAGATCCGAAACCCGCAATGCCCTTGGGTGTGCCCTGGAAGGTGCACGGCTTCGATCTCAACCCCTCCGAGGTCCCACACGTGCCCGTCGGCGAACCCGTTGGCGTCGGGCCGCGGACAGTAATGAAACTCCTCGAGGTACAGCGAAGTCAACGCCGGACTGCTCTGCTGGGTATGACCAGTGAGCGCCAGCAGCCCATCCACGCTTTGGGTGACGGGAAGGTCGAGTTCATGAATATGTATCCGGGCATCGGGAAACAGCCCATTTCCGGCAATGTGATCCTCGTGGCCGTGACTGTTGATCACTGCGTCGACGGGAAGCCCCACCCCGCCCTTGTCGACCACCGTGACCGACGGGTCAATAACCACCGTTTCACCCGCACCCTGCACCACCACCGTGTTGCCCGACGGGTAGGCGCCGTTGTCGGAGGTGGAAAGGACCTGGACTTGATCGGAAAGCCGAATCGCCAGATCTGCCCAATCAACGCTCATAGCCATTGACCCTAGCCGCGTCGACCTCAGGGACCCGTCGAAGCCGATCTCGCTGATCAGGTAAACGAAGAAACCCCAGGTCGGAGGTGGTCCTCCGGCCTGGGGTTTCGTGTGGAGCGGACGACCGGGTTCGAACCGGCGACCTCAACCTTGGCAAGGTTGCGCTCTACCAACTGAGCTACGTCCGCAACGTCGGGTAACTGTAGCGACTCGATGGGTGAACTTGCACCCCGGCCGGGGCAATTGGCCGTTCGCTTCCTTTGTCAGATCAACCCGTTACGCCGGGTTGGCACGAAGGTCCACCCGCAAGGTCAGGATGCCATCGACCAATTCGGCGTCGGCATCTCCGACCATGGCGAAATCCTGATAGTCGAGTTGGGCCTGGCGAACGAACTGCGCTCGTTCGTCGCCCCCTACCGGGGGAAGATTCCGACGTTTCACCGATTCGGCTCGTTCGCGGAATCGGACCAGCATCTCGTCTACATCAAAGCCGTCAGACATCGGGCCAGCCTAGCCGTTCTCCGAAACCGGCGACCCGGGGTCACGGTCGTCGTCGGCTCGATCCGCGTCTGAATCGAGGGCTCCGTCCACCGGTTCGTCGCTCACCTCGTTTTCAGCTTCATCAGCCCTTTCAGCCTCATCAGCCTTATCAGGCTCATCAGCTACTTGGGCCGCCAGTCGTACCCGACGGCGAGGGCTGGTATGCCAGACAAAGCCCACCAACAGCACGGCAAGCAGCCCCGCGATCGCGAATAGTTGGTAGCGGATCGTCTGGACCTCCGACGAAGAGTTGACTGACTCTTGAGCCAACCCGTGGACGCTGGCTCCTGACGGAGACGCCATCACGATGCCGACCAGCGCCACCACGACCAAACCACCTTGAACGATCCGAACCACCGGTCGAACGGTCTGCTGTTGATCACTGAGCACCCTCATCACCTCCCGACCGTAGCCCACCACCGAACGCAACCTAACCGCAGAGCGCAAACGGTTCACCGTTGATGTTCGGGACACCAGTAGCTCGTGCGTCCCCCGACCGTGTCTCGTCGAAGCTCCGCCCCGTCGCTGGGGCATCGTCCTCCGACGAACCGTTCGACCTGAAGATCTCCGGTGTGGCTCCCACCCCGCCGCCCCAAGGTGGATAGCGAACGACGCATGGCCCGATAGAGCACGCTCAGCTCGTCGTCAGACAGCGAGTTGGCGGGTCGCTGCGGGGCGAGCCCCGCCCGATACAAGATGTCGTCAACCAGCAGGTTTCCCAGACCCGCGACTTGCGCTTGGTCCAACAGTCGGGCCTTGATCGGTGACGGAGACCGGCTCAGCACGTGAGCAAACTCCGGTTTGGTAACGACCAACGCGTCGGGACCCAACCGGGATTCGTCAGGGTCGAGTTCCACCCCTCCGAGCCGGCGAGGGTCGCGGATCATCATCGAACCCCCACCTCGGAACGACAAGCCAAACCGGTCCCAGGCCGGATCGTTGCGGTCACTGGAATACTCCAGAGCTTCAATCGGGGCCTTTTCATCCACGAGTATCCGGCCGGTCATCCCGAAGCGAAGACCCAGCACCGGTCCGTCGGTGTCGAGCAGCATCAGCTTGCCGATCCGGCGGGTGGCTTCGATCCGAACTCCCACCAGCACGTCGCGAAGTTGCTCTACCGTGGTGCCCCCTTTGGCGTACCACGGGTCGGGGGCGTGAACGGTCGAAACCCGACGCCCTACCAGCGGTTCTGCCGCTTGGCGATACGACTCAATTTCGAGCATTTCCGGCAACGCAACCGCCTTCCCGGGACCAAATCAGAAACTGGTTGCCTGTCGCAACACCGAAGCGATGAGCGGACCCAGCGCCGCCGATTCAAGCAGGAACCCGTCGTGGCCCTGCGGGCTTTCGACGATGTGGTAGGCACACGACCCGCCCCCATCTTCGATCAGCTTGTAGATCTCGGCTTGTTGATACGGCGGGTACAGCACGTCGCTGGTGATCGAAGCGGTAAGCACCGGCATCCGGAAACTTCCCAGCACCTTGGCCAGGCCACCTCGTCCCCGACCGAGATCGTGGAGATCCATTGCCTTGCTGAGCACCAGGAACGAGTTGGCGTCGAAACGACGAACCAGTTTCTGTCCGTGGTGATCGAGATACGACTCGACTTGGAAGCGACCCCATTGTTCAAATTCGGTGCGCGGGTCGTACACCTCTCGGCCGAACCGCGCATCAAAAACTTCGCTCGTCCGATAGGTGATCTGAGAGATTTCGCGAGCCAACGCCAGCCCCTGCGAGGGGCCGTCGCCGTCTGCGGCGTCGTAGTACCAGCCGTCACGCCACTTGGGGTCTTGCGAGATGGCGAGGCGCTCAACTGCACTCCAGCCAACTTGCATCGGACTGGCACTCGCCGCGGTCGCGACCGGAACCAGCGAACGAACGTGACGCGGATACATGGCGCCCCATTCGAGCACCTGCATTCCTCCCATCGAACCACCGACCACCGAACACCAGGCGCCGAGTCCGAGTTTTTCCATCAACATATACTGAGCCCGGACAATGTCACGGATCGTGACCTGCGGGAACGTCGGCCCGTACGGGCTGCCGGTTTCGGGGTTGATCGATGATGGACCGGTGCTGCCCTGACAACCACCGAGCACGTTGGAGCAGACCACGAAGAACCGGTCAGTGTCGATGGCCTTGCCGGGGCCGATCAGGTTGTTCCACCAACCGTCGCTCGGATGACCGGGACCCATCGAACCAGCCGCGTGGGCATCGCCGGTAAGGGCATGGCAGACCAACACCGCGTTGGACCGATCTTCGTTGAGCGTTCCCCACGTCTCGTAGGCGATGTCGATTTGGGGAAGTACGCCGCCACCTTCAAGCACGAAAGGGCGCTCGCAGCAGACCGTGGCAAACTTTCGTTTCCCCACCGGGTCACCCACTCGCCAGGCACCCGACGCCGGCAACGCGGCGGGAAACCGCCGGTCCGGGTCAAAATGCAGAGCTGGGTTGCCGTCCGTCACGTGGTCTCCTGAACAGAACTGTCATCGGGATCCTCGACCGGTACGCATTCTAGCAACCGAAGCCTAATTCCGAGCGGTCAAGTCGGATTTCGGCTCCTCCACCAGTCCAGAAGGTCCTCTCGGCCCGCCGACCCGTAGGCCCGCAGCATCACCCGACCGCACTCGTCTCGTTTGCCTTCACGGGCCAATCGGGCCGCCTCATCCCAAACCGATTCGTCGTTGGGGAGCGGGAGTTCACCAATCAGCGACGCCGACACCCGAACCGATCCCGGGCTCAACGCGGTGCCTGACGCCGAACCCACCAACAACGCGGTCGCTACCGGTGAAGTCAACAACGCCGCGAACCGCCACAGCGAGGAAACGTCGTGGGGTTCCACCGACACCACCGGGGTGACCGGCACGCAGACCCCGGTTTCGTCTGCGAACGCCTCCAGCACCCGGGTTTGGCTCGCCACCAACACTTTGGGGACCAGCCGAGCGGTGACCCAGTCGCTGACGTCGGGGGCTACCGCATTCAGGTCCACCGTCGGCGCCTCGAACGTCTGCTTGGCGAAGCGGCACTGGCGGGCCCCCCACCGGTTGGTGAGCGGGTCAATCAGCCCCGAAGTGATCAACTGATACCGGCCCTGGCGATCATCACGAACTGCTCCGACCAGCCCGTAGTAGTGCTGGCGGAACCCTGCGGTCACTGTCGCCACTTCCGACAGCGTGACCCCGACCGGCCGGTCCAGCGCCGGCACCCCCTCCGAGGAGGCCAACAACGGACCCCAAGACCGGGGGCTTGGGCGAGGCACCGCGAGTTCGCCTACCCGCACCGTCGGAGGTGCCGCGGCCCGCCGAGATACCAGCGCCACCGTGTCTACCGCCGCCGAGAACGCCCGCTGTCCCCCGTCAACCCAGAGCGCAACCAGCGGAACGGTGGCTTCTAAACGCTGCCGGACCGGTTCGGCGTCTCGAGCTGCCAATACCGAGGCGGGCTGAACCAACGTCATGGTCCCTCCGGGTGCGACACACTCCGACGCGGCGAGGGCAAACGCCGCTGCCTCGTCGACGTAACGACCAACCCCGGCCCAGCGAAGCGCGATCCGTTCCCGGGCTGCAGCCGATCGGGCTGTTGATCCACGAAGTTGAGAAAGAAACGGTGGGTTTCCAACCACCGCGTCTACCTGACGGGTTCCGAGAAGTTCCGGATCAAGAAAGTCTCCGGTCAAAAAGTTGTCGTCGGGAAGCGTTTCCTGAGGAACTTGAGCCCAGAGCGCCAACGCCAACCGGGTGGTCGCCACCGCCAGCGGATCAATGTCCACCGCGACCAGCCGCGACGCGACGTTGGCGCGTGGGCCAGCCAGCAACTCGGCCGCCGCTAGCAGAAACGCTCCCCCACCCACCGCAGGGTCAAGCACCCGAGTCTGTTCGTTCCAGCTTGACCCGGTGTTGAGCGTCAACAAAAGCAGGGCTCGAACCACTTCAGGTGGGGTGTGGTACACCCCTTGACGGTGCCGGGCTTCACGGGACAGCACCGCTTCGCGAACCAGACCCGGAAGCCAAGGCCCCCAGCGTTGCAGCAGCCCGTCATCGACCGGAACCGCCTGCACTGCCGGATCGGCCGCGATCACTGAACCGTTGATGATCAACGGTTCAGCCCGACCGGAACGGGCACTCACCAACGCCGCCACCGCGGCGACCGCACCGGCAGGATCACTGCCGGCACGAGCCAAACGACCGACGACGTCGGCCAGATCCCGATCAGGCGTCGTTCGGATCCAGGTCAACGAGGTTCGCCAACCGTTCGTCGTTCGAGAACATCTCAATGATCGGCATCACACAATCGATGCGTTTTTGCAGCCGACGGATCTCGAGTTCTTCATCCCAAAGCGAAAGCGTCACCACCAGACCCTTTTCTCCGGCTCGGGCGGTGCGTCCGGCCCGGTGCAAATACGTCTTGTGGTCACTGGGCGGGTCGTACTGGACCACCACATCCACCTCGTCGACGTGGATCCCTCGAGCCGCAACATCGGTCGCTACCAGCGTCCGCAGCTTGCCGTTGCTGAAATCCCGAAGCGACTTCTCACGGGTGGTTTGACGCAGATCCCCGTGGATTGCGGCGGCGTCGATCCCGAGTTCACAAAGATCGGCCGCAAGCCGATCGGCCATCACCTTGGTGCGGGTAAACATGATGCTGCGTTCGGCTGATCGGGCGATCGAAGCCGCCACTTTGGCTTTGTCCATCTTGTGGACCGCCACAAACCGGTGGGTCATGTGTTCGACCGTCACCTCGTCCGATGCCACCTCGTGCATCGACGGATCGGTCTGGTACCGCTTGATCAGCGTGTTGACCACCCCGTCGAGAGTGGCAGAAAACAACAAGGTCTGATGGTCGGAGTCGACGTTGCGCAGGATCCATTCGACCTGCGGTAGGAAACCCATGTCGGCCATACGGTCTGCTTCGTCAACCACCACGTGTTCGACGTCGTTGACCCAGACCGCTTTGCGTTCGATCAGATCGATCATCCGACCCGGTGTGACCACCACCAGATCCACCCCTTGATCGAGCGCCGCGATCTGCTTTTCGATCGGTGCGCCACCGTAGATGGCCAGCACGCTTCGACCCACCGCTTTGGCGGCCGGGGCTAGTTCGTCACACACCTGGTTGGCGAGTTCTCGGGTCGGTACCAGCACGATCCCGGTGGGACGGTTCGGCTTCGCCTGGTTCATGCGTTGCAGAACCGGAAGCCCGAACGCCAGCGTCTTGCCAGACCCAGTCTTGGCTTTGCCGCAAACATCACGACCCGCCAACGCATCGGGGATCGTGAGTTCCTGGACGGGAAAAGGTGAGGTGATGCCCCGCTCGGTGAGCGAAGCAACGATCTCATCGGCAAGTCCCAGATCCGCGAAAGTTTTTGTGTCAGTCATGAAGAGAAGTGCACGCCGGCCGGTTGGGGGATGCCGCTACGTACAGGACCGGTTCCATTCGGAGAGGAAGCCGATGCCCGCAGACTATCGGCCATCGTGGCGTGCCGTGCCGATCCGGCCATCACGAACGGTGACCCCTTCTTGGTTCAACAACTGTCGTTGCTGATCTTCATGGCCAACCAGCAGGCGCCCGTTCGCCGCTACCACCCTCCACCAGGGAAAGTCCGCCTCGGTTCGGCGACCAAGCATCGACCCCACCGCCCGGGCCGCACCAGGAAAACCCGCTTCGGCGGCCACCTCGCCGTACGTCACCAAATCACCCGGCCCGAGACCATCCAGCACGTTCGCTACTGCCCGCTCGAAGTCGGTCCACCCGGTGCGGTCAACCGACACCGGTCAGCGGGTGACGCTGACCACCTCGACCGGTTCTTCCATCCCAGGGATGTCGATCCGGCCGACCGGTTTGGTCACAATGTCGATGTAGAGATGAGCCATGTCTTCGGCCGGAGCCAACACCTGGTGCGGTTCCGCGATTGCACACAATCGGGCGGCAAGGTTGACCGCCCGGCCGATGTAGTCGTCGCCGTCGATCAGGATCACCGGCCCGGTCGTCATACCGGCCCGCAGCGGAAGCGCGGCTCCGGAACGTGTGATCTGATCCTCGATTTCGACCACGGCACGAAACAACGGTTCGGGTTCGACCCCGACCAGCATTGCCCCGTCCCCGAGCCATTTGGCGATGCGAACCCCGCGGGCGGAGGCCACGCTGCGCACGGCGAGTCGAAACGCCGAAAGCGTTGCCACTGCTTGATCGTCGCCGTGGTTATCGGTGAACGCCGTAAAGCCGGAAAGGTCCAGAAACGCGAACGATCGAAACACCCTCGTCCCGCGGGCGGGTGGGATATCGCTCATGGTCATGTCGGACACACCCTGACGCTAGCGAACTCGCGGCCACTGCTCACCTTCGGGCCCTACAGTTAGGCAATGTCACCTCTGGCTTGTCTCAGCCACTGGCCCGGGGTTGCGGCCGCCGCCGCGACCGGACCGGGAGGGTTCACCACCCACCACGGCCCGATCGACCAACCAATGGCGTTGGCGTCGGTGACCAAACTGTTGACCGCGATGGCGGTGCTGGTCGCTCACGAAGAAGGAACGTTGCCCCTTGACGAACCGGTGACCGATGCCGGAGCGAGCAGCGCCGACCTGCTGGCGCACAGTGCGGGGTTGGCTCCGGACCGACCCGACCAGATCGCCACCATCCGAACCCGCCGCATGTACTCGACCGCGGCCTACGACCTGCTCGGGGACCTTGTCGCCAAGCGTTCAGGGATGCCGTTTGTTCGTTACCTGACCGAATCGGTGCTCGACCCGCTCGGGATGCAGCACACCAGCCTCACCGGATCCCCTGGCGCTGGAGGTTCCGCTTCGGTTTCGGACCTGTTGCGCCTCGCTGAGGCCTGGTGCCAGCCCGTCCTGATCGACCAGACCACCCTGACCCGGGCCACCACCGTGCATCTACCCGAACTGGCCGGGGTGCTTCCCGGGTTTGGACGCCACACCCCAAACCCGTGGGGGCTGGGACCCGAAATCCGGGGAAACAAGGTTCCGCATTGGACAAGTCCCTCCAACCACGCCGAAACGTTCGGCCATTTCGGCCAGGCCGGGACGATGCTCTGGATCGACCCCGTCGCCGAAGTCACCCTCGTGGCGTTATGTACCGAACCGTTTGGGTCGTGGGCGGTAGCCGCCTGGCCGGAACTGTCAACCGCGGTGCTGACCGCCGCCAACCACGAACGTACGACCCCAACCGTGGATGGTTAGTGGTCGCTGGCTTCGGCCGGTCGCCGGCCTCTGGTCACCAACCAGAACCCGGCCAGGACAATCCCGAGCAGGCTCATCAGAAGGTTGATGCGCAGTCCGCTGACCTCCGTCGCCGGGTCGACTCGCAACGTCTCCAGCCAGAGGCGGGCCACCGAATACCCAAGGATGTACACGGCCAACAACGCCCCCCGGCGGAGTTTGCCGGTGCGATCCAACCAGATCAGGAACACCACCAACCCCAGATTCCACAGCGATTCGTAAAGGAACGTGGGGTGGAACGTCGTGGCGTTCGGGAACCCGGCCCGAGCAGCCCGCAGCCGATCGATCTCAACCGCCCACGGAAGTTCGCTGGGCCCGCCGAACAGTTCCTGATTGAACCAGTTTCCCCACCGACCGATGGCTTGAGCCAGCGGAAGGCTGGGCACCACCGCGTCAAGCAACCCCGGACGATCCCAACCGTTGCGGTGGATCAACCAGAGCGCAGTCAGTACCCCGGCCGCCATTCCACCGGGGATCCCAAGGCCGCCGTGCCAAATCTTGAACGGTTCGGTCCAGCCTTCGTCGAAACGCCAGTCGGTGATGACGTGGTACAGGCGGGCGCCGATCAGTCCGGCCGGAACCGCCCACAAGGCAATGGTGGAGATGTCTTCAGGGTCACCGCCGCGGCGTTGCCAACGCCGCTGGCTGAGCGTCACCGCCGCGATCACCCCCAGTGCGATCATCAACCCGTAGGCCCGCAGCGAAATCGGGCCCAGTTCGAGAACTCCCGAGGATGGACTCGGGATGGATGCCAGCACCATCAGACCAATCTCAGTTCGCCAACAGGCGAGTTCTGGCCGTAGCGAGATCTGCCCCACCGGCGGTCACCGCTGCGAGCAAACCAGGGACCGCCGACAACCGGTTGGTGGCAAAGAACCGGGCCATGACCGCGTGGTCTTCGGCTTGCTCCGGTCCGAGATCTTTGGCCGCTAACGCACCGTCAGCCAAAATCTGGCCGCCGGTCATCAACGCCATCATGTCGAGATAGGCCGTGGCGCCCGCCAACAGATCGCCAGGTGCCGACGACGAACGCTCCAGCAGGTAGCTGGTGGCGACGTCTACCGCATCACGAGCTGCTTGCAGGTGAACAGCGACCTCGGCGAGCTCGTCGTGTCCGTCCAACGCCCGCAGCGTGGCGGCGACCGAGTTCAGATGGTCTCGGATCACGCCACCTTGGCGAAGGCCAAGTTTGCGGCCGACCAGATCGATGGCCTGAATCCCGTTGGTGCCTTCGTAGATCGGGGCGATTCGGGCGTCTCGGAAATGCTGAGCCGCTCCGGTTTCTTCGACGAAACCCATACCACCGTGAATCTGCACCCCGACCGAGGTGAGTTCACAACCCAGATCGGTGCACCACGACTTGGATAGTGGGGTGAACAGCGCAGCACGTTCTTCGCCGCGTTGACGGGTGTCGTCGTCGGCGCCGTGAGTGGCGTAGTCGATGGCTTCAGCGTTGCGGTAGCACAGGCCCCGCATAGCCGCGATCGACGATTTCATGTCGAGCAGCATCCGCTGGACATCGGGGTGGTCAACAATTTTCGAGTCGGTCCCGGCTTCGGCCCCAACCGCACGACCCTGACGGCGCTCGTGGGCGTACCGCAACGCCTGCTGGTAGGACCGCTCCGCGATCGCAACCCCTTCGAGACCAACCGAGAGGCGGGCACTGTTCATCATCGTGAACATGCATCGCATGCCCTGGTTCTCTTCACCGATCAGATAGCCAATGGCGCCACCGTCGTCCCCGTACTGCATGACACAGGTCGGGCTGGCGTGAATGCCAAGTTTGTGTTCGATGCTCACACAGTGCACGTCGTTGCGTTCGCCGAGGCTCCCATCGGCCTGCACCAGGACCTTAGGCACCAGAAACAAGCTGATCCCTTTCGTGCCCGGAGGTGAACCGGGGGTGCGAGCCAACACCAGATGAATGATGTTGTCGGCCACATCGTGCTCACCCCAGGTGATGTAGATCTTCTGGCCGGTGATCCGCCAGGACCCATCACCTACCGGTTCGGCTTTGGACGTCAACGCCCCCACGTCCGAACCGGCGTGTGGTTCGGTCAGGTTCATGGTGCCGGACCATTCACCGCTAATCATCTTGCGGAGATACAACTCTTTTTGTTCTTCGCTGCCGTGGTGCAGCAGCGCGTCTATCGCCCCTTGGGTGAGCAGGGGGCAAAGCGAGAAACCCATGTTGGCGCTGGTCAACATCTCCTGCACCGCGATGCTCAACAGCCACGGGAAACCGCCGCCGCCGTATTCCTCCGGGAAACCGATCCCACCCCAACCCGCGTCAACCATCTGCTGGTAGGCCTTTTTGAGGCCGGGAGCGGCAGTAACCGAACCGTCCGGGTTGCGTTGCGACCCGACGGTGTCACCGTCACGGTTCGTCGGTGCGACCACTTCATCGAAGAAACGGCCGGCTTCTTCAAGCAGACCGTCAACAAGGTCCGGGTCGGCGTGGGCGAACGCTTCGAGGCCAGCGAGCGCATCCAGATCGGCGATGTGACGCAACGCAAAGGTGATATCGGCGATGGGGCTGCGGAAATCAGACATTGCACGGAGGCTAGTCGGCGTTGTCCTCTGACACCTCGGCGGGCGTCTGCTGGTCGGGATTGGCACTGGCGGCGTGGCGGCGGGCCGCCAACGTGGCGTTGACTTCTGCCCCGAGCAGCAGCCCCATCGCCATCAGATACATCCAGACCACCAGGCTCAGCGCGCCGCCAAGCAACCCGAAAATCGCGTTGTCGCCATTCGAGGTGGAAGCCAAATACCGACTGAACCCCGCTGACACCACCGCCCACCAGGCCGAAGCGAGCAGCGCGCCCGGTAGATCGTGACGCCAAGGACTCCAACGGTTCGGGGCGAAGTGGTACAGCGAAGTGGCCCAAGCCACCAGCAACGCCACCACCACCGGCCAACGAAACCAGGTCCACAACACCGTGAACCATTCGGCGAACCCCCAGCGACGAGCCAGGTCAGGGCCTTCGCCCAGCAGCGGGCCGACCACGATGAGGATCAACACTGCGGCGGCTACCAGCAACGTAAACAAGGTCAGCACGAACCCAGCAACTCTGGTCGCCAGCCACCCTCGCCGGTGCTCGTGGTCGTAGGCGATGTCCAACGCCGAAACCACCGACACGAAACCACGAGACGCGGCGTACACGGTGAGCACCGCTCCCGCAGTCAACGCTCCACCATTGGTCGAAGCAAACAGATCACCAACGGTGGTTCGCAACGAATTGTCCGACCCGAACACTTCGGTGACATTGCGCACCAGCCAACTCTCGATCTCGGCTGCCGAATCGGCACCAATCACCGCGTCAGCAGATCCGAGCAGCGCCGCTAACGCGATCACCATCGGGAAAAACCCGAGCAACCCAAAGAACGCGATTTCTCCCGAAAGCCCCCCGACCCGGTCACGACGCCACGCCGCGATCAGGTCAACAACGAACTGGTACAGCCATCGAACCAACCGGAATTTCGGCCTCAATGACGTTTCGGCACTCGCCCCCGACATGTCTAGAGGGTACGGTGCCCGATCATGGACGAGGCATCCGCAGCTACCACCACCATCTACGCCATCGCCGAAGCCATGGACGCCGCCGACTACCCCGCCTTGAACCGACTCCTGACCCACGCCCGCCTCGTGGATGGCCAATCCGGAACGGTGCTGACCGAAGGGGGCGATGCTGCCGTGGCCCACTTTCAGTCGATCGTGAAAATCCACGACGACGGAACGTGGCGCACTCGTCATGTCACCACCAATCCGCAAGTAACCGTGGATGGCGATCAGGTGCAGGTTCGCTCGTATTACACGGTGTTCCAACAAACCGAACGGCTTGCGTTGCAACCAATCATCGTGGGCCGCTACCAGGACACGCTTCAGAAGTTCGATGGTGAGTGGATGCTGACCGAGCGCCGCTACTTCGCAGACCTCATCGGGGATCTCAGCGACCACCTGACGTTCACGCTCTCAGCGTCGGGGGACAGCTCCGAGCCGTAGACGAGCGAACGACCCGACGGCTGTCTAACCTGAAACCATGACTGTCGAGCAGGCGCAGACGTTCAGCGCCGACGACTATTCGCTGGCCTCGCTTCAATCGAAGAAAGGTTCGACAACGGTTTCGGTCTGCATTCCTGCCCGCAACGAGGAGTCAACCATCGCCGCGATCGTCGATTCGGTAATTGCGCATTTCGGGCCTCACGTTGACGAAAAGCAACCGCTAGTCGACGAGGTACTGGTCATCGACGACCGCAGCACCGACGAGACCGCAGCCCGAGCGACCAGCGCCGGGGCTCGAGTCATTTCGGTCAATTCGGTCCTGCCTCAAGCCGGGGTCGGGAGCGGTAAAGGCAACGTGTTGTGGAAGAGCGTGGCGGCTTGCACCGGCGACATCATCGTCTGGGTCGACGCCGACCTCCGCAGCTTCACCCCGTCCTACATTCTGGGACTGCTCGGCCCGTTGCTCAACGACCCACAGGTCGCGCTGGTCAAAGGCTTCTACGAACGACCCGAACAAAACGGCAGCGGAGGCGGCCGAACCACCGAACTGATGGCCCGGCCTCTGCTGTCCACGTTCTTCCCGGAACTCGGAAGCATCCATCAACCGTTGAGCGGCGAGTACGCCAGCCGACGCTCGATCCTTGAGCAGGTTCCTTTCTCGCAGGGCTACGGCGTCGAAGTCGGTCTGCTGATTGATGTTGCTCGGCTGGTCGGGGTGCATCGCATCGCGCAAGTCGACCTCGGTGTTCGCATCCACCGAAACCGGCCGTTGAAAGCGCTTTCACCGCAGGCCATGGAGGTGCTTCACGCCGTGCTACGGCGGGCCGACAGCGTCAACACTGACGGTCTTGGCCGGTCGCTGATCCGGCCCGATGGGCCCCCGGTCGCGGTCCACACCGACGAGCGGCCTTCGCTGCTGTCCACACCTGGTTATCGCCAAACCGGTGGGGCGTGACAGAATCATTCGGCATAATCCGACCTGACATCGAGAGGGGATCGATCATGGGGCGTTGGAGCCGAGAAGAACTCGAAACCGAATTCGACTTGTACAAGGGGCGAGCCTTGCGGGCCGCTACCTCCGGTGACTGGCGGGCCTGGGCCGACCAGTTCACCGAAGACGCGACCTACATCGAACACCACTTCGGCACGTTCGGTGGGCGGGAAGCGATCTATCGCTGGATCCAGTCCACGATGAGTGAATGGCCCAACAAGGAAATGACGTTCTTTCCCGTCGACTGGCATGTCATCGACGAGGACCGAGGCTGGGTGATTTTCAAAGTCCAGAACCGTTTCGGCGATCCCGGTGACGGTTCGGTGCATCAGGAATACAACATTTCGATCCTGCATTACGCCGGGCAGGGCCTTTGGAGTTACGAAGAGGACATTTACAACCCGGCCAAAATGGGGGAAATGGTGATGCAGTACCTCGCCCACAAGAAGGCGCTGTCCGCCGACGACGAAAAACCGGCTGAGCCCCGGTGATGTGATGCGTTCCGCCCTAACCGGGACGGTGCGTTTTCGGCGGTTCCGGCTGCGTTCGCGTGACCGGCAACTCGAACGAGCGGGAGGGATCGGCGATCTTCGCCTGATGGCTCAACGACGTCTCCCGACCGGGGTGTTCGACTACATCGACGGTGGGGCCGAAGACGAGTTGACGTTGCGGCGTAACGTCACGGCGTTTGACGAATATGACTTCGTCCCTCGGGTGCTCAACGATGTCAGCCAGATCGACACCAGCACAACCCTGCTCGGAACGCCGCTCGCCTTTCCGTTCGTGCTGGCCCCCACCGGTTTCACCCGGATCGCCGACGCGCAAGGAGAGCTGGCGGTGGCCCGAGCCGCGCAACGAGCCGGCCTCCCCTACACCTTGTCGACGCTGGCCACTCGTTCGATCGAGGAGATTTCGGCGGTAAGCAACGGTCGCCGCTGGTTTCAGGTGTACGTCTGGCGCGACCGCGGACTCGTAACCGAGATGATCAACCGTGCGGCCGATGCCGGGTTTGAAGCAATCGTGCCCTGCGTTGATCTAGCCACGTTTGGCCGCCGTGAACGTGACGTTCGCAACGGTTTCACGCTGCCACCCAAGATTGGGATCGGGACCGTTCTCGACGGGCTCCGACATCCCGCCTGGACCGCAAACTTTCTGCGCGGTGGACCGATCCGTTTTGCCAACGTTTCGGAGGCCGATCCGAACGGAGAACGCGATGGATCATCGGCGGTAGAACTCGCCGATTACGCCAACGAACAGTTAGATCCGTCGTTGACGTGGGACGACATCGAATGGCTTCGTTCGTTGTGGAACGGACCGTTTGTTCTCAAAGGAATCCAAAGCGTCGCTGACGCCCGCATCGCCGCTGATCTCGGTATCGACGCCATCTGCCTGTCGAACCACGGCGGGCGGCAACTAGAAGGTTCCCCGGCACCGGTTT
>JAFMKU010000070.1 GCA_017852795.1 Candidatus Neomicrothrix sp.
GTCGTGGAGGTCGGCTTCGTGGCGGCGGACCGACCATTCGCGGAGAGCGGCCACCGCGGCGACGACGAGGAGCAACTGGAGGATTCGCTTGCGAGTGCGGGGCGTCATTCCGGGAAGGCTACGCTGCGCGTGAGTACCCCCGCCCGGGTGGTGGAATTGGCAGACACGACGGACTCAAAATCCGTTGCCCTTCGGGGCGTGAGGGTTCAAGTCCCTCCCCGGGCACCCGTGTTAGGTATCGACGGTGACTCCCGGCCAGAACAGGATCACTCGATAGCCGGCGGACTCAACGGCGGGGCCCCGCAGTGAACGGGCTAGACGTGGGTCGGTTTCGGCGATGAGTTCAGCTGCGTTCCAGACGTCTCGGGGTGACCGCAGTTCGATCGCGATGCAGCTCCCCGAACCCATACCTTTCGCGATGAAGTCGGTGACTACCCGACCCCCAGCCGCGCTGGCAACGGTCCCCAGCGTTGCGAGTTGATTCTGAGTAATTTTCACGCCGTACCTCAGTTGTCTGGTTTGCTTATCATGGCGCGGTGGTAGAGCAAAGTGCAACCGGGTTGGCGCGGCGGGGCAAACCATGCTTCGATCAGCGGACTTCTTCTTGCAGGAGCGGGTCACATGAGTCAGTCCAGTCAGACAGTTTCCGACAGCCGAGTGCTTCCTTTCGATGCGGCAGCCATCTTCGAAGTGCTGGCCAGTCCGGCCGGTCACGCAGAAATGGACGGCTCTGGTTCGGTTCTCGGAGTTGCATCCGGCCCGGAACGTCTCGCGTTGGGTAGTCGGTTTCGGATGAAGATGAAGATTTTGCTTCCGTATCGGATTTCTTCGGTGGTCAAAGAGTTTGACGAAGGCCGTCTGATTGCGTGGGCTCACCTTGGTGGTCACCGGTGGCGCTTTGAGCTTGAGCCGGTCGAAGGTGGAACAAAAGTGACCGAAACCTTTGACTATTCGACGGCGCTGTTTCCTAAAGGCATCGAGAAGTTGAACTATCCGCAACGCCACCGATCCAACATCGCCGAAACTCTGGCCCGGTTGGAAACGGTGGTAGCCAATCGTCAGCAGCGCTGAGAGCGACCCGCTCAGTCGAGACCGGGTGCCGCGTCGCGCCGGTCGCTGAGGAACGTCCGGAGGCGTTCGACGTCGAGTTCCGTGCATACCAATTTCCACGTCCACGCGGTAGCGACGATCGAAGTCGCCGGGGAAGGTGACGGGGCGCTGACCACCAAATCCGATGTGAGCGTTGCGAGCAGATCAACCGTTTCGCGATCCAGGTTCGGGGGATAGACGATCATGGCGCCGCCGGCCTCCAGCAGACGTACTTGAATCTCGGGGGCAACGGGTTGGGTGAGAGCACCGGACGGAGTTGGGCCATTGCTGTGCGGGCCACTGGTTGGCGGGTCTGTGAGGTACTCGGTCGTTCCTGCTTCTAGGACATGCATCCCGCTGCGTTGGTCTTCGGCTTCACGCAACTCCTGGCAGGTCCCACGCGGCGCGGCGGATCCGCAGGCAGCAGCACTGGCCACCGCGATCGAAACGAGCACGACAAGGACCCTCTTGTGAAGCACTGAACGAAGCGGTGGGGCAGGTCGGTCAAACCGACCCGCCGAACCGGAAACTGGTTCCATGGCAACATCGTGCCCGAGATCACCGGTGGGGGTGAAGATGGCCGATCAGGTTGCGCAATGACCTTCTATGATCGAAGCATGGTCCGGGGTCATATTGAACGTCGCCTTCGGTCGATCGGGGCTCAGCTGCGGTCGTTGCGCGACGATCTGACGGTAAGCGAAGAGCAGATGCGCCGGTTCTCCGACGAGGCCGAAGACGCTCGCCTGCGGGCGTTAGTGTCAGAGACGCCGTTGGCCGATCGGGAGTTCCGAGACGCCGACCGTCACGCCGAACGGCTACGGAGGCACCGGCAACGAGTATCGGAAAAGATTGCCGAACTGGAAGCCGAACAGGACGCGTTGCTTGATCGTCTGACCGCGTCATGACTGCCACAACGGTGGTCGTCGCCGAAGACGAAGCCATCATTCGCCTCGATCTGGTGGAACTGCTCGAAGCAGAGGGGTACGTGGTAGTGGGGTCGTGCGGACGGGGTGATGATGCGGTGCGTCTCGTCACCGAACTCCGGCCCGACCTGGCCCTTCTGGACGTCAAGATGCCGGGTGGCGACGGCATCGAAGCAGCCCAAAAGATCACGACCGAGACCGATGTTGCGGTGGTGATGCTGACCGCGTTCAGCCAGCGCGAACTGATCGAAGCCGCGAGCGATGCGGGCGCGATGGCGTACCTGATCAAGCCGTACCAGCGTGAAGATCTGGTCCCGGCGATTGAACTGGCAATTGCTCGTCGCCGCGAACTCGCGGATCTCGCCGAAAGCCTCGAATCGGTGGAACGTCGGCTTGCCGAACGCACGCTCGTCGATCGGGCGAAAGGTGTTTTGATCGACCGTGACGGTCTCAGCGAAGCCGATGCTTTCCGGTTTCTGCAACGCAATGCGATGTCGACCCGTCGGCGTATGGCTGACGTTGCCGCCGATGTGCTGGCAGGTGACGCAGTTCAGTAACCGCTGCATTAGGGTCGGCGCCATGTCCAAGGTGGTGCCATGTCCAAGCTGATGCTGATTGACGGAAACTCGCTCACGTATCGGGCGTTTTTTGCACTGCCGACCGACATGGCGACCGCTTCGGGGCAGGTCACCAACGCAGTGTTCGGTTTTACGTCGATGCTGATCAACCTGGTGAAGGATCAGCAACCGGACCGGCTGGTGGTGTGCTTTGATCGTCCCGAACCCACGTTTCGGCACGAAATGACCCCGAGCTACAAAGCTCAACGGGACGAAACACCAGAACTTTTGCGTCCCCAACTGGGTCTGGTTCGCGACGTGCTGACCACCATGGCGATCCCGAAACTTGAGATGGTGGGGTACGAAGCCGATGACTTGATCGCGACTTTGGCGACCCAAGGCCGTGACCGGGGCGACGATGTCGTGATCGTCACCGGCGACCGGGACAGCTTTCAGCTGGTCGAAGATCCGCACGTGCGGGTTTTGTACAACCGCCGGGGGGTCAGCGATTACGCGCTCTACGACGAAGCAGGCATTTTTGACCGTACCGGTGTCACCCCTCGTGACTACGTTGAGTACGCGGCGCTGCGCGGCGACCCGTCGGACAACCTTCCGGGGGTGCCTGGTGTCGGTGAAAAAACCGCCGCCAAGTTGATCAACGATCGAGGTGGTATCGACGGGATTTACGCGGCGATTGACGAGTACACACCGAAGCTCCGCGAGAACCTGATCGCCAACGAAGACAACGTTCGCAACAACGTCACCATGATGCGGCTGGTGTGCGACGTTGACGTTCCCGAAGTTGACGCAAACCTGGGTTGGGGTCGCGGCAACCCTGACGAAATCAAAGCGTTGTTCGAAACGCTCGAGTTTCGTTCGCTGTGGACCCGACTCGCTCCGATGCTCGGGGAGGAGCCCGAAACGGTCACCGCGAAACCCTTGGACCCGGTGGTGGACGTTTTGGCAACCGTTGAGGCCGCGGCGAAGGCTTTGCGAACTGCAAGCACCGGCAGCGGGGTGCTGGCGGTGGCCGCACCCGACTCGGGGGTCGCGGACGGGTTGGCGTTCACGGTGGACCCTGCCGAACCGCGGGTTGCGTTCATTCCCGGACCGTGTCTGAGCGACCCAGCTGTGCTGGCGGAGCTTGGCGAACTGGTGGGACCGACCGGTCGCCCAGCGGCGATGCACGGTGGCAAATCGGTGATCCGAGATCTGCTGGGGCTCGGGGTCGATCTGCGCGATCTGGTGATTGATACTCAAATCGCTGCGTACCTGCTGGACCCGGCCGAGGGCCGGTACGAACTGTCGGAACTGTTGACGCGCTTTACCGGACTCAGCATCGCCGACGCGGGGCCGCCGGCCGGCCAACTCGATCTGGCCGGTGGAGCTGACGATCGCGTCGATGCCGCGGCGGTGGCGGCGTTAGCGGTAGACCGACTGGTCGAACCGCTGCGGGAGGCAATGACTACGAAAGGGTTGCTGGCCCTTCACGACGATCTCGAGGTTCCGCTGGTTCGCGTTCTGGCCCGGATGGAACATCGAGGGATCGGCGTTGACCCTGACGTGTTGCAGCGGATTCGCGACGAATTGACCGAGGCGACCTTGACGGCAAGAAACCGTGTCGTCGAACTGGCAGGTCACGAATTCAACGTCAACTCGACCAAGCAGCTTCGCGAAGTGCTCTTCGACGAACTGGGGTTGACTCCGCATAAGAAAACCAAAACGGGCTACTCGACCGATGCTCAGACGTTGGAAAAGATGCGCGACGAGCATCCGATTGTCGACGCACTGCTGGAGTTTCGTGAAGTGGAGAAGCTGCGCTCCACCTATGGGGAAGGTTTGCTGGCTGAGGTGCAAGCCGATCACCGCATCCGGGCGACGTTCAATCAGACGGTTGCTCGCACCGGCCGTCTCAGTTCGGATCAACCAAACCTGCACAACATTCCGGTTCGTTCCGAACGAGGCCGGGTGTTTCGAACCGCGTTTGTCGCCGCTCCCGGTCACCGCTTACTGATCGCGGACTACGACCAGATCGAACTTCGCTGCATCGCTCACCTAGCCGAAGACCCGGGTCTGATCGAGGCGTTCGACGCCGGTGACGACATCCACACCGCCACCGCCGCCCGGATTTTCGACATTGATCCAGCTCAGGTTCACGTGGAAGAACGATCGAAAGCGAAGATGGTGTCGTACGGGCTGGCCTACGGAATGGAGGCTTACGGCCTGGCTCAACGGCTAGCGATCCCGGTTGGGGAAGCGGCGATCATTCTCGAGAACTACTTCGCAGCGTTTCCGAAGGTGAAGGACTACATGGAAGTGACGGTGGCCGAAGCCCGCGACCGTGGCTACACCGAAACGCTGTTCGGACGTCGCCGCCAAATCCCGGAACTGTCCTCGGATAATCGCCAGATACGACAGGCCGGTGAGCGGCAGGCGATGAACGCCGGCATTCAGGGGCTCGCCGCCGACATTTTCAAAGTGGCGCTGGTGCGGCTCGATGCTGCGCTTGAAGATGCGGCATTTGAAAGCCGGATCGTGTTGCAGGTCCACGACGAAATCATCGTGGAAGCACCCGAATCCGAAATCGATCAGGTTTCGGGCCTCATGGAAGAGGTCATGGCTAACGCTTTCGACCTTCGAGTGCCGTTGCTGATCGATCTGAAGGTCGCCCAGAGCTGGGCCGACGCGAAAGGCTAAACGTCGGGTGGGGGAACAGGCCGACGCAGCACCAGGCGGCCAGGGTCGTCCCGACCCGCACTGGTTCGAACCGATCGCTGATCATCTCGGCGCCGCGTATCTGCGTTACTCGTTCACCAAAGGCACGGTGCGCGAAGTGGACGAGATCCTGCGGATGGTTCCGTTGTCGCCCGGTGATCGAGTGTTGGACGTGGGTTGCGGCCCAGGCCGCCACGCGGCGGAGCTTGGCCGTCGAGGCGTTCAGGTTCACGGAGTGGACATCAGCGAGACGTTCATCGAGTTGGCGCAAGCATCAGCGCCGGAAGGGGTCACGTTCGCTTGGGGTGATGCCCGCATGCTCAACTTCCACAACGAGTTCGATCTGGCTATTTCCATATGTCAGGGAGCGTTTGGCATGGTTGGAGGTCCCGCCGCGGCGCATCATCTTGACCCGGACCGGGACGTATTGGCGGGCATGGCTCGAGCGGTGAAACCCGGGGGATACGTGCTGTTCACCGCGTTCAACGCCTATTTGCAGGTTGCGAACCTGGTCGAAGGCAACGACTTCGATGCGAGTTCTGGCTGCCATCGGGAAACCACCGAAGTACGAAGCCCGTCGGGCGAACGTCGCGAGGTGGACCTGTGGACCACCTGCTTCACCCCGCGTGAGCTTCGCCTGCTGTGCGAAGTGGTTGGTTTGGAGGTGATGTCGATCACTGCCGCCGAACCAGGACGGTGGGAATCGAGACCAGCAGACACGGAGTCTCCAGAGCATCTGGTGTTGGCGCGCAGAACTGACCGGCTACCGGTCTGATTTCGACGGTTTGCCGCTATCTTTTCAAGGCTGTCTTTCTGACAGAACTCGACGGTCAGATGCCGTCGTGTTACCTCGATCCGCCGAGATTCCTATGACCGAAAACACTCTTTCCGCTGACGCCTCCCAATTCGGGACGTTCGACTCTGAAGGCAACTATGTGCCCCGCCAGATTGTCGACGCCGACCTCGGAGGCATCGACATTGAGGAGGCCTACACCTCCACCATGGTGCTGATCGAAGACGGTCAGTTGGTCGAAGGAACCGTGGTTCGGGTTGATCAGGATGAAGTCCTGCTCGACATTGGTTACAAGAGCGAAGGTGTGATCCCGAGCCGTGAGCTCTCGATCCGCAACGATGTCGACCCCAGCGAAATCGTGTCGATGGGCGAACGCATCGAAGCGTTGGTCATCACCAAAGAAGACAAAGAGGGCCGTTTGGTTCTCTCCAAGAAGCGGGCCCAGTACGAGCGGGCTTGGGGCAAGATCGAAGAACTCAAAGAAGCCGACGGCGTCGTCAAAGGCCAGGTCATCGAAGTGGTCAAAGGTGGCCTGATCGTCGATATTGGCCTGCGCGGCTTCCTGCCGGCGTCGCTGGTGGAACAGCGCCGTGTCCGTGACCTGCAGCCTTACATGGGTCAGCAGATCGAAGCGAAGATCATCGAACTCGACAAGAACCGCAACAACGTCGTGCTGTCTCGTCGTTCCTGGCTTGAAGAGAACCAGAAGGAACAGCGTGGCGCGTTCCTCGACAACCTCAAGCCGGGCGAGCGTCGTCGCGGTGTGGTGTCCAGCGTTGTCAACTTCGGTGCCTTCGTGGACATCGGTGGGATGGACGGCCTTGTTCACGTCTCCGAACTGTCTTGGAAGCATGTTGATCACCCGTCATCGGTTGTCACCATCGGTGATGAAATCGACGTCGAGGTCCTCGAAATCGATCTTGACCGTGAACGCATCAGCCTGTCGCTGAAAGCCACCCAGCAGGATCCGTGGCAGGAGTTCGCATCCAGTCACCGGGTCGGTGAACTGGTTTACGGCCGGGTCACCAAGCTGGTCCCGTTCGGCTCGTTTGTTCAGGTCGGCGACGGTATCGAAGGGCTCGTCCACATCTCGGAAATGTCGGCACACCACATCGACCTGCCGGAGCAGGTGGTGACTCCAGGCGAAGAACTCTGGGTCAAGATCATCGATCTCGATCTTCAGCGTCGCCGGATCAGCCTCTCGATCAAGCAGGCTGCGGAAGGCGGCGAAGTCGCAGCCGAATACCAGGAGCACTTCGGCGAGCACGCGTATGACGCTGAAGGCAACTACATCGGTGGCAGCAGCTCTTCGGAAGGCCAAGCGGCTTGGGAGGAGTACTACGCCCAGCAGGAAGGCTCAGCCGCAACCGGTGAAGCCGCCAAAGGCGAAGAGGTCGAGTACGAGTACGTCGAGGTCGAAGAGGTCGTCGAAGACGAAGACGCCTCCGGCGAAGAAGAGTGAGCGCAGGGGTCTAACCCCTCGCGTTTCGCGGTCTCGCCGATGATCGAAATCGGGCTCACCGGAGGTATCGGTTCGGGCAAGTCGACCGTTGCCGATCTTCTGGTTGAACTCGGCGCGGTACTGATCGACGCCGACCGGATCGTCAAAGAGCTCCAGAACCCTGGCACACCGGTGTTTGATCAGATGATCGAACGTTGGGGTCAGGCCGTGGTTAGCTCCGACGGTTCGCTGAACCGGCAGGCGGTCGCCGAAATCGTGTTTAACAACGAAGACGATCTGAAAGCCCTCAACGCCATCGTGCATCCGGCGGTCGCCGAAGAGATGAAACAACGGCGGGGGGCGGTGGCCGGTACCGAAGCGGTGGTGTTGCTTGACATTCCGCTGCTGGTCCGGCCCGATGGCGAGTCGTTGGCTGATCAGTACGCCAACCTGTCCGGGATCGTGGTCGTCGACGTTGACCACGACATCGCAGTGGCCCGGCTGGTGGAGTTCCGGGGTTTCACCGAACAAGACGCCCGGGCCCGGATGGCTAACCAAGCGTCACGGGAAGCGCGACGGGCAGTAGCCGATTTCGTCA
>JAFMKU010000071.1 GCA_017852795.1 Candidatus Neomicrothrix sp.
TCGAGGTCTGGTCGGCCGTAGAGCGTGGTGCGTTGAACGAGTTGACGTCCCAGTGGTTCAACGACTCGACGGAAATCGGCTTCGCTGACCTGCGTTCCATGATCAGCACCGGCGGCCCGCGAAATGTTTTCGTCCATCAACGTTCCGCCGAGATCGTTCGCCCCGGACTGGAGGAGTTGAGTGATCGAATCGAACCCCAGTTTCACCCAGGAACCTTGAATGTTGTCGATCCGGCCTCGGTAGGCGATACGGGCGACCGCATGGACCAGAAGCACTTCACGAAAGGTCGGTCCTCGTCGAGCTCGACGCTGCAAATAGATCGGGCTCGCCATATGCACAAACGGCAAACCGACAAATTCGGTGAACCCTCCGGTTTCTTCCTGCAACGCCCGGGTTGCGAGGAAATGCTTCGCCCAATGTTCAGGGTTTTCTACCGAACCGAACATCATCGTCACGTTGGATCGCAAACCCACCGAGTGCGCCACCCGGTGGGCTTCGAGCCACTCTTCGGTGTTGATCTTGTCGGGGCACAGCACCGCACGCACACCGTCGTCAAGAATTTCGGCTGCGGTTCCCGGAAGCGAACGTTGCCCGGCGTCGCGGAGTCGGGTCAGGTACGCGGCGAGCGGTTCTTGGTTCCGTCGAGCTCCTTCGGTGACTTCCAGCGCAGTGAAGCCGTGAATGTGCATGTCCGGAACTGCTTCGTGGACGGCCCGGGCCACATCGATGTAGTAGTCGCCGTCGAAATCGGGATGGATCCCGCCTTGGAGGCACACTTCGGTGGCACCAACCGCCGCCGCTTCGATAACCCGATCGGCGATGTCGTCGAGGGTTAGCAGGTACGGGGTGCCTCGCAGGTTCAGCGAAAGCGGGCCTTTCGAGAACCCGCAGAACCGACATTTGAACGTGCAGACGTTGGTGTAGTTGATGTTTCGATTGGCGACCCAGGTGACGACATCTCCTACCGCTTCAGCCCGCAGTTCGTCGGCTACCGCGGCCACCGCGGGAACTTCCTGACCTCGGGCCCGCAGCAGCGTCACGATCTCATCGAACCCGACATCTTGGCCGCTGCGGACCCCGTCAAGGACTTCACCGACCGGGCCGTTGGCACGCTGAGGTGCGGGCACGAGTGTCGGGGACGCGGCTCCCGAACCGACATACCACTGACTGCTGATCGTCCCCGTGAGTTCAAATTCGGCACCATCGTCGACTTTGGCGCGTTCCATCGTCCGTTCAGGCCAGACCGAACCAGGGTCGTCTCGGGCGAAACCGTCACTGTCGGCCCGGTCGGCTACAGGAAAACGCAGACGTTCGTCGAGCCAGCGTTGCGGTTCTCGCACGAACCGGGGGTGCAAGGTCAGCCGCGGTACGAGCGCGTGACCTGCCGCTTCGGTTGCTTGACGAAGCAGGTCGAGTTCAGGCCAGGGCCGTTCAGGGTTGACGTGATCAGCGGTAACCGGCGACACCCCACCCCAGTCGGAGACTCCGGCATCGAGCAACGCGACGAGGTCGTCGCTGAGGTTCGGTGGGGCCTGCACGTGGACGTCGAGCGGAAGGATCAGTCGAGCCAGCGCGATGGCGTCAAGATGGTCATCGACCGGGCAGGGTTCGGCATTGTGCATCGCCGTCCCAGGTTTGGGAAGGAAGTTCTGCACGATGACTTCCTGAATGTGCCCGTGCCGTCGGTGGCTTTCGGCGATCGCTTCCAACGCGGCGATGCGGTCGTTTCGGTTCTCGCCGATACCCACCAAAATCCCGGTCGTGAACGGGATCGCTAACTTGCCAGCTTGTTCGAGGGTGGCGAGTCGCCGTTCAGGGGTTTTGTCCGGGGCACCCCGGTGGCAGTCAAGGTCGGTTCGCAACGTTTCGACCATCATGCCTTGACTGGGAGAAACCGTCCGCAACTGTTCAAGCTGTTGGCGGTTCATGGCGCCAGTGTTGGCGTGGGGGAGTAGCCCGGTTTCTGCCAGCACCAGTTGCGCCATGGCTGCCACGTAGTCGACGGTGGATTCGTATCCGTGACGGTTGAGCCAGTCTCGGGCCACCGGATAGCGGGCTTCCGGGTTCTCGCCCAACGTGAACAGCGCCTCGTGACATCCGTATTCGGCGCCTTGGCGGGCGATGTCCAACACCTGATCTGCGGTGAGGTACGGGGAGTCGAGACGAGCAGGGGGTTGCGCGAACGTGCAGTACCCGCAACGGTCCTGGCACAGCATGGTGAGCGGGATGAACACCTTCGGCGAGTAGCTGACCACCGAACCGAAGGCCTGGTTGCGGCGTTCGCGAGCGAGGGCTCGCAGTTCGCTACTGGCCAGGGTGTACAGATCTACCGTCATGGGTTCCCTACTGCTGAACGTCGGCCCGGACCGGGCCGGGAAGAAATCTGGACTGCGTTGACCGGTTGGTTGCAGCTGGTACACCACGGTTGGAGTTCGAGTCGGGTCCCGCAGGCGTCATGGACGAGTTCGGTGGGGGCCAAACCGCCGCTGCACCATTCGTCGCCCCAGCGCATCAACGCGACAAGCGCCGGGCTGAGGGCCCGACCGCGGTCGGTCAACCGGTATTCGTAACGCACCGGGCGCTGCTGATATTCGAACTTTTCTACGATTTCGGCGTCGACCAGCATCTGCAGCCGATCCGAAAGCAGGTTGCGGGCTATCCCAAGGTCTTCTTGGATTCGCGAGAACCGGCGAACCCCACGGAACAGATCACGAATAATCAGCAGGGTCCAACGGTCACCGACCAGATCAAGCGTCCGTTGTATCGAACAGTCTTCGACGGTCTGGCGTGTTCCCCGGTTGGCCACCAGCGAACGCTAGACCGAGATGGTTTCAAAAGGCAACTCACTCGTGTTTTTCGTCAGCGGTGAGGCCACCGGCCGCCGCCAGAGCCGTCCCCAAAACTGCGGCCCGCTCATAGACCATCGCCAACCAGTGATCGGCGGCCGTTTCGTGGCCCGGCAACGGGACCCGCCCGAGTGACTCAATGAGCGCTTTCGGATCGGAAGGAATCGAGATCGGCTCTGGGGGTTCCGGAAGGAGTTCGGGATCGCCCCAGAATTCGAGCGGATCAGCCTGCGGCGCTTTTCGGTTCTGGGCGGCCGGACGGGTGGGTTTCCCGGTTTTCGTTTTTGCTTTAGCCGGTCGACGGCGGCTGCTCATGGCGAAACCTCCTCAGATTCACTGTCGGCGTCAAGCAGTTGACTGGTGTCGATGCCCAGCACGTGCTGGAGTTGCTGCGCATCAAGATCGGCGATCGACGACGATTTCGGAAGGGTCAGGTCGGCGATTTGTCGTTTCCCGGCGACTACTTCTTCCACTCGTTCGTCGATGGTTCCCGGGCAGATCAACCGGTGACAGATCACCGTCTTGTCCTGACCAATTCGCCACGCCCGGTCTCGGGCCTGATCTTCCACGGCCGGGTTCCACCACCGGTCGTACAACACCACGTGGTTTGCCGCGGTCAGGTTCAATCCGGTTCCGCCCGCTTTGAGAGACAGCACCAACGCGCCGGGGCCGTCCTGGTTTTGGAACTCGGCGATCATGTTGTCTCGAGCGGTGCGGCCCAAACCACCGTGATAGCAGGCAACTGGGCGGCCGTGCTGTTCGCTCAGATACCCAGCCAAGCGCTCGCCCCAGGTCGCAAAGTGGGTGAAGATCAGCATTTTTTCCCCGGAGGCAAACACCGATTCGACGATTTCGTTGAGTCGGGTCAGTTTCCCGGATCGCCCGTCGAGCCCTTCGTCATCGCTGCGGTAATTGACCGGATGGTTACAGATTTGCTTCAGCGCGGTGATCGCAGCCAGAACCGCACCTTTCCGTTCCGGTGACCCATCGGGGTTTTCGGTGGACGTCAGGATCAGATTGTCGATGACCGCCTGATACAGACCGATTTGTTCAGCGGTCATCGCGCAATGGTCGATCTCATCAATACGGTCCGGAAGTTCCGCGGCGATTGACGGCTCGGATTTGGTCCGGCGATACACGAGGATCCCGTTCAAGGCGCGCAGCGCAGCTTCGCCATCATTGGCGCCTTTGCCGTTGTTGGCTGGCGAAAGCTGAGCGACAAACGCGTTCCGTGGACCCAGCAGGCTGGGGTTGGCCCAGTCGAGGATGGACCAAAGATCGCCGAGCCCGTTTTCGATCGGTGTCCCTGTCAACGCCAGCCGGGTGCCAGCTTTGAGCCGGCGCAGCTGCTGGGACGTTTCGGCGGTCGGGTTTTTGATGGCCTGCGCTTCGTCAATGACCACCTTGTTCCACGTCAGTTCCGCGAGCTCATCCATGTCACGCACCGCGGTTCCGTAGGTGGTGACCACCAGATCTGCTTTCCGGACCGCGGCTGCTAACGCGGGACCGCGTAGGCGGCTAGCGCCGTGATGCACCAGCACCGCCAATCCGGGCACGAAACGTTTGGCTTCGCTCGCCCAGTTGCCCACCACCGCCGGGGGTGCCACCACCAGCGATGTTCCTTCCGTTTCGAGCAGCGCGATGCTGGCCAACGTCGACGGGGTTTTTCCAAGCCCCATGTCCAAGGCCAGACATCCACCAAGTCCCGCCTCGTCAAGGAAAGCCATCCAGGCCACCGCGTCGGCTTGGTAGGACCGCAGTTCACCCGAGAAACCATCCGGGGTGGTCGAAGGTTCTGACGGCAACGATTCGAGGCTTCGGAACAAATCCGCAGCCCATCCGCCTCCCGTGATCGACACCCCGCCAGCCAACGGGCTTCCCTCAAGGCCGAGCGCGTGGCGAAGCATGTCGGCGCCCGTCAACCGGGTGGTATCGGCCCGTTCGGCCAACGCCGCGGCCGCCTCGGCGAGGTCTGCTTTGTCGATCTCAACCCAGCGTCCCCGCGAACGCACGAGAGGGCGGGCTTCCTTGGCGAGCTGTGCGATTTCTGCCGCGGTGAGTTCTACATCATCGAACACCGCCGACCAGCGGACATCGGCCAGCTGATGGGCACCCACCGTGGTCTCGTTGCCTTCACTGGTCAAACGCAGCGAAGCCACCGCTTTTTGTCGTTTCAGTTGCGGCACCCGAACTTCGAAGCCACAAAGCGTCAACGTTTCACCAAGCGTGGTCATCAACTCCCAGGCTTCGTCCTGAGAAAGCAGCACTTCACCGCGGCGACGACCACCGAGACGCATCAACGCAGGGAACATCCGTTCCAGCCGGGCGAGTTGAGCGGCGGAGGCCCGGCTCCGGGCTTTGGAAGCTACCGCGAGCGCTGCTTCCACCGGGATTTCGCCGTCTTCGCCGTGCGCCAAAACCCGGACCTGCCAGGCGCCGCTGTCATCGGGCGGTTCGAGTTGCACGACCAGCCGTTCCTCGACCGCACCGGCAACCGATTGGCTCCATTGCCCCAGTTTGCGAATGAGTTCGCCGCTCGGTTTGAGCGGAGCCACGAACGGTTCGCCATCAAGATGGCAGAGCACCGCTTCGGCCAGATCGGAACGGGTGGAAACCGCCGGGGGAGGGGCCGGCATCTCCAACTGGGAAGCGGCAACACCCACGATGGCGTCGGTGAGATCGCCGAGGGTGGCGAGCACGAACTTTGTTTTGTCCTGGTCGCGTCCGCTGGCCATTGCTGTTCCCGGAAGCGAACGAGCGAGCCCGTCGATACGGCCCGGGTCCACGAGCGCCGGTTGCCAACGCACCCGGCAGGTGCCCATGTTGGGGGTGGCCTGGTCTTTCCGGCGTCGTTTGACCTGAGTCAGGACTGGCACGACCCGACCTTGCATAACCAGTTCAACTGCTAGCGAAGCGGCGTGACCCATCCAGGTCACGCTGGAACCAACGCTTGGATCACCCGCGGTTTCGGCGAGCGCCGCGAGCCATCCGACCGCGGCACTGATCGGCGCTGACAGCGTCGCGACCCGTCCGCTGCCCGGAATTTTCATCGTGGCTTGCTCTTCCCATTCGATGCCGCCACCGCCAAGGGCCCGGACCCTGGTTTGGAGTTCGTCAGGGTTTTCGCCGCGGAGGTTGTGTCCCGCCGCCCACACCATGATGCGGCCTTCGGTGCGGGAGATTTGCAGCTGCACCGAACCAACAAAACGTTCCGGTTCGGGAGCAACTTCGATCGGTTCGTGAGAGATCGGGGCGAGTTCGTGTTCCCGAGGTGGTCCTTCCAACACGGTCAGCTGGTGGTCGATACGAAAACATTCTTCATCGAGGTCGGCCAGGATTGAGGGCCGGAGAGTCCCTTTGGCGCTCACACGGGCGCTGGTCAACGCAGCATCGGCCGCGTCGAGTAGCCGCCAAAGGCTCCCGATCCAGGCATCACGGTTCGCTTCGAGCAAGGCAAGCTCGGCCGCGGACGCGAAGCCATCAAGGTGCCGCTGGGCGAGAGCGTCGAACGCGGTAGGCGTCAGATACGCCCGATCGTGGGACGTGAGTGTCATGAAATCCTCTACAGCCAAACCAACCGGCTGAAACGTGAACCCGAACTGGGCACGCACCTTCGAAACCCGAAAGTTCGCCTGATGCGCCGGTCTGTCTCCGATGAGCAGTCCGTCAACGAACGGTCACCAGCCGATGCCGACGTTGTGAAACCAAAGGTTAGCGGGGAACGTCAGGGTTTACGACGATTGCTGGTGGGCCGCCAGCTTCTCGGTCAAAGCCTCAAGCAGCCCACCAAAGCTCTGCTCAAACGCTGCGACCCCTTCCGCTTCGAGTTGGGCGGTGACATCGGCCATGTGAATCCCAAGCGCCGCGAGGTCTTCGAGCACGCTCCGGGCGCCGTCGACATTCTGGTCGATGGTTCGCGACACCGTCCCGTGATCTTCGAACGCTTCCAAAGTGGCGTCCGGCAGCGTGTTGACCGTGTTCGGCCCGATCAGTTCATCGACGTAGAGGGTGTCGGGGTAGGAAGGGTTTTTGGTAGAGGTCGAAGCCCAGAGCGGACGTTGCACCCGCGCCCCTCGGGCCTGCAACGCTTCCCATCTTGGCCCCGAGAACGTCTCAGTAAACAAGGCGTAGGCCAGCCGAGCGTTGGCTACCGCAGCGTTGCCGCGCAGCGCCAACGCCTCGGGGGTGCCGAGCTCGTCGAGTCGTCGATCGACTTCGTTATCGACCCGGCTGATAAAGAACGAGGCAACGCTGCTGATGCCGCTCAGATCACCGTCGGTTCGTTCAAGACCGCGAAGGTAGGCTTCGATGACTTCGGCGTACCGTTCAAGACTGAAGATCAAGGTGACGTTGACCGAGCGTTTCTCGGCGATCATGTCTTCGATCGGGCCGAGACCTTCTTTGGTCGCCGGGATCTTGATGTAGAGGTTGGGAGCATCGAACCGTTCCGCCAGTTGGCGTGCCGCGTTCAGGGTCGCATCGGTGCGTCGGGCTAGTCCCGGGTCAACCTCCACCGAGGCGAAACCATCGAGTCCGTTGCTGCTGCGGTAAACCGGCAACAAGATCGCTAACGCGTCGGTGATGTCGCGGATAACCAACTCCCAGTAGGCCTCTTCGACGCTTTGTCCTTGATCGACACAGGCGAAGAACTGTTGGTCGTAGTCGCCTGATCCTTTGATGGCTTTTTCGAAGATCGACGGGTTGGAGGTCAACCCTCGCACCCCTCGATCTACCCAGGCTTGTAAACGTCCGTCCAGGATCCAGTCCCGCCGAATGTTGTCGAGCCAGGCGCTTTGACCTTGTTCGGGGAACACCCGCTGAAGAGGTGTCACGTCTGGCTCCCCGCCAGGAGAGATTCGGCCCGAGCAACGACCGCGTCAACGGTCATTCCAAGTTCGCGCATCACCACGTCTCCCGGTGCCGACGCTCCGAAACGATCAATGGCGACCACGTCGTCAACCCAACGATGCCAGCCTTGAGAAACCCCGGCTTCGACCGCCAAACTCGGCAGGTCAGATCGCAGCACGGCACGTTGTTCGCTCGCTGCTCGTTTCGCAAACAGCTCCCAGCACGGGAAGGAAACCACCCGGGCGCTGATCCCTCGAGTTGCGAGTGCGGCGGCTGCTTCCACGCAGAGGACAACTTCACTTCCGGAACCGACCAGCGTGATCTGCGCGTCGTCTGCT
>JAFMKU010000072.1 GCA_017852795.1 Candidatus Neomicrothrix sp.
GACAACGTCGGTTACGGGCTGAAAATTCAAGGTGTTGAGAAGAAAGAACGTGACCAAGCTTCTCTCCGGGCGCTCTCGCTGGTTGGCCTCGACGCCTACGCCAACTATTCGCCCAACCAGCTTTCGGGGGGCATGCAGCAGCGAGTCGGGCTGGCCCGGGCGCTGGCCGCAGACCCTCCGATCCTGCTCATGGACGAAGCGTTCTCCGCCCTCGATCCGCTGATTCGCCGGCAGATGCAAGACGAGATGATGGAGATTCAGGCCGCCCTGCGAAAAACCATCCTGTTCATCACCCACGATCTCAATGAGGCGCTCCGGATCGGTGACCGGGTATGCATCATGAAAGACGGTGAGGTCGTCCAGATCGGCACTCCCGAGGAGATTCTGACCGAACCGGCCACCGGATACGTGGCCGAATTCGTGCAAGACGTTGATCAGGGAAGAGTCATTCAGGTCTTTGAGGTCATGGTTGAACCTCGTCCGACCACCGCGTCGGCAACTCTGGCCGAAGCGCTCAGCGGGCTCGGTGATCGGGCTGGTTCTTTCGTTGTCGATGCTGATGGGAAACCTGATTCGGTACTGACCGCCGGCGATGGTATTCGGGTAAGCAACTCGGGCGGGAACCTCGCTGATGCGCTCCGCCGGGATTTCCACACCGCCACTCCTAACCAGACCCTCAACGAGGTCTACGCCGCAGCCGGCAAGGGCCTGCCGATTGCCGTGGTTGACCCGGATGGTCGGCTGATCGGCAACCTCGACCCCCGCCACATCATGGAGGAAATGGGTCGGGTCGAGAGCTTGATCGACAACTTCGAGCGAGAGGTGTACATGTGATGATCAGAATCTTTAGCCAAGCGGCCACCAATGACCCGTCCATCTTGGATAACAAGGTGCTTGATCAGTTCACGATCCCGGTCGGCGACTGGGCCGAGCAGTCGGTTCGCTGGGTCGACACCCAGATGGCGTCCAAGATCGGTTTCGATCTGCTCGGCGCAATCAAGTGGCCGTTCAAACTGCTGTTCAGCACGTTCGTACGGTCGGGGGACTACCACCCTTGGTGGGAGATCACCGACATGCCTTGGTGGGCGGTTTGCTTCATCTTCTTCCTCGCCGGGTCGCTCATTCGAAACGTCAAAATCGGGTTGTTCGCCGGTACGGCGCTGGCATTGTGCGGAATGCTCGGCGTTGAGTACTGGGATCCCGTGTCGTTGACGCTGGGGATGATCCTGGTCTCGGTCTTCCTGTGCGCCCTGATTGGCATTCCGCTCGGGGTGATGTGCGGACGCATCGATGGAGTCTGGAATGCGGTTCGTCCCGCGCTTGACGCCATGCAGGTCATCCATTCGTTTGTCTACATGCTTCCGTTTATCTTCTTCTTCGGTATCGGATTCGAGTCGTCCACGATGGTGACCATGATCTTCGCGATCCCGCCGCTGATCCGGCTCACCAACCTCGGCATCCGACAAGTGCCCGAGGACGTGGTGGAAGCCAGTCGGTCCTATGGCGCCTCCGAATGGCGCGTGTTGCTTGACGTCCAGTTGCCGCTCGCTCGTCCAGCAATCATGACCGGGTTGAACCAGACCCTGCTGCTGGCCATCTCGATGCTTGGTATCGCTGCGCTCATGGGGGCCGGTGGTCTCGGCTTGATGGTGTTCCGGGCCACCAACAACCTTGACGTGGCACTCGGTGCCTCCGCCGGTTTGGCCTTGTTCACCGTTGCCGTTGTCCTCGACCGGATCTCTCAGACCCAAGCCACCGATGGCATGAGCCTGCTGGGGCGAATCAACCGAGCTATCAACGCTCGAAGCAACCCCGAAGTTCTGTTGGCTGAAGAGACCGCGGCCCGCACTGCCGACCGGGTCGGGGCTGTGGCCCCCGCCACCGTTCGTGAACGGCAGGGTGTCATCATCGCCAGCGTTGGTGCGCTGATCACGCTCGGTGCGGTCATGTTGATGACCTGGAGCCGCGGTGGGAGCTTGATCGGGTCGTACGCGCGACGATCCGACATGGATCTTGCCGAGTCCAGCACGTTCAACGGGATTGATGCCGAAGGTGGAAGTTGGTTTGGTGCGCTCTGTCTGATCGGCGCCGTCGTGATTTTGCTCTCGGCCTACTCGTTGTTCCGCAAACCCGGGCAGATGGGGCGTTTGCTGGGCCCGGTTGGCGCGTTTTACAGTTCGCTGGCGATCGTTGCATGCTCGGTTGCTTATCTGTGGATGTCACCTTCGGAATTTGCCTCGACCGCGTTCGAGAAAGGTGCCGGACCGTTGGTCACCGTTGTTGGTGGCGTGATCGCCGTAACCGGCGCCGTCATCTGGCTTTTCGACAGTCCGTACTCGGCTCATACCCCGCTCTCCGCCAAATCCAGTCGGTCGCGGGTCGTGATCGCAGCCTTCTGCCTCGTGTGGACGGTACTTTCTGGATGGGCCGGGTGGACCTTCGATGAGCGTCAGGACACCGTCATCAGCCCTGAGATCCAAGCCCAGCTTGATGATGTCATCGAACGTTCTAACTCGGGTGAACTTCCTGGTGCGGAAGCCGCTTCGCTGATCGCCACGATCCGGGCGTCGGCAAGACAAGATGTCGTGATCCTCAACAACTACTCGGCACAAGGACCAGGTCTCGGCTACCTGCTGATCGTGGTCGTATCTCTCGGTCTGCTGGCTTCGATTCCGGCGGCAGGGTTCGCCGGGCTTGATGAACGACTGCGTTGGCGTTGGAATGTGGTGAGTTCTGGGATCGGTATCGCCATGGTCTCGATAGGTGGTGCGTTCACCATTAGCGTTCTGCGGGTATCTGACCCGAACTTTGTTTCCGGGGCAGGGGTATTCCTTTTCTTGGTTTCAGGAGCCTTCCTGGCGCTGGCGTCGCGCTCGGTTCTGAACGAATTCAACCGGGCCCGCCTGTTCGCAAGTGATCAACCAAACGCCAATGAACAGGCCCCTAGCGCTGATGCACCGGTGAGCGAACCAGCCAACGCATAATCCAGCTGAGCGGCACCGAAACGAACTCACCTCGGCAGACGTCCGGTGACTTGACTACTATGTGGAACGTCTTTGTGGCGGAACACTCTTCTGCAAAGCAAATCAACAATCCCGGGAGGGGAATCTATATGAGAATCACCAAGAGCATTTGGCTCGCGTTGTTGCTCGTGTTCGCACTGTTTGCCGCTTCGTGCGGTGACGACGACACCGCATCTGACGACACCGCAGCTGATGACACCGCGGCAGCTGATGACAGCCAGCCTGGTGCCGGCGTCTCGGTCACAATGGCCCGCGCCGACTGGTCGACCGGTTACATGCAGGCTGCCATTTACAAGGCGCTGCTGGAAGAACTTGGTTACACCGTGAACGAGCCCGCTGAGATGGAAATGTCTCCTGCCGCTTTCTTCACCGCCCTCGGTGAAGGTCAGGTCGACTTCTGGGCCAACAGTTGGTACCCCGGCCACGCCGCGTGGTGGAACAACGAATTGACCGACGGCCAGACCGTTGGTGACAAGATCTCGGTGGTTGGCGAAGAAATGATGACTGGTGGTCTTCAGGGTTACCTGACCAACCCCTCCATCGTTGCCGACTACCCCGGTCTGACCATGGACCAGATCAACAACGACCCTGAATTGGTTGCGCTTTACGATCAGGGTGACTCCACCCCTGGTGACGGCATCATTCAGATCCTTGGTTGCCCCGAGAGCTGGACCTGTGACGACATCATCAGCGAGAACATTGAGTTCGCTGGTTGGTCCAACATCGAACAGACCAAGGCTGGCTACGACGCCATGATCGCTGAAGCGGTCGGTCGCGCGGCGGACGGTATCCCGTTCATTATCTACACCTGGACCCCGTCGGCGTACGTGACCCAGCTCATTCCTGGCGATAACGCCATGTGGCTGGCGATCGAAACCGATTCGGTGCTTGACGGTTCGATCACCCCTGAGTTCGATCAGCGGGTCGACGGAGTCGCCGTTCCGGCGGCACTCGGCCTCGAACAGTGTTCGGCTGACCCCTGCCACCTTGGCTGGGTTGCCGCCGACATTCAGGTTTCGGCCAACAACGAATTCTTGGCTGCCAACCCTGCGGCTCACAAGCTGTTCGAACTGGTCCAGATCTCGGTGGTTGACGTAGCGCTCCAGAACGTGCTCTACACCGAAGGTCAGGACACCACCGAAGATGTCAACGGACATGCCGCCGATTGGATTGCCTCCCATCGCGACACCGTGGACGAGTGGCTCGCCGCCGCCCGCGCTGCGGCCTGATCTGCTGATCAGCTACATCATGAAGTAGTACTGGGCGGGGCTTCGGCCCCGCCCTTTACTATTTTGCGCGGGGCTTCGGCCCCGCCCTTTACTATTTTGCGCGGGTTTAGGCCCGCATCCGTTCACCGTCGGCGTCCCAGAGGCAGCCGTCGATTCGGTGGGCTGAGCGACGCTCGCCGAGCACTTCGATCTCGTAGTTGCCGGCCGAGGCGTCGAGTTCGGCTGGCACGTATCCGAGCGCGACCGATGCCTGACTGTGGTGGGCGTATCCGCCGGAAGTCACCCAACCCACCACCGCATCGTTGTGCCAGATCGGTTCGTCACCGATGACGTCCACGCCAGTTGGTCCTGGATCGGCGTCGACGCGGAAGGTGGCGAGGCGCATCCGAGCTCCTGGTCCACCGTCGCCGTACTTTTTGGCGAGCGCGTCTCGCCCGATGAAGTCACGGTCCATGGCGACGAACCGTCCAAGGTTTGCTTCGAACGGGTCGTAGATCGGCCGGTATTCACGGGCCCAGGAACCGAAGCTTTTTTCGAGTCGCAGCGAGTTGAGCGCGTGAAGCCCAAACATTTGCAGTCCAAGTTCGTGCCCTGCTTCGCTTAGTTGCTCATAGACGTAGCGCTGGTAGCGGGCTGGCATCCAGAACTCGTAGCCGAGGTCTCCGGTGAAACTCACTCGCCCGCACAGCACCGGGGCTAACCCGATCGTGATCTCTCGGAACGCCATGAACCGCATTCCGTTGGCGCTGACATCGTCTCCGCTTACCGACTCGAGCAGCGTTCGGGCCTGAGGACCGGCGATCGACAGCCCGCACATTTCGAACCCGAGCGTTTCGTAGCGCACCGAAGCATCGTTGGGCAGGTGCTGATCAAACCAGCGTTCGTAGTAGCGCTCGGCGATCCCTGAACCGAAAAGCAGGAACGTTTCTTCGAAACGGTTGTTGCCGGTGGCGCCACCGGTCACGGTTGTTACTGGGCCTTCGGGTTCACCGTGTGCGCCCGGTAGGCAACCGACGGTGAGGTCGCCGATGAGGTTGCCGGCCGGGTTGGTCATTGGCGTCAACGACAAACGGCCCGGGTTAGGGATCCGGCCGGCAAGGATCCGTTCCAGCCAAGCTCGCGCTCCGGTTCCGGTCACTCGAAACTTCGAAAAGCCGGTGGTTTCCCACATGCCAACGCGGTGGCGAACCGCCAACGTTTCTTGCGCAACCGAATCCCAGGCGTTGGATCGGCCAAAGGTGACGTCTTCCACCGGTTCGCGCCCTTCGGTCTGGAACCAGAGCGCAGTCTCCAGCCCGAACCCGCTCCCGAACACCGCGTTGCGTGCTTTGAGCCGATCAAAGATCGGTGAGGTTTGGACCATTCGGCCTTGCTGAAGGTGTTCGTTGGGGAAGGTGATCCGAAACCGTCGCGAATAGTTCTCGCGCACTTTTTCGTTGGTGTACGCCATGGTGGCGTAGTCACCGAACCGGGCGATATCCATCCCCCAAATGTCGAACCCGGGATCGCCGTCGACCATCCAGTTCGCAAGCGCCAAGCCAACCCCTCCACCTTGGGAGAGTCCGGCCATGACTGCGCATGCCGACCAGAAACCGGGAAGTCCCCGGACCGGGCCGAGTAGCGGGTTGCCGTCGGCGGCAAACGTGAACGGACCGTTGATGACCTGTTTGATTCCGGCTTGTTGAAAGATCGGGAAATGTTTGAACCCGGTATCGAGCGACTCCGCGATGCGTTCTAGGTCTGGGGTCAGGAGCCGCATTCCGAAATCCCACGGGGTTTGCCGTTCCGACCAGGGCTTTCCCCCTTGTTCGTAGGTTCCTAGCAGCAGACCGTTGCCTTCTTGGCGCATGTAGATCTCTCCGCCGAAGTCAATGGCATGCAGGAACTCGTGGCCGGTGGTTTGGTTGTACTCCATCACCTCCGGGATGTCCTCGGTCAACAGATACATGTGTTCCATCGCGAGCAGCGGCAGTTCAAGCCCGACCATGCGCCCAACTTCACGAGCCCAGAGTCCTCCAGCGTTGACAACGTGTTCGCAGTGAACCACCGCCGTGTCTTGGTTGCTGTTGGTGTCGTACACGGTGAGGTCCCAGCCGCCATCGGTCGCCCGGCGAATACTTCGTACCCAGGAATGCCGGTGTACTTGCGCCCCGCGCTGGCGGGCGCAGGTCGCGTACGCGTGGGTGATCTGACTGGGATCGAGATGCCCTTCATGGGCGTCGTACATCGCGCCAACGAAGTAGCGCTCGTCAAGGATCGGCAGGAGTTCTTTCGCCTCGGCCACCGAGATCAGTTCGGTTTCCATGCCGAGATAACGCCCGCGGGCGTGGCTCATCTTGAGCCAGTCCATCCGTTCCGGAGTGTCCGCCAGCGCTACCCCACCGGTGATGTGAATGGATGCATCGGTGCCGGCTTCGGCTTCTAACTCTCGGTAGAGGTTGATGGTGTACTGCTGCAGTTTCGCCACGTTGGGGTCGCCGTTGAGCGTGTGCATCCCACCTGCCGAATGCCATGTCGACCCGGCGGTCAACTCGGCGCGTTCCAGCAGCATCACGTCGGTCCATCCGGCTTTGGTCAGGTGGTAGAGCACCGAGGCACCAACGACCCCTCCGCCTATCACCACGACTTGGGCTTGTGTCTTCATCTACCTGTGTCCTTTGCGTCCGGTCTCTTTGCCTCCGGTGAGGTGGCCTGCTCGATGCCCGGTGGCGTCGGGTTGGGACCCGTACCCCACCGGGACGCTGCGGAGCCATCATCGCCAACCGGGACCTGCAACCCTGAACTCAGGTCGTCGGCGGTCATGCAGTCCGCCAGCATGTTGTGGAAGCGGTGGAGCGGTTCTTCAAACCGGGGGGCCAACGGACCCGGTTGGCGGGCTGAGTGCAGCCCTCGTTGGCCGCGTTGACAAATCTCGATGTCTTCGGCGTTGACGTCGAGCCAGAAACGCCGGGTCTTGTCGAGCCCGCCTTCGGGCAGCGCAGGTGTCGATGGTGGCAGGAGGAATGTGCAGGTTTCTCGGGTTTGTCCGGCCGATAACGGCTCCAACATCATCACGAAAACGTGGTTGGGTAATACCGACAGGAGCACGTTGGGGTAGATCGCCAGAAAACGGCCGCTGGACGCATCGGACTCGTCGAGGTCTGCTGCGGGTGGCAGCGTCAGCCAGTCGTCGCGGTCATCGGCCGACACCGGGGTTGTGGTCTGCCCCGAATACATCCCTGATCCTTGATAGCGGTAGTGGTCACGAACCCGGCTGACTTTCGCCAGCTCCGGGTGGACCCAGCTCAGGTGGTAGTACTCCTGGAAGTTCTCGGAAATGAGCTTCCAGTTGGCGTCGATCACCAGCTCCATCTGGTCTTCGACCCGCCAGTCGTCGAGCCCGTACCCGGCGAGGCGTTCAGGTAGATCACCGAGCGAGTCGTTTAGCGACGGTGTCGTTGGCTCTAGGCAGGCGAACAGCAGCACCCCCC
>JAFMKU010000073.1 GCA_017852795.1 Candidatus Neomicrothrix sp.
AGAAGGAGTTGCTGCGCCGACGACGTTGAGCGATCTCACCAACCCGGCTTTTGCCAACCAGCTGGTGGTGCAGTCACCAGAAACTTCGTCGCCAGGGATGGCGTTTCTGCTGGCAACCGTGGTCGGAACTCCGGATTGGGAAACCTATTGGGCTGCGCTTGTCGACAACGGGGTGATCGTGACCGCAGGGTGGGAGGACGCCTACTACGGCGAGTTCATTGCGGGTGGCGGTGACCGGTCGATGGTGGTCTCGTATGCGTCGAGCCCCCCGGCTGAAGTGATCTATGCCGACCCGCCGATCGATACTGCCCCGACTGGGGTGCTGCTCGATTCGTGTTTCCGGCAGATCGAGTTTGCCGGGATCTTGTCGGGAACTTCGAACCGGGAAGCGGCAGAGCAGCTGATCGACTTCATGTTGAGCGAAACCTTCCAAGCTGACCTTGCGCTGTCAATGTTTGTGTTCCCGGCCCGCGACGACGTTGCGCTTCCCGCCGAGTTCGTCGCCCATGCCGCCATTGCCGAGTCGCCGCTGAGTGTGGATCCGGCCACGATCGAAGCCAACCGTGACGTCTGGGTTGAGCGATGGGTCGAGATCGTTCTCGGATAGGCGAGCCGTTAACCGGGGGTGTCTCCTCTCGGTCCGGGAAGCGGGCCGGACGGTGACTCGCCGGTCAGCCACGGTGGTCCTTGTTGGGGTGCCGTTGGTGTTTTTTGCCTTGTTCTTCGCGTTCCCGGTTCTTCGCGTGCTCTGGCGGGGGCTTGGCCAGGATCAGGCGGAGGCGCTGCGCGACGTGGTGAGTTCGTCTCGTCTCCGAAGCGTGGGCTGGTTCACTTTTTGGCAAGCGTTGGCCAGCACGGTGCTGACCCTTGGGGTTGGCTTGCCCGCAGCGGCGGTGGTGTCGCGTTTGTCGAGTCGTCGGCAGCGCCTCGTGCGGGCAGTGGTCACGGTCCCGTTTGTCCTACCTACCGTGGTGGTGGCCGGTGCGTTTCGTGAAGTGCTGACGGTGACCGGGCTCGACGACGGCCCGGTTACGTTGCGCCACAGTGTCTGGGTGGTGCTGGCCGCCCACGTGTTCTTTAACTACGCGGTGGTGGTGCGCACCGTCGGGAGTTTCTGGGCTGGACTCGACGATCGGGTTGAGGATGCGGCGCGGGTGCTTGGGGCTCGCCGCTGGCAAGCCTTCCGAGAAGTGACCCTGCCTCGGTTGCGCCCGGCTATTGCCGCGGCGTCGGCGATTGTGTTCCTGTTTTCGTTTACTTCGTTCGGCGTGGTGCTGGTGCTGGGGGGCCCACGTCGGTCAACGTTGGAAACCGAGATCTATCGGTATGCCGTGACCCGCGCCGACCTGCCGACGGCGGCAGCGCTGGCGTCGGTGCAGTTGTTGGCGGTGCTGGCCATGGTGATCGTCGCCAACCGGTTGGAGCGGCGACGGCCGGTGCATTCCCGTCCAGCTCAGCGAGCGGCCCGATCAGGTTCGTTGCTCTGGCCGGTCGGGAATGCCATCGTCGCGCTGGTGTTGCTCGGCGGTCCGATCTCGGTGCTGGTCGAACGTAGCTTGGCCGAAGGTCGCGGGTATGGGTTTGGCAATTATGTAGCTCTCGCCGAGCGCATCTCTCAGCTGCCAGCTCCGGCGTTGACCGCAGTGGGCAACTCGTTGACGGTGGCGGTGGTGGCCGCCGCCGTTGCGGGTCTGGTCGGACTCTGCGCGTCGCTGGTTGTGGTCCACGGACGTCGGGGCGTGTCGCATCTGTTCGATCTGGGGTTGACCCTTCCGCTGGGAACTTCGGCGGTGACGGTCGGGTTCGGTATCCTGATCGCGCTCGACCGGCCACCGGTTGATTGGCGGACGACCTGGTGGATCGTTCCCGTCGCCCATGCCCTGATCGGGGTGCCGTTTGTGGTTCGTTCGCTGGTGCCGGTGTTGCGCTCGATCAACCCGGCGATGCGAGAAGCTGCAGCGGTGCTCGGCGCACCACCATCGCGAGTGTGGCGAGAAATCGATCTTCCGATCGGCGCTCGAGGGTTGATGGTTGGAGTCGGGTTCGCGTTCGCGGTGTCGCTGGGTGAATTTGGTGCCACCGCGTTTCTGCCTCGTCAACCCGACCAGATCACCGCACCGGTGGCGTTGTTTCGTCTACTGACCTCCCCCGGCGACCTGCTTCGTGGTCAGGCCATGGCCCTTTCGGTGGTGCTGATGGGACTCGCAGCGTTCGCGGTGTTGCTGCTCGAGTTGGGGTCATCAAACCGGAGAGGAACGTTCTGATGTTGGTGCTTTCCGAAGTTGTCGTTCGTTACGGTTCGACCCGGGCGGTAGACCGGGTTGATCTGACCTTGGAGGCCGGCGAATGTCTGGCGTTGGTCGGCCCCAGCGGATGCGGAAAGTCTTCGTTGCTGCGAGCCGTAGCGGGGTTGGAACCGCTGGCTGGCGGCACGGTGATGCTCGATGGTCGCCGGATCGATTCGGTTGCTCCCGACCAGCGGCCGATCGGGTTGATGTTTCAAGACCATGCCTTGTTCGAACATCGAGACGTTGCCGGCAACGTGGCGTTTGGCCTGCGCATGCAACGCTGGGAAGCGGCCCGCCAACGACAACGAGTCGCTGAACTGCTGGAGTTGGTTGGACTTGCCGGGTACGGCAGCCGAGCCATCGCAACGTTGTCTGGTGGTGAAGCGCAGCGGGTGGCGCTGGCCCGCACGTTGGCGCCGGGGCCGCGGGTGGTTCTGCTCGACGAACCGTTGGGGTCGCTCGACCGGTCGCTTCGCGAACGCCTCATCGATGAACTTCCTGAGGTGCTTGCCGCGACCAGAACCGCGGCGATCCACGTCACCCACGACCAAGACGAAGCGTTCGCGCTCGGTGACCGGATCGGGGTGATGGTCGACGGCCGCCTCCTCCAGGTCGGGCCCCCCGCCGAAGTCTGGGCTCGGCCGGTTTCACTTGAGGTCGCCGATGTGCTCGGTCATCGAAACGTGGTGAAGGTGGATGGCCGTCCGGAGGTGTGGCGAAGCGACGCCGCGACGTTCACCGTAGCTACCGACGATGCTGCTGTCGGCCAAGCAGGCGCCGATCGCTGGGTGACGGTGGAACGGGTGGTGTTCCGGGGGGTGGCCGCGGAGGTGTGGGTTCGCACCGACGAAGGTCAGCAGTTGCGTTTTCTGCTTCGCCAAGAGCCGCCAACGGTCGGCGATCGGGTCGGGTTGGTGATCGACCCGGAGCGGATCATTCGGTTGTAGCGATTCGGTTCGCCCCATCGGAGCGTTCGTTGTCTCGACGCATCGGTTGATGAGCAATGCCGTCTTCGACGAACGCTTCGCCATCGGTGACGAACCCGCGTTCGAGATACCAACCAACGAGCTGGGTTTGGGCGTTGAGCGTCCAGGGTCCGGTGCTGCGTTCCAGCACGTAGTCGATCAGCGCGCTGGCCAGTCCATCGGATCGAGCATCGACGCGGGTCGCGACTCGGCCGATGGTTCGGGTCTCGCCGTCGTCGAGCAACCGCAGGTAGGACCGGACCCCGTGGTCGTCGTCGATCCAGATGTGACGGGTTTCCGGTTCGGTATCTCGACCGTCAAGTTCTCGATAGGCGCAGGTCTGCTCAACCACGAACACGTCGATACGAAGCCGAAGAATCTCATGCAACTGTTTGGTGCTGAGGCGGGAGAACCGGCGATCCTGAATCTTCACCGCAGAGAACCTAGTGTGCGGCCATGCCCTATGCAGCACATGGTTCGGTTCAGCTTTATTACGAGACGTTCGGGGTTGCAGACGATCCGGGGATTATTTGCCTTCCGGGGATGGGCAACCAGTTGCTGGTCTATCCCGAAGCGTTCTGTCTGGCCCTCGTCGATCGAGGTTTCTTCGTGATTCGTATGGACAACCGGGATGCGGGACTGTCTTCGGCTATGGATGATGACGCCGATTACACACTGGTCGACATGGCCAATGACACGGTGGCGGTGCTTGATGCGGTCGGCCAAGACGATGCCGTCGTGCTGGGGCTTTCCCTCGGAGGGATGATCGCTCAACAGCTGGCGATCGACCATCCGGAACGGGTTCGGCTCCTGGTGTCGCTGGCGTCCTCGACCGGAGAACCCGACCTTCCCGGTGCGTCACCCGAGGTGGTGGAGGCGTTGGTCATGCAGCCGAAGGATACCATCGAGGAACAAGTCGAAGCCGACCTGGCGGCTCGCCTGCTGTGGGCCAACCCGGACTGGTTCGATCGAGAAGCGATGGCTGCCTATTTCCGAGCGCTCTACGAGCGTTCGTGGATTCCCGGCGGGGGCCTTCGCCAATTCGACGCGGGTCTGCGCAGCCCTGACCGGGTACCGGGGCTTCGCGAGTTGAACGTTCCGGCGTTGGTCGTTCACGGTGAGAACGACACCCTGCTTCCGGTCGCCCACGGTCGCCGAACAGCGGAACTTATCGCCGGGGCCGAATATCTCGAGATCGAAGGCATGTCGCATGATTTCGTGGCGCAAGTGTGGCCGCCGTTGATCGAAGCCATCACCCGCCGGACCGCGGCGACCTACGCCGACTGAACACCTGCCGGCAGCACTTCACCCCCAGCACCGGACGGGGGTAGGGTCGCCGTCAGTTGGTGTGTCAATAAGGAGGAACTTCGTGGGACCGTTGGCTGGTGTTCGGGTGATTGAACTAGCGGGGATCGGGCCAGGTCCGTTCGCGGCCATGATGCTTTCAGACATGGGGGCCGATGTCATTCGGGTTGACCGGGCGGGGTCGGTCTACGGCGGTGATCCCCAGTCGCCCCCGGCTGACATCATGAACCGAGGTCGCCGGTCGATTGGGGTTGATCTCAAATCGCCAGACGGGTTGGAGACCGTGATGCGGTTGGTGGAAAGCGCCGATGCGTTGATCGAAGGGTTTCGACCGGGAGTGACCGAGCGACTTGGGCTCGGTCCTGAGGACTGCATGGCTCGCAACCCGCGTCTGGTGTACGGCCGGATGACCGGGTGGGGTCAGGACGGCCCGTACGCCCACGCAGCTGGGCACGACATCAACTACATCTCGCTGGCGGGAGCGCTCGAACCGATGGGCCGCAAAGGGGAAGCACCGGTGCCTCCGCTGAACCTGGTCGGCGATTTCGGAGGGGGTGGCATGATGCTGGCCTTCGGGGTGGTTTGCGCCATCATCGAGAGCCGGGGCTCAGGAACGGGTCAGGTCGTTGACGCGGCGATGGTCGACGGGGCAGCAACCTTGATGACGTTCTTTCACGGCTTTCGAGCCATGGGAGTTTGGGATGACGAGCGGGGAACCAACCTGCTTGATACCGGTGCGCATTTCTACGACGTGTACGAAACCGCGGACGGGACGTACCTTTCGATCGGGTCGATCGAACCACAGTTTTATGCCCAACTCCGGGAGACGTTAGGTCTGACCGACAGCCGTTGGGATCAGCAAATGAGCCGCTCGGCGTGGCCGGAACTCAAAGCAGAACTTCGTGAGCTGTTCCTGACTCGAACTCGAGATGAATGGTGTGAGTTGATGGAGCACACCGACATCTGTTTCGCTCCGGTGCTGTCGATGGCCGAGGCGCCGTCGCATCCCCACAATGTGGCTCGGGGGACGTTCACCGAAGTCGCCGGTGTCGTCCAGCCCCGCCCGGCACCCCGGTTCAGTCGGACCGACAGCAGCATCCAGCGACCCCCGGCTCACGCCGGACAACACACCGACGAACTGCTGACCGAAGCCGGTTTCACTGCCGAGGAGATCGGCTCGTTGCGGGCTCAGGGAGCGATTGCCTGATGGCCACCGCGGTCTTTGTTCACGCTCATCCCGATGACGAAGCGATCGCCACCGGAGGGACCATGGTGCTGGCAGCCAAAGCTGGCCACCGGGTGGTGCTGGTCTGTGCCACCGATGGTGCCGTCGGAGAAGCCGATCCGGTCCACATCCCTGAGGGAGAGACTTTGGCCGATGTGCGCCGGCGAGAAACCGAAGCGGCCGCCGCGGTGCTCGGAGTTGACCGCTTGGTGTTCCTTGGCTACCGCGACTCTGGCATGCAAGGTGAGTCAACCAACGACGACCCGAGGTGTTTCTGGCAGGCAGATGTCGATGAGGCCGCCCAGAAGCTTGCCGACATTCTTCGTGACGAAAAGGCTGATGTCCTGACGATCTACGACGCGATCGGTGGCTACCACCATCCTGATCATGTGCAGGTTCATCAGGTCGGGATACGGGCCGCGGCGTTGGTCGACGGAGTTGAAGTGTTCGAATCGACCATGCATCGCGAACGGATGGCGGCGTTGGTCGCCGATCCGGCCTGGGGTGATGGTGACGATGACCAGCGGGAGCAGCAACGAGCGGAGTTCGCCGAGTTGGAGTTGGGAACTCCGGCTGCTGAGATCACCCATGCGGTGGATGTGTCGTCGGTGGTGGACATCAAGCGTCAAGCCATGGCGGCGCACCGTTCTCAGATCGGTGAAGACTCGATGTTCTTGACGCTTCCCAACGATCGTTTCACCGCCGCGTTTGGCACCGAATGGTATGTCCATCGTGGTAGCCACGTACCCGGCGAACCGTACCGCACGGATTTGTTTGTGGGTTCGGAGTAACGCCCGTGGTCCGAGACATGCATGCCGTGGTGGCGTGGGTGATGGTGGTGTCCAACGCCGGCGTCGGACTCTGGGTGCTGGCCGCCCATTTCGTTCCGACGCTCCGCCACCGCTTGATGTGGCCGGCGGTCGGTGCGGCTCAGGCCGTGATCGTGGTTCAGGTATTGCTTGGGGTTCAACTGCATCTCGCCACCGACGCACCAGCCGGCCGACATCAGCTCTACGGGTTCGCGGCGTTCATCTCTATCGGCATGTTGTTCGCTTACCGAAACGAGATGCGCGACCGTCCGTACCTGCTGTATGGGCTCGGTAGTCTCTGGCTGATGGGTCTCGGGCT
>JAFMKU010000016.1 GCA_017852795.1 Candidatus Neomicrothrix sp.
GGTCCCCGAGATCAGTTCGATGAGGCGTTTACTCATGGGGTCGCCACGGTCCGGGTTGCCCCTGATGACGACGGGTTAGGGGTGGCGTTGGCGGCTTGTCGGCTAGGCGACGCGCTGATCATCGCTGCGGACGCGTCGCGGGCTCGACACCTCGCGGTGGCGTTGCGGCGAGCCGGGGTGGACGTGGCGCTGGCTCCCGACGATTGGGCCAGAGCAGCCGGTGGAGCGACCGTGGTTGGTTCTCGTTCAGCAGCGTGGATGCCGATGCCAGAACTTGCAGCGGTTGTGGTCATCGACGAACACGACGAACGCCTCAAAGAAGAACAATCCCCGACGTGGCATGCCCGGGATGTGGCGCGTGAACGGGCCAGACGCCGCGGGGTTCCGCTGGTGATGACCTCCGCCGCGCCGTCGCTCGAAGCGTTGCGCCTTGGCCCACTTCTGCGCCGCGACCGTTCCGCTGAGCGCGGTGACTGGCCAATGGTGGAGGTCATTGATCGGCGCGACGAAAACCCGATGAAGGCCGGCTTGTTCGCTGAAGGGCTCCGTAGCCGAGTCGATGGTGACCGGCGGGTGGTGTTCGTGCTCAACCGGACCGGTCGGGCCCGGCTGCTGGCCTGCTCTGGTTGCGGTGAGCTGGTTCGTAGCGACGACGCAAGCCAGCTCATGATGCTGATCGGCGACGAACTGGTCAGTCCCGACGGCAACGAACGGCGTCCGGTGGTCTGCGCCGGTTGCGGGTCAACCTCGCTCAAACTGCTCCGGATCGGAGTGGATCGAGCCAAAGAAGAACTCGAAGCGTTCCTGGGTGAACCGGTCGACGAGGTCACCGCAGCAACCGAGGAGCGACCAACTCGACGGGTAGCGATCGGAACCGAAGCGGTACTGCACCGAGTTGATCAGGCCGATGTGGTCGTCTTTTTGGACATTGACCAGGAGCTGCTCGCGGTTCGCCAACGAACATCGGAACAGGCCATGGCGTTGGTGACTCAAGCCGCCCGGTTGGTCGGTGGCCGCGACCGGCGCGGCTCGGTGGAGCCGGGACGGATCGTGTTCCAGACCCGTCAACCAGATCACGAAGTGCTCCGGGCCGCGACCCTTGGCGACCCGTCGCTGGTTGCGGTCGCGGAACGGGACCGGCGCCAGGCCATGCACCTTCCACCGTATGGAGCCCAGGTAGCGGTGAGCGGCGCGGGAGCCGAAGCGTTCCTCGCGGCGTTCGGTCAACCCGACGGTGTGCAGATTCGAGGACCGGTCGATGGCCTCTGGTTGCTTCGGGCCGCTGAACGGGAGCCGATCCTTGACGGCCTCGCCGCGACCTCCCGCCCATCGGCCCGGCTTCGGATCGACGTCGATCCTCTGCGAGTATGAACCCAATGTCTTCCCGTCTTGTTCTGGTTGTGTTGCTGGCCCTTGGGATCGTTGGATTCGTTTTGGTGGTCACCGCCGGTGACGATCAACCGGTGCTGGTAGACACGCTGACCTCCGAAGGCTTGGCGACTCGTGTTCCCGAAGGTTGGGAAGCGGTAGAAAACCTGCCGTTCGAGTACCGACCGCCGGCCGCAGCCGACCCGTCCGGTTTTCAACGTTGGATGGTGGCCCGGTCCTGTGGCCCGCAGGGATGCACGGTGAGAAGCCTTGCGCAATGGATGGCGGTCGCCCCTGAACTTCCGACGTTTACCACGGCGCTAGCCCCGGACTCGGGCCTTGAGGTGATCGCGAACGACCTCGGTGACGACTATTGGGCCGTAACGGCCCGTACCGACGCCGATGCCACCCTGGTGTTCGTCGCGGTGTTTACCGACGGCGCCGACGATTACGTTGAATGCGGAGTGTCGATCGGCGTGACCGGCGATCAGCGACTCGCGGAACGCATCGTTGAGGTGTGTCGATCCACCGAGCGGATCTAACCTTCGGCCCATTCGCGACGGCGCACCTCGTACATGGCGATCGCCGCGGCGGTCGCCACGTTGAGGCTCCCGACCTTTCCTAGTTGAGGAATGAACGCCACCGAATCGCAGGCTGCGAGGGTGGCGGAGGTGCAGCCCCGATCTTCGTGGCCAACAACGATGGCGATATCGCCGGACATTGGTACCTCATGGAGCGCTAGCGCTTCGCTGGTGAGTTCGATGGCGACCACGTGGTAGCCGTCAGCTCGGGCCGCGGCCACGGCGGCGGGTCCCGAGTCATGGATGGTCCAGGTCAGGTAACGGCTGGTGCCAAGTGCGGTCTTGTTGACCTTGTCGTGGCTGGGATCTATCCCCGCTCCGAGGTACAGATGGTCGACTCGTTCGGCGGCGGCGGTTCGGATCATCGAACCCAGGTTGAACGGGTTGGCCACCGTGTCGAGTACCAGCGCGAGCCGTCCTTGCGTGCGGCGCCGCCACTCCCGATGAAGTCGTTTCATCCCGGTTCCGTCGAGTTGGGTCATGGTCGTGCTCCTAATTCAAGAATACGAAAACCCGCCCGGCTCGTGAGCCGTTCCACGGGGTAATGCTGCCGGTCTAGCCAGGCTGCTAACGAGTCGCTTCCCAGATGTTTCTGAACGACCAGATGAGCCCTCCCGGTGGGGGTGAGCCGGTCAAGCCAGAACACCAGAAGGTCATGCAGCGCGGTTTTGCCGATCCGGATTGGCGGGTTGGACAGGATCCGATCGAAGCGCACATCGGGGTCGACCTCATCGGGTGCAGCAACGGTGATCCGATCGGCGGCACCAATCGACTCGGCGTTGGCCCGCGTCAACGCCCGAGCCCGCTGGTTGGTGTCCACCGCCCAGATATGCGCGTTCGGAGCTCGCAGGGCGGCGACACAGGCGATCGGCCCCCAGCCGCAGCCCACGTCAAGGATGCGTTGATCGGTCGCGGTAAGCGGAGGGGTTTCGAGCAGCAGCAGTTTGGTTCCGGCGTCGAGGTGATCGGCTGAAAACACTCCCCGGTCGGCGGTAAGGGTCAGCGCGACGTCGGGCAGCGACACCTCGACCGGGTGAGGTTTGGAAGCCGTTTCCGGCTCCTCGTCGAAATATTGACCGGCGTTCACGTGGCCGACGGTAGCGGCGGTCTGGCTACCCTTGTGGTATGGCTTCGTTCGATATTCGTGTGATTGGTGATCCGGTTCTGCGGCAGCGGGCCCAAGAGATCGAAGAGATCGATGGTTCGCTGGCCCGACTGGTCGACGACATGCTCAACACCATGTACGAGGCGCCGGGTATTGGTTTAGCGGCACCACAGGTAGGGGTGAACCGTCGCCTGTTTGTTTGGGACATCGGAGATGGCCCGTCGGCGATGGTCAACCCGGAAATCGTCGAGTCCGATGGTGAATGGTCGTTTGAAGAAGGTTGCCTGTCTGTGCCGGGGCTTTCCTGGGAGATTCTCCGACCCAAACAGATCCACATTGTGGGGCGGGACCTCGACGGAAACGAGATCTCTTACGAAGCCGACGAGCTCGAAGCCCGCATGTTTCAACACGAGATGGACCACCTCGACGGCACCTTGTTGATTGAACGACTCGACGCTGACACTCGCAAAGCAGCACTCCAAACCATCAGTGACCTACGGATCGGGCAGAAGCACCGGCCATCCGGTGGCCTGAGCCTTCCGTGACCCTTCCCGTCGCAGGCCCGGTTCAACGGGTCGCCTATCTCGGCACTCCCGAAGCGGCCGTGCCCCCGCTGCGGGCGCTGGTGGCCGCCGGCTTCGATGTGCCGGTCGTGATTTCGCGTCGGGACGCTCGCCGAGGCCGAGGTTCGGCGTTGACCCCGTCACCGGTAAAGGCCGCAGCCTTAGCGTTGGGGTTACCGGTCGCGGATGACCTTTCGGCGCTGACCGATCTCGACGTCGATCTGGCCGTGGTGGTGGCGTACGGTCAACTCATCCCGGAAACGACGTTGGATACGTTGCCGTTCGTCAACCTTCATTTTTCGTTGCTTCCTCGGTGGCGGGGAGCAGCGCCGGTAGAACGTGCCATCTTGGCCGGAGATCCAACCACTGGCGTCTGTCTGATGGCGCTTGAGCCAGTTCTCGACACCGGTCCGGTGTACCGCCGTTACGAGACCCCAATCGACCCGCACGAAACGGCCGATGCGTTACGGAACCGCCTCGTGGTCGCCGGCGTGGACCTGTTGCTGTCGGCGTTGCGCGACGGTCTAGGTTCACCCGAACCGCAACAAGGCGAGGCCACCTATGCCGCCAAGATCGGCAGCGACGAACGCGAGTTGAACTGGGCAGAACCTGCCGAGGCACTCGAACGTCGGGTTCGAGTCGGAGGAGCGTTCACGTTCTGGAACGGTCGCCGTCTCAAAGTGCATGCGGCCCGCACCGTTGCGGCTGGTGCCGATGGGGTAGTGGTACCCACCGTTGACGGGCAGCTACAACTCCTTGAGCTGCAACCAGAAGGAAAGCCTCGCATGGCGGCGACCGACTGGGCTCGTGGCGCCCGCTGGTCGCCGGACGAACGGTTCGGGCAGTGAGCGACGACGCCCGGCGACTTGCCATCAACGCGGTGGTACGGATCGAACAAGAAGGGGCGTATGCCAACGTGGTGGTTCCGGCCATGCTTGGTGAATCGGACCTTGATGAACGAGACCGGGGGTTCGTTACTGAACTGGTGTACGGCTCAACAAGGATGCGGCGTCGCCTCGATCATGTGGTCGACCGGTTTCTGGTGCAGCCGCCACCACCGACCGCTCGGGCCGCGCTGCGGATCGGAGCACACCAGTTGTTGCACCTGGCCACACCGCCGCACGCGGCAGTGTCGGCAACGGTCGCGGCGAGCCCCAAACGATTTCGGGGTTTCATCAACGCGGTTCTTCGCAAAGTTGCGGGAAGCCTCGATCATGAACTGGGGTTTCCGTCGCTCGGTGTCGAACTGAGTTACCCCGACTGGATCGTTGAGCGGTTCACGGCCGATCTGGGAGCCGACGCAGCCCGCCAGGCGTTGACGGTGATGAACACTCCGGCGCTGGTGCATCGCCGTGACGACGGCTACGTGCAGGACCCCAGTTCTCAGGCGGTGGCCAGCGAAGTGCCGGTCAATCCCGGTGATCGGGTGCTCGATGTTTGTGCAGCGCCAGGAGGAAAGGCCACGGCGTTGGCTCAGCGAGGCGCTCGGGTGATCGCCGGTGATCGCCGCAGAGCACGAGCCGGGTTGATCGTGGAGAACCGCCACACCCTCGAACTGGACGACCTTCACGTCGTTCAGGCCGATGCCACCTGCCCGCCGTTCGCTCCCGCAAGTTTCGATGCGGTGCTGGTCGACGCCCCCTGTAGCGGACTGGGGGCGCTGCGCCGTCGCCCCGACGCTCGTTGGCGGGTCGCTCCGGGCGACGTTGACGAACTCGCAGCATTACAGTCGCAGATCCTTCGGGCGACCGCGGAACTGGTTCGCCCCGGAGGCTGGTTGGTGTACAGCGTCTGCACGTTGACGATGACCGAATCGAGTGGCGTGGTCGACGACGTTGCTGCCGCCCTACACGAGCAGGGTTTCGCCCCGGTCGCACCGGAAGGTCAACACTGGCAGCCGTACGGGTCGGCGTCGGTGCTGCTCCCCGGATCCGACAGCGACGGGATGGCGCTGGCCCGGTGGATCAAGCACTGAGCGCCATGGACAGACCAGCCACGGTTCAGATTGGCTAGGGTGCGGCCATGGTTTCGGTCAAGGTGCTGACGGTTTCCGATGGGGTCGTGGCCGGAACGCGGCAGGACGCTTCGGGTGCGGGTCTGGTCGCGTACCTTGACCAACTCGGTTGGAACGTGGTGTCGCACACCGTGTGCGAAGACGGTGAACAACCGGTAGCGGTCGCGTTAGGTGGTTTGGCTGACGGCTTTCACGGCTTGATCGTTACCACCGGCGGCACCGGGTTTGGGCCGCGGGATCGAACGCCGGAAGGAACTCGTCAGGTGATCGATCGGGAAGCGCCGGGGTTGGCCGAAGCGATGCGGTCCGTGAACCCGCTGGGGCGGCTGAGCCGGGGTGTGGCGGGCACCTGTGGAACTGCGCTGATCGTGAACACCCCAGGATCCGCGAAAGGTTGCATCGAAACACTGGAGGCAGTTGCCGATGTGCTTGGCCACGCGGTGAACTTGCTGGTCGACAACTATGACCCGCATCCTTCTGGCGAGGGCCAGGGTGCAGGGTCGTGAACGGCCTCGTTGGCGGCGAATCCACCGGGCACGATGAACGTTTCATGCTTCGGGCCTTGGCCAATGGGGCGACGGTCCGCTATCTGAGTTCGCCCAATCCTTGGGTGGGGGCGGTGCTGGTCGCCAACGACGGGTCCGTGTTCGACGGTGCAACCGAGGCGCCGGGGGGACGGCACGCCGAACGGGTTGCGTTGGACGCAGCCGGAGCCGCGGCGGCCGGTTCGACCGTGTACACAACGCTTGAGCCGTGTGCCCACCAGGGACGCACCGGGCCTTGCAGCGAAGCGCTGATCGCGGCGGGAGTTGCCCGGGTGGTGGTCGGGATAGAAGATCCTGACCTGCAGGTGGCAGGCCGCGGGATCGACCAGCTTCGTGCCGCCGGAATCGACGTGACGCTCGGTGTGGAAGCGTCAGCGGTGCAACAACAGCTCGATCCCTATCTGCATCATCGCCGCAGTGGTCGACCGTGGGTGGTGGTGAAACTGGCCGCCACGTTGGATGGACGAACCGCGGCCGCCGACGGTACCTCGCAATGGATTACCGGAACCGAAGCTCGTGTCGATGTCCATCGTCTGCGGGCGGAAAGTGACGCCATCGTGGTTGGTGCGGCCACCGTCCGCAGCGATGATCCTTCGCTTACCGTGCGTGACTGGGCGCCGCTGACCGATCGGGGACCGGTCCGTGACCCCCGTCGGGTTGTGCTCGGTACGGCTCCGGCGGACGCTCGAGTACATCCCTGCGACTGCTGGGATGGGCCACTCGACGAACTGCTTGACCATCTCGGTTCCCTTGGGGTCGTGCAGGTCCTGGTCGAAGGCGGAGCCGGTGTGGCTGGTTCGTTTGTTGACGCTGGGCTAGTGAACCAGCTGGTGGTGTATCTGGCTCCGGCGTTGTTCGGCAGCTTCGACGCCCGCGGCATGCTCGACGGGGTCGGGGCCGGGACCATTGCCGAACTCTCACGCGGCGAGTTCACGGCGGTGGAACGTCTCGGCCAAGATGTGCGTATCGACTACCGACCAATTGACGAAAACAACCCGGGTCGTCGCTAGTCGCGGCCGGTAGCCTTCAGGCCACCAGCCCTCCCCACTCAAGGAACAACCGTGCTGAACCTCGTCCTGCCCAAAGGATCGCTCGAGAAAGCCACCCTCGAATTGTTCGCGGCCGCCGACCTGCCGGTGGAACGCTCCTCTTCGGTTGATTACAAAGCCACCATCAACGACCCTCGGATCGCGTCGGTACGGATCCTGCGCCCGCAGGAAATCCCCACCTATGTGGCCGACGGACTGTTCGACATCGGGATCACCGGCCGCGACTGGATCGAAGAAACATCCAGCGACGTGGTTTCGCTCGGGGAGCTTCGCTACTCCAAAGCCACTGCCAAACCGGTCAAGATCGTGATGGCGGTGCCGCAAGATTCGCCATGGCAGAGCCTGGCTGACCTTCCCGACGGGGTTCGAGTATCTACCGAGTACCCCGAGATCACGCGCCGGTATCTCGCCGAGGCGGGGGTCGACGCCGACGTGCGCCTTTCCTATGGCGCGACCGAAGCCAAGGTGCCCGACATTGTTGACGTGGTGGTTGATATCACCGAAACCGGACGGGCGTTGCGGGCAGCCGGATTGCGGATTTTGGAAACGCTGGTAACCAGCTACACCGAACTGATCGCCAACCCGGTAGCTCACACCGACCCGGACAAGGCCAAAGCAATGGCGCAGGTTCACACGCTGCTGCAAGGAGTGTTGGACGCCCGGGGTCGAGTGCTGGTCAAGATGAACGTTCCGGCAGAAGCACTCGATTCGGTGATCGATCTGCTTCCTTCGATGAAATCCCCGACGGTGAGCGAACTGTTCCGAGGCGCGGGTTACGCCGTGGAGACGGTGGTGGCCAAAGACCAGATCAACATTTTGATCCCGCAACTACGCGAGCAGGGAGCGAGCGGGATTATCGAAATGCCGATCTCAAAAATCGTTCCTTGATCGGCGAGTGAGCTGAACCCCCGATGAGCGCCGAGGCGGTAGGGCTGGTTCTGGCGGCTTCGCTGCTGCACGCGTTCTGGAACGCTCGAACGCATTCAGGGGAGGATCGAGCCGCGGCTCTGGCCATCGCTTACGCGGTGGGAGCCGTCTGGATGGCTCCGTGGCTGATCGCCGACCCTCCGCTGGCGCTCTGGTGGTTGGTGATCCTCAACGGGCTAGCTCACGGCGGGTATCTGCTGTCACTGTCGGCGTCCTATGCCCGAGGGTCGCTGGCCACCACCTATCCAATCGCCCGAGGGTCGGCCCCGCTGTTGATCGCTGCGGTAGGGATCTGGGTGCTGGATCAGCAACCCTCGTCGGCCACCGTGTTCGGAGCGTTCGCGGTGGCGTTCGGGCTGGGGTTGATCGGAAACGTCGGCTGGAGGAACGGCGAACGGCATTCGATGCTGTTGGCCCTAACCGCCGGGTGTTTCATTGCTTCCTACACTCTGCTCGACGCCCGCGGTGCTCAAGAGGTGCACGGTTGGAGTTTTTTCGCGGCGTCGTCGGTGGTGGCGGTGCTGGTGGTGATCGTGGGGGCGAACGTATCGTGGGCCCGGCTGGTTGCGGCCCGCCGCACCGGGCTGCTGGTGGGCGTTGCCTCGTCAGCGGCTTACGCCCTGGTCTTGCTCGCCTACACCCGAGCTGATGCTGCCAACGTTGCCACGATGCGGTCAACGTCGATTCTGTTCGGCCTGCTGCTGGCCCCGCAGGTGATCACCGGGCGGTTACTGACCGGGACGCTACTCACCGTGGTCGGCGTCGGCCTCGTGGCGTTGGCCTAACCCCGCTTCGGCTACTGGTCGGTTTGCCCTTTGAGCTGCACGAACGTCATCTGGAGCTGGTTGAGACCTTCTTGCAGGGTGGGAAGCGCCTCCCCGAGCCGGGTATCGAGTTGTTCGACCAGCACCTTCATGGCGTCGATGGCCAGGGTGGCTTCGGCAAAGTTTGGGTCCTGCTGAGAAAGGTGCAGCGCAGCTAGCTCAAAGAGGCCCATGGCGTGGTTGGCGATCACCGTGGCCGCCGGTGTGTTCACCAGCTGCTCTCGAACTGCGCTCATTTCCATGATCATCTGTTCGGCTTGAGCGAGTTGTTCCGGAGAAAGATCGTCAAGGGTGACCCCGTCAGGTAGCGAGGCGGCGATGGCGTCCTCTACCTCAGGGGCGAGGCCGGTGGCGCCAGGGGCGGCGGGGGTGTCGTTGTCGCGGGGAACTTCATGTTCGCCACCAGGTGTCCAGAGTGAGCTCATGCTGGTACCCTAACCCGCACAATCCAGAGGGAAGTGGGGTGGACCCTAGGTTCCGTCCCCACCTAACCACCGTTTCGGTGCGTTAGGTCGGCCAAAGCCACCGAACCGTGTCCTGCACGGCTCAGCGCGGACGTCGACATCCCGGCGTCCGTTTCTTCGTTTTCCGGCTTGTTCGGTAGACGGGAAAAGGGCGTTTCCACACACTACGGAGGTTCCGTGCTCACGAGGAGTTCAGGGCGATAGCACCGCCAACAAACGAGCCAAGGATCAATGATCGCATTCGTGCCCGAGAGGTTCGCCTCGTAGGGCAGGACGGCGAACAGATCGGCATCAAGCCATTACCTGAAGCGTTGAACATCGCCCGCCAGGCTGGCCTCGATCTTGTCGAGGTGGCCGATCAGGCAAACCCACCGGTTTGTCGGATTATGGATTACGGCAAGTTCAAGTACGAGGCTGACCAGCGGGCCAAAGAATCCCGAAAGAAATCATCCAACCTCACGGTCAAGGAGATGAAGTACCGGCCAAAAATTGGGCCTGGTGACTTCGACACCAAAACCAAGAAGGTGGAGAAGTTCCTTGGGGAAGGTCACAAGGTCAAAGTCACGATCATGTTCAGGGGACGCGAGATGCAGCATCCTGAGCTTGGACGCAAGATCCTTAACAATGTGGCTACCGAAGTTGAACATGTCGGCAAGGTGGAGTTTCACCCCCGACAAGATGGTCGCAACATGGTGATGGTGCTCGCTCCGGACAAGCAGGCTCAGGCCCGCTATGAGAAGGAACGTCGCAAACAAGCTGACGCTGAAGCACGGGAACGTGGAGCGGTGGACAGCGACCCAGCAACCGAAACAGTCGTAACCGACGAAGAAGAGTGAGAGAGACCCCATGCCGAAGATGAAGACCCATCGTGGTGCCGCCAAGCGGTTCCGGCGCACCGGGACCGGCAAATTGATGCGCCGCCAGGCCAACAAGAACCACATCATGGAAAAGAAGAGCCCGAAGCGGGTACGGCAACTGCGTGGTGACACGGCCGTTTCGTCCGCTGATGAGCGCAACCTTCGGGACCTCGGCGTCTGAGCCGGCCCGTATCCGACGAACAGTATTCAAGCACTAAGGGAGAAGTGAGATGGCACGTGTAAAGCGTTCTGTGCACTCGAAGAAGCGGCGTAAGGTCGTTCTTGAACGGGCCAAAGGTCATTACGGGAACCGGTCACGGGTCCTGAAGGCCGCCAACGAGTCGGTGATGCACGCCGGCAACTATGCGTTCCGCGACCGCCGGGCCCGCAAGGGTGAGTTCCGCAAGTTGTGGATCCAACGAATTAACGCGGCCTGCCGGGTCAACGGCACGTCGTACAGCCGGTTTATTGCCGGTCTCAAGACCGCAGGGATCGAAGTGGACCGCAAGGTTCTGGCTGACTTGGCCGTCAACGAACCAGAGGCGTTTGCCGCTCTCGTCGAAGCCGCCAATCAGGCATCGTCGACGCCGGCATCCTGAGCGGACCCCATGGGTCCGGTTCTCGGAGCGCAGAACCCGCGAATTGTTGAGTTGCGTCGCCTTTTGGGGCGGCGCAACTCGCGTTCTGAGCTGATCGTGATCGAAGGACCGCGAACGGTCCGAGAAGTGTGTTCAGCCGGTCATCGGGCCGAAACGGTGATCGTCCCCGAAACCTTCGTTGATGACCCGGCGGTGGTTGACGTGCGCAACCAGATCGGGGCCGAAACAGAATGGTTGGTCGTTCGAGATCACGTTTTCGAACGGCTTGCTCCGTCACCGAGTCCGCAACCGATGCTGGCTCTCGTGGCTCGCCCTCACGGCGAATTTCCGCAACTCGACCAGCAGTCGGTGGTTCTGGTGTTGGCCGAAGTCTCCGACCCAGGCAACGTAGGAACACTGGTTCGAGCCGCTGATGCGGTTGGCGCGGCCGCAGTGGTTCTGGTCGGTGGCGCGGATCCGTGGGCGCCGAAAGCGTTGCGAGCCTCGGCAGGTTCCATGCTGCGCCGTCCGATCGTGGTCCGTGACGTGCTCGCCGACGCGGTCGATGAGCTCCGCGAGTTAGGGATGCGGGTGGTTGGCAGCGATGTTCGGTCGGGTCGAGGCCACGACAGTGGAGTGCTGACACCACCACTCGCGATCATGGTCGGGTCGGAACCGCACGGGTTGGATCCGACCATCGAGGTTGATGATTGGGTTCACATCGCCATGCCGGGGCAGACCGAGTCGCTCAACGTGGCTATGGCGGGAACGCTTCTGTTGTTCGAAACCCGCCGGGGGGCTTCGACCACGGCCGAGAATTAGGCGAGCAGGTCCTGCTGGTCGGGGTGGGCGTCGAGGTAGGCGGCGGCGTACGGGCAGACCGGAACGATCCGGCGGCCCCGGCTGCGAAGGTCGGCCAGCACGCCAACCATAAGGCTGTCGGCCATGCCCTGCCCCCGGTGCTGCGGGTCGGTTTCGATGTGAGGAACGGTCACGGTGTCGCCGTTGCGTTCGTAGTCAGCGATCGACACGATCTGGTTGTCGACCACCAACTCGTAGCGTTGACGTTCGGGGTTATCGCGGACTTCACGTTCCATGGATTCAGTGTTGCACGCCAGGGTGCACCGGCGGGGCTTTCGACCGCCTAACCTGAGAAGCCGATGACCACCGCAGCCGCGCTCACCGCAGAACTCGAAACTGTCTTGGCCGAGGCCACGACCCGGCTCGCCGCGGCCGATGACTTAGCCACGGTCGCCGCGATCGACAGCGAGTTCCTCGGCAAGAAGTCGACGGTCAGTGCCGCCAAACAACAGTTGGGCGCGCTCGACGCTGACCAGCGCAAAGCAGCGGGTCAGGCCATCAACGCCATACGCGAGGCGTTGACCGGGCAGGTAGAAGCGGCCCGGATTCGGGTCGCAGACCAGGCCCGAGCGGAGCAGGTAGCGGCTGAACGGCTCGACCTCACCGAACGCTTGTCGTCGATCCGGCGTGGTTCGCTCCACCTCAACACGCAAGCCCGAGACCGGCTCGAAGATGTGTTTGTCGGGATGGGGTTCACTATCGCTGAAGGCCCTGAGGTTGAAACCGCTTGGTACAACTTTGAGGCGCTCAACATTCCGGAATGGCACCCGGCTCGCGGCAGCTTCGACACCATCTTCGTCAACTTGGGTGAACCCGAAGAAGTCATGTTGCGGTCCCACACCTCACCGGTGCAGATCCGCACCATGGAGGTTCAGGAACCACCGATTTACATCGTGGCGCCCGGGCGCACCTTCCGAACCGACACCGCGGACGCCACCCACCTGCCGGCGTTCAACCAGATCGAAGGGTTGGTCGTGGACCGTGGGATCACCCTCGGAGATTTGGCCGGGACCATGCAAGAGTTTGTCCATGCCTTTTTCGGTCGTGAAGTCAAAACCCGGCTACGGCCGTCCTACTTTCCGTTTACCGAACCTTCAGCCGAGTTCGACATCTCTCGCCCGGACGGTTCCTGGCTTGAGTTAGGGGGCTGCGGGATGGTGCATCCGAACGTGCTGCGCAACTGTGGCATCGACCCGGAGATCTGGCAGGGGTTCGCGTTTGGTTTCGGGATCGATCGGTTGGCGGTGATGCGCTACGAACTCGATGACATTCGTGAACTGGTCAACAACGATGTGCGTTTTCTGCACCAATTCTGATCGGAACCTTTCCCATGTCCTGCCTGTATTCGTCCTGCGACCCGGCCTGCTCGGCCTAGCCTGTCTGCGATGAAGGTCACGCTTTCTTGGCTCCGCGAGTTCGCCCCCGATATTGCTGGCGACCCTGACGAACTTGGCGAGATTCTGAGCAGTCTGGGTCTCGCGGTTGAAGGAGTGGAGATCATCGGCGAGCTCGTCGATGGGGTAGTGCTGGCCCGAGTTCTGGACCTTCGAGCGCATCCCGACGCCGATAAGATCCAGCTCGTTGACGTCGATCCTGGCGACGGCAACCCGTTGCAGGTGTGCTGTGGGGCGTTCAACATGAGTGTCGGCGATCTGATCCCGTTCGCCACGGTGGGCACGGTGATGCCCAACGGGATGGAAATCGCTCAACGAGAAATGCGGGGCCAGCTCTCCAACGGCATGTGCTGTTCCGCGGCGGAGATCGGGTTTGGAAGCGACGCCGACGGCATCTTGATCCTCAACGACCGCGTCGTCGACGGAGCAACGTTGGGAATGCCGTTGGCCGAAGCGCTCGGCCTTGAAGCCGACGTGCTGTGGGATCTCGAAGTGAACGCCAACCGTCCCGACGCGTTGTCGGTGGCGGGAGTGGCCCGCGACTTAGCCGCGGCGTTGGGGGTCAAGTTCAGCTACCCCGATTATCCGATCGTGCACAGCGACGAACCGGTCGCCGGTTTGCTCGATGTCACCATCGAAGACCCTGAACTGTGTGGACGGTTCGTGGCGACGGTGCTGCGAAACATCACGGTGGGAACGTCACCAGAATGGATGCAGCGGCGCCTGACTCAGCTGGGGATGCGACCGATCAACTCGATCGTGGACATCTCGAACTACGTCATGCTCGAACTGGGGCAACCGAACCACACCTTCGATCTCGACACGTTGGTTGACGGCAAGCTGGTGGTCCGAAGGGCGCAAGCCGGAGAAACCATCGAAACCCTGGATGGCGCGGTGCGGCATCTCGAACCGAGCGACGGGGTCATCGCCGATGGCAACGGCGTGCTGGTTTCGTTGGCCGGGGTGATGGGTGGTGCCCACACCGAGATCTCTGCGTCTACCCGCAACGTGCTGCTTGAGATGGCCTGGTGGGATCCGCCGTCGATTTCGCGGACCGTGAAACGACTCAACCTCCCGTCGGAGGCATCGACCCGGTTCCGGCGAGGCGCCGACTGGGGTGACAACATCAGCCGCGCCATGCGGCGGTTCATTCAGTTGGCGACCGAAGCGGGCGCGGTTGCCGTGGACGGCGTGGTTGATGTCGCCGGACAGACCCCAGCTCGCGAACCAGTGCCGGTGCGGGTGGCCAAAGTCAACGGTCTGCTCGGCACCACCCTGACCGCTGAAGCGATGGTGGCGTTGCTCGAACCGATTGGTTTCACCTGTGCGGGTTCGGGCGAGGTGATCGAAGTTACGGTGCCGACCTGGCGTTGGGATACCGAAACCGAGACGGATATCGCCGAAGAAGTCGGCCGCATGTTCGGCTACGAAAACATCCCGCCAACCGTGCCCAAAGGGCCCGCGGCTGGCGGATTGTCGGCCTACCAGCAGGATCGCCGCCTCGTGCGTGACGTGCTGGTCGGGTTGGGTTGCGACGAAACCCTGCCGATGCCGTTCCTGGCGCCGGGTGATCTCAGTCGTGCGGCGCTTCCCGAAGACGGGGTCACCCTCACCAACCCGTTGCACGCCGAAGAGTCGGTGTTGCGAACCTCACTGCTGCCGGGCCAGCTCAAAGCCATTGCCTACAACCAGTCTCACCGCAGCGACCCGGTTCGGTTCTTCGAGATCGACCACGTGTTCCTCCCGGCCGCCGAAGGTCAGGTGCTGCCCGATGAACGGGAATACCTTGCGGTGGCTCTCGCCGGAGAAGAAGCCCCAGCCGCAGTCGCAATCCTAGATGTGTTGGATCGTGCGTTGGCTCTGCCGAACCTGCAACTGACCCCCGCGGATTTGCCCGGTTTGCATCCGACCCGTTCGGCCGAGGTCGTGATCGCCGGTCGAACCCGAGGTCAGGTTGGCGAAGTCGATCCGGGAGTGCTGGCTGCCTATGGCGTGCAGGGCCGGGTGGCCTGGTTGCAACTTGACCTTGGTGAAGTGCTCAACGGCCCCCACGGGACCCGTCGGTACACGCCGGTCAGTAAGTTCCCGTCCAGCGACGTGGATCTAGCGTTTGTACTTGCCGATGGCGTGCAGGCAGCTCAGGTAGAAGCCAGCATCCGTAAGGCGGGCGGTTCGTTGCTGGCCGGTTTGGAGTTGTTCGACATTTACCGCGGCGAAGGTCTTGAAACCGGTGAACGGTCGTTGACCTACCACCTTCGTTTCCAAGCAGCGGACCGGACGCTCACTGATGCTGAGGTGGCCGAACTTCGTCAAGCCTGCATCCAACAGGTTGCGAACAAAACTGGCGCCACCCTTCGTAGCTAGCGCCTACGATCAACGCCATGAAGATTTGGCGTTCGCATCAGCTCGGAGAACCGTTGGAGGTTCTGTCACTTGACGAGGTCGACGAACCATCGCCGGGCCCAGGCCAAGTACTGATCGAAACCACCGCGGTCGGGTTGACGTTTCCTGACGTGCTTTCGCTTCGAGGCATCTATCAGGTCCCGACCCGGCTGCCGTTTACGCCAGGTGGAGAAACCGCCGGGGTGGTAGCCGCCGTAGGTGAAGGGGTCGATCACCTCACCGTAGGGACCGCGGTCACCGTGCTCGGTGGCGGCCTCGCGGAGCGCAACGTGGTAGCTGCTAGTTCGTGTTTCGCCTATCCGACCGAGCATCTCAGCCCGGCCCAGGCCGCAGCGATACCAGTCAACTACGGAACGACCTGGTTCGCTCTGCACAATCGGGCCAAACTCCAAGCGGGCGAAACGGTGCTGATCACCGGTGCGGCTGGGGGTACCGGCACCGCCTGCATCCAGTTGGCGTTGGCGGCGGGAGCGATCCCGATCGCCGTGGTTGGTGGTGAAGAAAAAGCGGCGCTGGTGCGGAGCCTCGGAGTGGAACATGTGGTTGATCATCGGGCCACTCCAGACTGGGTGGACGTGGTTCGCGACATGAGCGGCGGTGGCGTTGACGTGGCCTACGACGCGGTAGGCGGCGAGGCGTTTCACCAGGTTCGACGCTGCATGGCCTGGGATGGCCGGCTGCTGATCATCGGGTTTGTCGGTGGCATCGCCGATGCGCCGACCAACCATGCGCTGCTCAAAAACTATTCGATCGTGGGTGTCCACTGGGGCGCGTCGCTGATGCGTGACCCGGCCAGTGTGGCGGCGCAGATGGCGGAGGTGTTCGCGCTAGCCGAGCAAGGAGCGGTGGCTCCCGCGTTGTATCCACCGTTTACGTTCGACCAGGCCGCGGTGGCAATTCAAGCCATTGCTGATCGTCAGGTGTCGGGCAAAGCGGTGGTTGTCCGCGAACGCTGATCGCTTCGACGTGGTTCGACCCGTCGGTGGCCGCGGAACCGGCCGCAAGCTGCGTTAGTCTTCGCCGCGTCACCATCCAAAGCGCGTCGACGCTTTACCTACAGGAGAGAAGCGGATGTTGGATTTCCGTGCGGCTTCACAGGCCCATGTCGTCCCGCATTTCACGAAGGGCGCGGCGTGGAACGCCGAGAACTTGGTGGTGATGGACCGAGGCGAAGGGTGTTACGTCTGGGACACCGACGGCAACCGGTATCTCGATGGTCTTGCCGGCCTGTTTTGTACCAACCTTGGTCATGGGCGCCGTGACCTGGCCCAAGAAGCCGCCCGGCAGATGGAACGGCTGGCGTTCTACCCCAACTGGGGTTTCACCCACGAACCGGTTTCGAAAGCGGCGACGCTGATCGCCGACGTTGCCCCCGGGGACCTCGACGAAGTGTTTTTCGTCAGTTCCGGTTCGGAAGCGGTGGAGTCGGCGATGAAGTTCGCTCGCAACTATCACCTCGCCAACGGTGACGAGGGGCGTTACAAGGTCATCTCTCGGGAGTGGAGCTACCATGGCACCACGTTGGCTGCGCTCACGGTGACCGGCGTGCCGAAGTTTCGCAAACACTTCCTGCCGATGATGTGGGACGGGGTACGTCATGTGCCCAACACCCTCGGCGACACCTCCGAGCAGTTGGACAGCGCCCGGGCCGTGGAAGAAATGATCCTGGCTGAAGGCCCCGAGACGGTGGCGATGGTGATCGCAGAACCCGTACAAAACGGACGTGGATGTCTGGTTCCTCCCGACGGGTACTGGCAGGAGCTGCGGCGGATCTGCGACCGGTACGGCGTGTTGTTGTGTGCCGACGAAGTGATCTGTTCGTTCGGTCGGTTGGGGCATTTCTTTGGCAGCGAACGCTTCGGGGTGGTGCCGGACCTGATCACGTTCGCCAAAGGGGTCACCAGCGCGTATCTGCCGCTCGGCGGGGTGGTGGTTCGCCGGGCGTTGATGGACCAGATTTGGGATTCCGAGGTCGGCTTGTTTAACCATGGATCCACCTTCGGTGGCCATCCGGTCGCGACCGCGGTCGCGGCGGTCAACATTCAGGCCATGCACGACGAAAAGGTCATGGAACACGTCCGCAGCCACGAGCAGTATCTGCGGGACGGGTTTGCCGCGCTGGTTGCAGCCCACGGGATCGTTCGCGAATGGCGAGGCACCGGCTACTTCTATGCCTTGGAGTTGATGCGAGACCGCGAGACCGGTGAGGACCTCAGTGAGGCTGACGCCGCGGGTTTGCAGGGCGGTGTGTTAGCCCGGATTCTTCGGGAAGAAGGTTTGTTGGTGCGACCCGATGACCGGGGGGCCACCATGTTGACTTTCTCGCCGCCGCTGGTTGCCGACCGGGACGTGATCGATGATCTTCACGCCCGCGCCGACCGGGTTCTGAACCGCACCGCGGCATGGCTGAACGAAAACCGGTAGACCTGTACCAATGAGCGTGGTTGAGCGGTGGTTCGAAAAGGCGGCCGAGCAGCCACGGCGAGTGTTGCTCGCCGACCACGATCAGCGGGCCATCGAAGCTGCTGACCGTCTCAACCGCGACGGGTTAGCCGAAGCGTTGATCGTAGGCCGTGACGTGATGAGCGTGGCCGAGGTTGGTCACCGCGCGGCGCAGGAGCATCTTGCGGCGTTGGCTGCGGTCACCGAAGGGCCATGGGCCGGTCGGTTCCTTGACCTTGATGACCCGTTGGTGATCGCCACCGCGTTGGTTCAGTCGGGTTGGGCCGACGCCGCGGTGGGAGGAGCGACCCGTGCCACCAGCGATGTGATCCGGGCGGGTCTGCGGGTGTTAGGCACCCGCCCGGGTGTCGAAACGGTCAGCAGCTGTTTTCTGCTGGTGCTGCCCGACGGGCAACCGGTGGTGTTTGGCGACTGCGGGGTGGTTCCAGATCCGTCCTCAACGCAACTCTGCGACATTGCTCGTGACAGTGCGGCCACGTTTCAGCAGCTGGTTGGGGCCGAACCGGTTGTTGCACTGCTGTCGTTTTCGACCAAAGGCAGTGCCGAGCATCCTCGGGTCGACAAGATCCGAACCGCGGTGGATTTGTTGCGGGCACAGGCTCCGGAGTTGTCGGTCGATGGAGAACTGCAATTCGACGCGGCTTGGGACCCGGAGGTGGCTGCGATCAAAGCGCCGGATTCGTCGGTGGCGGGGCGGGCCAACGTCTTCGTGTTTCCCGACCTCGACAGCGGCAACATTGCCTACAAGTTGACCGAACGGCTGGGTGGGGCTCAGGCGTTCGGTCCGTTGCTGCAGGGGTTCAACGGGGTCTTGCATGACCTTTCGCGGGGTTGCAGTGTTGAGGACATGGTTGCGGTGTCGGTGATCGCTGCGTTGCAGGCACAGCCTGGTTGAGCGAGCGGTTAGGCTCTCGCCGTCGCCTGATGGGCCGCCGGTCGGTCCGTACATGTAAAGGATGTGGACATGACACGCATGACCCCCAGTGAAGCGTTTGTGGAGACGATGGTCGCCAACGGTGTGACCACGACGTTCGGGATCATGGGCAGTGCGTTCATGGATGCCATGGACATCTTCGCCCCGGCCGGAATCGAAATGGTGCCGGTTGTTCACGAACAGGGCGGGGCGCACATGGCTGACGGCTATTCGCGGGTGAGTGGACGCCACGGTGTGGTGATTGCCCAGAACGGCCCCGGGATTTCTAACTGTGTCACCGCCATCGCGGCAGCGTTCTGGGCTCATTCGCCGGTAGTGATCGTGACCCCTCAGACCGGTTCGATGGGTCTCGGGTTGGGTGGGTTCCAGGAAGCCAACCAGCTTCCGATGTTTGAAGAGTTCACCAAATATCAGGCGCACATCGACAATGAGCACCGGATGGCGGAACTTTCGGCGCGGGCGTTCGACCGGGCGATGTCAGAAATGGGTCCAACGCAGATCAACATTCCCCGTGATCGCTTCTACGGCGAGATCGACGTGGAGATCCCGGCTCCGATGACCTTGGATCTTGGTCCGGGAGGAAACGCCAGCTTGGATGCGGCTGCGGAACTGCTGGCCAACGCCGAGTTCCCGGTGATGATCAGCGGCGGTGGGGTAGTGATGGGTGACGCCATGGCTGATGCGGTCGCGTTGGCGGAGCGTCTTGGCTGCGCGGTGGTCAACAGCTACCTGCACAACGATTCGTTCCCGGCCAGCCACCCGTTGTGGTGCGGGCCGCTGGGATATCAGGGGTCCAAAGCGGCGATGAAACTCATTGCTCGGGCTGATGTGGTGCTGGCGTTAGGGACCCGACTCGGACCGTTCGGAACGCTTCCCCAGCACGGGATGGACTACTGGCCGGCCGATGCCAAGATCATTCAGGTCGACGCCGATCACCGCATGTTGGGCCTGGTCAAACCGATTTCGGTCGGGGTCAATGGTGACGCAGCGGCGACCGCTCAGGCGCTGCTGGCCCGCCTCGATGGGCGTTCGCTGGTTACTGATGCCAACCGCGAGCAACGGGCCGAAGCCATCGCGGCAGAAAAAGCTGCGTGGGAAGCCGAGTTGGATGCCTGGACGCACGAAACCGATGAGTTCAGTTTGGCCATGATCGACGAAGCCAAGTCCGAAGAGGGTGGCTGGCTGCATCCCCGTCAGGTGTTGCGTGAACTTGAAAAAGCGATGCCGGCGCGAGTCATGGTTTCGACCGACATCGGCAACATCAACTCGGTGGCGAACAGCTACCTGCGGTTCGAAGAACCCCGTTCGTTCCTCGCTCCGATGAGTTGGGGCAACTGCGGGTACGCCCTGCCCACGGTGATCGGAGCCAAGAAAGCGGCTCCGGATCGGCCAGCGGTGGCCTATGCCGGTGATGGGGCGTGGGCGATGAGCATGGTTGAGGTTCTGACCGCGGTTCGCCACCAGATCCCGGTGACCGCCGTGGTGTTCAACAACCGCCAGTGGGGAGCCGAAAAGAAGAACCAGGTGGACTTCTACGGTCACCGTTTCGTTGCTGGTGAACTCGATGCTGGCGAAAACTACGCGGAGATTGCTCGTTCGATGGGGGCCGAAGGGGTGCGGGTCGACACCATCGAAGCGGTGGGTCCGGCATTGACCGCGGCGATCGAAGCGCAGATGAACGACGGACGAACCACGGTGATCGAGATCATGTGCACCAAAGAACTCGGGGATCCGTTCCGCAAGGACGCGTTGGCTAAACCAACTCGGTTCCTCGACAAATACCGCGACTTCGTCTGAGCCACCAGCACAGATGTTTTATGCAGGTAGTTGTATAAACATCCAGCTTTGAGTATCCTGTCCGGATGCCAAAAGTCGCGATCATCGGCGCGTCAGGTTTCACCGGAGCCGAATTACTGCGGATCTGTGCCGCCCATGACGCGCTCGATGTGGTCGTTGCCACCGGCGATTCGCAAGCCGGTGTCGCGGTCGCCGATCTGTATCCGAGCCTGGCCGCCGCCTACCCCGATCTCCGGTTCGCCGGTTACGACCCGGCGACGATCGACGGGGTTGATCTGGTTTTCCTTGGTTTGCCTCACGGGGCATCACAGGACATGGTTCCGGCCCTAACCGGCCGGGTGGGTCACATTGTCGACCTTGCGGCTGATTTTCGGCTCAGCGATCCCGGGCTGTATCCCCAGTGGTACGGCGAAGAGCATCACGTTCCTGAACTCCTAGCCGATTTCGTCTACGGGCTACCCGAGTTCTTCCGAGAACGGATCGCTAACGCCGCGTTGATCGCAGCTCCCGGATGCTACGTGACGGCGTCATCGCTGGCGCTCGGCCCGCTGGTCAAAGCCGGGATGGTCGAACCGACCGGCATTGTCATCGACGCGGCAAGTGGGGTCAGCGGAGCCGGACGGCCCCCCAAGCCCAACACCACCTTCTGCGCGGTTGATGAAGATTTCACTGCCTACGGGCTGCTTACCCATCGCCACACCCCCGAAATCGAGCAGGCGGTGACCAGCCACGCCGGAGTTGATGTGCAGGTGCTGTTCACCCCCCATCTGGCCCCAATGAACCGGGGCATTCTCGCCACCATCTACGCCCGGCCTCAACCCGGAGTTGACGCCGAGGCCGCAATGGCCTGCCTGGCTGATGCCTACCGTGACGAACCGTTCGTTGTGGTCTCGGACCGGTCCCCATCCACCAAAGCCACGTTGGGTTCCAACAGCTGCCATCTCACGGTTCGGGTTGATGAACGCACCGGATGGTTGGTCGCAATCTCGGCTCTCGACAATCTGGTGAAGGGCGCTTCGGGACAGGCCGTGCAGTGCGCCAACCTTGCTCTTGGAATCAACGAAACAACCGGGCTGGCCGTCGCCGGCCTGTACCCGTGACCGACACAGGATCTGCCATGTCCTCAACCTCCGATAGCGCTTCGATCTCGCCTCTGGCTCCGGACTCGTTCCCGGTCCTTCCCCCGATTGCTGGGGTGGGGATAGCTACCTTCGCCGCTGGCCTTCGCTACACCGGCCGCGACGATTTGTTTGTGGCCAGCCTGGCCGAAGGCACATCGGTTGCCGGGGTTTTCACGACTTCGTTATGCCCGTCGGCCCCCGTTGATTGGTGTCGTCAGCAGTTGGTGGGGCGGACAGCTCGGGCTCTGGTGTGCAACGCCGGGAACGCCAACGCTTTCACCGGGCAAGCCGGGATGGTAAGCGCGGCGATGACCGCAGAGGTGATCGCCGAGTCGCTGACCGTCGCTCCCGACCAGGTGTTTCTCGCTTCGACCGGGGTCATTGGCGAACCCATGCCCGACCAAAAAATCGCGGAGGCTCTCCCGCAGCTGGCGGCCGCGGTGGCGCCATCGTCGGCTGAGGGCTGGAAGAACGCGGCGTTGGCTATCGGCACCACCGACACCTTTGCCAAAGGGGCGTCGCGGCGGATCGACGGTGCCGTGAGTCATGTCGTAGGGATTGCCAAAGGCAGCGGAATGATCGCCCCGAACATGGCGACCATGCTGGCCTTCGTGTTCACCGACCTACCGGTCGAACCAACCCTGCTTCAGGAATGTCTCAGCACTGCCTCCGCCCGAACCTTCAACCGGATCACCGTTGATTCGGATACGTCGACCAGCGACACCGTGCTGCTGTTCGCCACCGGAGAACAAATCGACGATGAACTGGTCGACCGAGACGACCCACGGTTGGAGTCGTTTCAGGCTGCGCTCGACGCGGTGCTGTCGGATTTGGCCCACCAGATCGTGCGCGACGGTGAAGGGGCCACCAAGTTCATCGAGGTGACTGTCAGCGGAGCCGCTGACGATGCCGCGGCCGAGATCATTGCCAAATCGATCGCCAATTCGCCGCTGGTGAAAACCGCGATCGCGGCTGAGGACGCCAACTGGGGGCGGATCATCATGGCGGTCGGCAAAGCCGGTCAAGCCGCCGACCGGGACCGGATCGAACTCTGGATCGGGACCGAACAGGTCACCTTCAACGGTGCGGTGCTGGCCAGCTACTCCGAAGCCCGGGCTACCGAACACCTCCAAGGTGACGAGGTGACCATCAAGGTGGACGTCGGTGTCGGACCGGGACAGGCAACGGTTTGGACCTGCGACCTCACCCACCGCTATATCGACATCAACGCGGGGTATCGCTCATGAGCAACGAACAACCAGACCGGGGATTTTCGCCGGAACGGAGAGCCGCTGCTCTCCTGGAGGCCCTGCCGTACATCCAACGGTTCCGAGATTCGGTGGTGGTCGTCAAATACGGCGGTAACGCCATGACCGATCCAAACTTCGCGACGACGTTCGCTGAAGATGTCGTGCTACTTCGCTCGGTTGGGCTTCGCCCGGTCGTGGTCCACGGAGGTGGACCTCAAATTGGTGAGCTGCTGGGACGGCTCGGCAAAGACACCGAGTTTGTTGACGGGCTTCGGGTGACCGACGCCGAAACGCTTGACGTGGTCCGGATGGTGCTGGTGGGCAAAGTCGGGCGGGAAATCGTCGGTGCGATCAACGTCCATGGGGCCTACGCCGTCGGGCTTTCCGGTGAGGACGGGGGCCTGATCACCGCCACCGCTCGGAGTGCAGAACTCGGGTTTGTCGGCGACGTGGAATCGGTCCAACCGGGCATCGTGGAACGTCTGCTGGCCGAAAACATGATCCCGGTGATCTCCACCATTGGCGTCGACCGTTCCGGTCAGGCCTACAACATCAACGCCGATACGGTCGCTGGTGCGCTGGCCGGTGCCCTGCATGCCGAGAAAGCGATCTATCTCACCGACGTGTCCGGGTTGCTTGCCGACGTCGACGATCCGTCATCGATCATTGCTCGGGCCAGCGTTTCGGAAGTGAAAGCGTTGCTGGCCGATGGCACCATCAGCGGGGGCATGATCCCCAAGGTCGAAGCCTGTATTCAGGCGGTGGATTCCGGAGCGGCATCCGCCCACATGCTCGACGGACGGATTCCGCACGTGCTGCTGCTCGAATTGTTCACCGATGCCGGGATCGGCACCATGATCATCGGAGATCAGCCATGACCGCCGAGCAGGCTCGGGCGTGGGGAGCGGAGGGAGACCACAGCCCGCTGATGAACAACTACGGGTCTCCACCCCGGCTGTTCGTGCGGGGTCAGGGCGCGGAGGTGTTCGACGCTGACGGGACGAGCTACGTCGATTTCTTGTGTGGGATCGCAGTTACCGGTCTCGGTCACGCCCATCCGGCGATCACCGCGGCGATCACCGCGCAAGCTGCGAAGCTGACCCACACGTCGAACTTGTTCGCCAACGAACATCAGGCACCGGTCGCCGAGTGCCTTTCGCGGTTGATTGACGGAGGTTCAGGTCAGGTCCTGTTCCAGAACTCCGGGGCGGAAGCCAACGAGGCGGCGATCAAACTGGTGCGCAAATACCAGGGACGGGGCCGCCATGGGGTGGTGAGCGCCCTGCGGAGTTTCCACGGCCGCACCATGGCGGCGTTGGCTGCCACCGGCCAACCCGAAAAGCACGAACCGTACCAACCACTTCCGGAAGGGTTTCGGCATGTGGTTTGGAATGACCTTGACGAGTTCGAACGCTCCTTGGTCCCCGAAGTTGGTGGGGTCATTTTGGAATCTGTTCAGGGCGAAGGCGGGGTCAACCCGGCCCGCGACGACTATCTCCAAGGCGTGCGCAAGCTCTGTGATGAGCGGGGGATCCTGCTCATCATGGACGAAGTGCAAACCGGTATGGGTCGAACCGGTCGCTGGTTCGGGTTCCAACACGCCGGGATCGTGCCCGACGTGGTGACCATGGCCAAAGGCATCGCCAACGGGATGCCGGTCGGCGCGGTTTGGGCCCGCGATGAGGTGGCGGCTGCGTTCGGACCCGGCGACCACGGATCAACCTACGGTGGGCAGGCGTTGGCGTTGTCCGCGGCGCGAGCCACCCTCACCGAACTCGAAGCCATCGACGCACCGGCGCTGGCGCAACGACTCGAAGGGGTGTTCCGGCACCATCTCGAAGCACTGCCTGGGGTTGATCATGTGCGAGGACGCGGCCTGTTGTTGGGGGTTGAACTCAACGACGAAGGTCGGGCGGGTAGATCGGGAGCGGAGATCGCTCGGGCCTGTCTCGACAAAGGGATGATCTGTAGCGGGGTAACCCCCACCGCGTTGCGGCTAGCGCCCCCGTATGTCATCTCCGACCAACAAATCGAATACGGCGTCGGAGTTCTGGCCGACGTGCTCGCTGACCATGGAGGTGACCACTGATGCGACACCTAACCGAAATCGATGACCTTTCCGCTTCGGAACTTCAAGAGCTGCTGGCCTTGGGAGCCACCGCTGGTGCGCCACCGGTTCTGGCTGGGCAGGGCGCGGCCCTGATCTTCGAGAAGCCTTCGGCGCGTACCCGCAACTCGACCGAAATGGCGGTGGTGCAACTCGGGGGACACCCGGTGTACATCCAAGGCCAAGAGGTCGGGTTTGATACCCGCGAATCGGTCGAGGACGTGACCCGAACCATGGCCTGTTTTCATGCGGTGGTTGCGGCTCGAGTGTTCGACCATTCGGTTGTTGAGCGGATGGCCGCGCTTGACGTGGTGCCGATCGTCAACCTGCTCAGCGACCAAGCCCATCCGTTGCAGGCTCTGGCCGATCTGTTGACCATGCAAACCGAATACGGTTCGCTCGCCGGGCGGTCCGTGGCTTACGTCGGGGACGCCAACAACGTCGCTCGGTCGTTGGCGATCGCCGCGTTGCTGGCCGGAATGGAATTCCGGATTGCCAGCCCCGACGGGTACGGGTTTCGGCCCGCCGACCACCACCGGATCGCGGCCGTGGGAGGCTCGCTGGTGGTCGCCACCAGCCCCGAAGCCGCGGTCACCGGTGCCGACGCGGTGTATACCGACACGTGGACGTCAATGGGTCAGGAAGCAGAAGCCGAACAGCGCCGGCGCGACTTTGCCGGGTTTCAAGTCGACGAGTCCTTGATGGCTCTGGCCGCGACCAACGCCATCTTTTTGCATTGTCTGCCTGCCCACCGCAACGAAGAAGTCACCGACGGTGTGCTTGACGGTGCCCAGAGCCGTATTTGGGTCCAGGCTGCCAATCGGATGCACGCGGCCCGGGCTGCTTTCGCCTGGCTGTTGCGGGCCGGGGAGTAGCGATGTCAAAAGCTCGCCGTCAGCACCGCATCGCAGCACTGCTCGAAGAACACGCGGTGACCTCTCAGGGTCAGCTCTGTGAACTGCTCGACCGTGAAGGTTTGGGCACGACACAGGCCACGGTCTCGCGTGACCTCGACGATCTTGGTGCGATCAAGGTTCGGGTCCCGGGTGGCGAAACGGTCTACGCCATCCCCGAACATCCCATCGACCGGATCGCTCCGGAAGATCATTTACGCCGGGTACTCAGCGACTGGGTGGCCGACGTCAACTCGTCGCAGAACCTTGTGGTGCTGCGAACCCCTCCGGGTTCGGCCCACGTCGTGGCGTCCGCGCTTGACCGGTCGGGAATGCCTGACATTCTCGGTACCGTCGCCGGCGATGACACGCTGATCGTGGTAGCCCACGAAAAGGTCGGTGGGGAACGCCTCGCTGAACAACTCCGGCAGCTAGCCAGCCTCGCCTAGCCAGCCTCGCCTAGCCATGCACTCCCGTCCCCTGAATGCAACAAGTCCCCTGAACGAAACAAAAGGAACAACACCATGAAGGTCGTACTCGCTTACAGCGGTGGTCTGGACACGTCGATCATCCTGCGCTGGTTGCAGGAAACCTACGGTGCCGAAGTGATCACGTTCACCGCCGACCTCGGTCAAGGCGAAGAGGTTGAACCGGCGCGGGCCAAGGCGCTTCAGATGGGGGTTCCTGCCGAAGCGATCCACATCGAAGATCTCCGGGAAGAGTTCGTAGCCGACTTCGTGTTCCCCATGTTCCGGGCCAACACCATCTACGAAGGTGAATACCTGCTGGGAACGTCGATCGCCCGCCCGCTGATCGCCAAACGGCTCGTTGAGATTGCTGACGCGCACGGGGCGGATGCGATCAGCCACGGGGCGACCGGCAAAGGCAACGATCAGGTGCGGTTTGAGCTTGGGGCCTACGCGCTGAGCCCCAACATCAAAGTCATTGCGCCATGGCGGGAATGGGACCTTGGGTCTCGGCAGTCGTTGATGGCCTATGCCGAAGCCCACGACATTCCCATCGAAATGAAGCGAGGCACAAAGTCGCCGTTCTCGATGGATGCCAACCTCCTACACATCTCCTACGAAGGGGGACCGTTGGAGGATCCGTTTACCGAACCGCCCAGCGAAATGTGGCGTTGGACCGTCAGTCCGGAACAGGCCCCCAACGAAGCGACCTACCTCGATTTGACCTACGAAAAAGGCGACATTGTTGCCATCGACGGGGTGGCGATGACTCCGGCGCAGGTACTTACCGAACTGAATCGGATCGGTGGTGCCAACGGGGTCGGTCGGCTCGACATTGTGGAGAACCGGTTTGTCGGCATGAAAAGTCGGGGGGCGTACGAGACCCCGGGTGGGACGATCATGCTGCGGGCCCATCGGGCCATCGAATCCATCACCTTGGATCGGGAAGTGGCCCATCTCAAAGATTCGCTTATGCCGAACTACGCCAAGCTGATCTACAACGGGTTCTGGTGGAGCCCTGAACGCGAAATGCTGCAGGTAGCGATCGACCACAGCCAGCAGTTCGTCAACGGCGACGTACGGGTGAAGTTGTTCAAAGGCAGCGTGGAGGTGGTTGGTCGTCGCAGCGAAGATTCGTTGTTCGACGAAAAGATCGCCACGTTTGAAGATGACGAAGGGGCTTACAACCAGGCCGACGCCGAAGGTTTCATCAAGTTGAACGCGTTGCGTCTACGGAATCTGGCCCGGAAGCGGTCGATGAGCGACGGGGGCTGACGTGGGAAACACGCTGTGGCATGGCCGGTTCGCCGGGGGACCCTCCGAGGCGCTTCAGGCCCTCAACGACTCGCTGCCTTTCGACCAGCGGATGTTCCGGGAGGACATCGCTGGTTCGCGCGCCCATGTGCAGATGCTGGCCGACGTCGGCCTTTTCGACCCTGAAGACTGCGCGGCGGTGCTGGCTGCGCTCGACACGGTAGAAGCCGAACTAGAAGCGGGAACGTTCGAGTTCGCGGCCAGCGATGAGGACATCCACACCGCGGTGGAGCGGCGAGTTACCGAACTTCACCCAGCCGGGGCGCGGATCCACACCGGCCGGAGCCGCAACGATCAGGTGGCCACCGATCTTCGGCTCTGGACCAGAAACGCCATCGACCAGATCGATTCGCTGATCGAACGTCTGCAACGGACCCTGCTGGCCCACGCCGAATCGGTGGGTGACGCATACCTTCCTGGCTACACCCACCTCCAGCAGGCCCAGCCAGTCGCGCTCGCCCATCACCTTCTAGCTCACGGTTGGGCGTTGCAGCGTGACCGGTCACGGCTCGCCGACAACCGGGCCCGACTCAACGTTTCCCCGCTGGGCGCGGGGGCACTGGCCGGGTCGTCGTTGCCGTTGGATCCGGCTCAGACCGCGGCGGCGCTGGGTTTTGATGCCGTGTTTGACAACAGTTTGGATGCCGTATCCGACCGGGACTTCGTGGCCGAAACGTTGTTTGATTTGGCGATGCTCGGAGTTCATCTCAGTCGAATGGGCGAAGAGTTGATCCTCTGGTCATCGAGCGAGTTCGGGTTCGTAACGCTCGACGACGGGTTCTCCACCGGGTCGTCGATGATGCCGCAGAAGAAAAACCCGGACATCGCTGAACTAGCCCGGGGTAAAGCCGGTCGGCTGGTAGGCCACCTGACCGGGTTCCTGACCACCCTCAAAGGTCTTCCGCTGGCCTACAACAAAGACCTTCAAGAAGACAAAGAACCACTGTTCGATGCGGTCGACACGGTCTGTTTGACCCTGTTGGCCCTCGACGGCATGGTCGCAACCGTGACCTTCGAAGTTGAAACTATGGCGGTCGGTGCGGACAGCCCGTATTCGGCGGCCACCGATCTCGCCGAGTTTCTCGTGAACCGGCAGATGGCGTTCCGTGACGCTCACGCAGTGGTCGGTGAGCTGGTCCGCAAGGCGTTGGCCGGGGAGGGTTCCCTGGTTGACCTGGTGGCGGCCAGCCCCGAACTTGGGCCCGAAGCCGCGGACTTGCTCGCTCCTGGCGTGTCGGTAGCTCGACGGACCACCCACGGGGGTGGGTCTGCGCAGGCGGTCGCGGCGCAGTTGGAACGGTTCCGGCGGGTGCTCAACCGCTAACTCCGGTTGGCGAGCGGTGCTTCGGTGAACGACCGGGCGAAAAGGTACGCTCCGGGCGTGGCTCACTGGTTGACCTTTTCCGATCCGCGCCTTGAGCCGACCCAGGACACTGCGGCCGTTCGGGCCGTGCTCGAGGCGGTGCACTCCCCGGAACTTGCCGCAACCCGCACGCAGATGTTGGAGCTGCTCGACACCCGTCCCGACCCGTTGAACCGGACCGAGCGGCCCGGACATTTCACCGGTTCGGCGCTGGTGGTCGACGAACAGCGCGAACGGCTTCTGGTGCTGTTTCACACCAAACTCCAGATTTGGGTACAGCCCGGCGGTCACGCCGATGGCGACGCCAACCTCGCTCACGTAGCCCTCCGAGAAGCCACCGAAGAAACAGGAATGAGCGGCTTGGCGGTCTGGAGCAGCGTCGTTGATCTTGACATCCACGAGGTGCGTCCCCCAGCCGAAGACCCGCATCTGCATCACGACGTGCGGTTTCTGGTTGTGGCCGGACCGGACTCGGTGTTGGATCCCAACGAGGAGTCGCAGGCGCATCGCTGGGTCGATGAACGCGAACTCGCCCAGTTCGGAGCCGACGCCGGGCTACTGCGACTGGCCCGGCAGGCCATGGTGCTGGCCGGTGAGCTACCTGAAGTTGGGCCTAGGCGCTGAGGTTGCCCCGTTGCTGAGGTTGCCCCGTTGCTGAGAATGCCAGTGTGCCGGTGGGTTAGATGTCGCCGGGTACGCGGCACGACGGCATGTCGTTCACGTTGGCCAGACCATCAATTCGCCGGGTGTAAAACCCGCCGGGGATCCGTTCTTGAACCAGAAACGCCAGTTCCCGGTCCGGGGTGTCGGCGGTGGCGTTTTCAAGCCGGTCGACGTGGGCCCAACGATCCACCAGATAGCCCTGCTCCCAATCTTCGAACCAGAGGTTGAGCGTCTCACGGTCTTGGGCGTCGGTGACCAGCGGCATCAGGGCTCGAAGGTCTTCGATGAGGCGGGCGGTGATCTCGGTGCCTTCTCGCACGTACACGGCTCGTTCCTGCGGGGAAGTGATCGTGTGCGCGACGGGGAAAGCATCGATGGCTTCCTGAGCCGCAGCACAGAGAGGTTCTGCGGCTTGCGCGAATTGGGTGGACTGGAATCGGTCAGGGTTGTCGCGGGGAGCGAAGAGGTAGATCCAACCCCACATGACCACCAGCGCGGCGAGCACCGCTAACACCAGCAAGCGCCGCCATGTCCAACCTCGAGCCACCGCCAGTTGCGGGAACGATTCAAGCGGTGAGACGTACGGGGAGTCGTTCATAGGGTGCTCAGGTTTCTGCTGGTTCGGGGTTCACGGTGACCGAAACCGTTTCGAGATCTTCGTCTTCGGTGTTGGCCGCCGGGGTTTGGGCCCAGACCTGACCGGGGGTGGCACCGTCGCCACCGGCCGGGTTGGTGGCGTAGGTGACTACCATGGCGAATCCGTCTCGTTGAAGGCGTTGACGCGCCGCGTCCTCGGCCAGTCCGATGACCGAAGGAACCGGGGTGATGGGCGCGGGAACGGCGACTTCAACGGAGATGCTGCTCCCGCCGGGAACCACGCTGCCTGCCGCCGGCACCTGATTAAAGACTTGGCCTTCGGGGTGGGCGTTGGTGGGCACTTCGAGCACCCGGAGCGTCCAGTATTGCTCGGTAAGCGATGCTCTGAGTTCGTCGGTGATGGTGCGGCCGATGAGGTTCGGAACGGTGGCCTGTTCGGGGTAGTCGGGCAGGGTTGTGGTGGTCGACGACGGGGGCGGGGTCGGGAACGACTCTGCTTCGAGGCCTTCCATCGCTGCGGTCATGATGTCGTGCCAGATCAACGCCGGGAACGTTCCACCTTCAACTTTGCCACCGTTGAACTGGTTGCGCATCGGTGTCTGCTCACCTGGGTAACCGACCCAGACCGCGGCGGCCCGTTGCCGAGTGAAACCGGCGAAGGTGGCATCGGCGTTGTTCTGCGCGGTTCCGGTCTTGCCCGCAGACGGATAACCGTCGAGCTTCGCTCGGCGCCCGGTGCCATCCATCACCCGGCTGAGCGCCCACGTCATCTGGTCGTTCACGGTCTGGTTGAGTACCGGAGCGCTCGATGTGATGTGGCTGTAGATCTCGGTGCCGTCGGTGTTGGTAACCCGGGTGACCAGCACCGGGTCGACCCGCACACCGTCACGGGCGAACGTCGAGTACACCGTGGAAAGTTCCACCATGTTGACGTTTTCGGTTCCAAGGATCGCCGCGCAGACCGGCTGAATCCGGCCTTCGCCGATACCGAGCGCTTCGGCCATGGTCACGAACCGGGCCGGGGTGATGTCGACCATCAACTGGGCGAACACGGTGTTGCGTGACCATTTCGTGGCTTCGGCCAGAGTGCTGTCGCCAGCGGTTCCACCCCTCACCCGCCAGAGGGGACCGCACAGGTTGCGGTTGTCGATTTCGATCGGGGAGGTGGCGTCGTACACCCGGGTGATCGGGATTCCGATCTGAAGGGCGGCGGCCAAACCGATCGGTTTCATTGACGAACCGGCCTGGCGTCCAGATCCGGAAGCGAGGTTGAACTTGGCGTCTTCCTCACCCGAGAAGAAGTCTCGTCCACCGACCATGGCCAACACGTGGCCGTCGTCGGCCGGGGTTACTCCGAGCACCACCGCCGCGGCGTCAGGGTTGCGGGAACCGTTGGCCGCAATCTTTGGCAGCTGCGTTTCCACCGCAGCCTCAGCTTTGGCCTGAAGGTCCAAGTCGATGGTGGTGTAGATATCGAGGCCACCTTCGAAGAGCAGGTCGATGCGTTGCTCACGGGTTTCACCAAAGGCCGGGTTGTCGAAGAACCACTGTTTGACGTCTTCAATGAAATGGGCCGCCGGGAACCGTTCTTCGAGGATCGGCACATCTTCGGTCAGGATGATCGGTTCGGCGACGGCTTGTTCGTACTCTTCGGCGGTGATGTAGTCGTTGGCCCGCATCCGTTGCAGCACGAGGTTGCGTCGATCGAAAGCTGCGTCGTAGTTGTTGTAGGGGTTAAAGGCGCCAGGGGCTTGGATGAGCCCGGCGATAGTGGCAGCCTCCACGATGCTGAGCTCGGCCACTTTGAGACAATCGTCGGCGATTCGGGTGCTGTCGGCCTGCTGACAGGTGGGAGGGCCGAAGTAGTTTCGGGCTGCGGCTTCTACGCCGTAGGCCCCATCCCCGAGGTACACCCAGTTGAGGTACCTTTCGAGAATGAACTCTTTGGTGTAGCGCTGCTCGAAACGCAGCGCCATGAAGATTTCTTCGACCTTGCGGGAGCCGGTCTGGTCGGTACGGTCCAAGAAGACGTTGCCGACGTACTGCTGGGTGATGGTCGAGCCGCCCTGGGAAATCCCCCCGGCGGTCACGTTGCTGCGGGCGGCCCGGATGATGGCCTTCAGGTCAACACCGGCGTGTTCCCAGTAGCGCTCGTCTTCGATGGCGATCACCGCGTTCTGCATCAGTTCGGGGATCTGGTCGAGTGTGACGTCGGTTCGGCTCTGCTCACCTCGGAGTTCGGTGATGAGTTTGCCGTTGCGGTCGTAGACCCGTGAGGACTGAGCGGTTTCGAGTTTCACCAGCGAGAAATCGTCGCCGAACAACGCATCGAAGTCTTTGGTTTCGACACTGCATGAGGTGGCAGCGAGCAGCAATCCGAGAGCGGCTAGCAAGAAGCGAGTACGAAACGGCATCGCCACCATTCTGGTGGCAAAACGGTCTCGAACCACGCTCGCCTCGCCTAGGGTGTCGCTAATGAGCTCTGACGTTTCGGGCGACGCCATCCTCGACGACCTTCGGGCCCGTGGACTGATCCAAGACACCACTGACGAACAAGCCCTCCGGCAGCGGCTCGCCGAGGGTCCAATAACCCTCTACTGCGGTTTCGATCCGACCGCCGACAGCCTTCACATCGGCAACTTGGTTCCGTTGCTGCTGCTTCGTCGCTTTCAAGATTTTGGTCATCGTCCCATCGCGCTGGCCGGCGGTGCGACCGGGATGGTCGGTGATCCGTCTGGGCGCTCCGATGAACGCAACCTGCTGGACGCCGAAACGCTCGACCACAACCTTGCCGCGATCAAAACCCAGTTGGCATTGCTGCTCGACATCGGGGGAGTGGCACAACTCGCGGACAACCGCGACTGGATCATCAACGTGACCGCGCTGGAGTTCCTGCGTGACGTCGGCAAGTTGGTGACCGTCAACACCATGCTGGCCAAAGAGTCGATCAAGAACCGTCTCGAAGGTGAACAGGGGATCTCCTTCACCGAGTTCTCCTACATGCTGTTGCAGGCCAACGATTTCGCCGCGCTCTACCAACGGTCGGGATGTGAACTTCAGGTTGGTGGTTCGGACCAGTGGGGCAACATCACCGCCGGTATTGACATGATCCGTCGCCGGTTCTCGGTGCGAGCCCACGGCTTGACGGTCCCGCTGATCACTCGGTCCGATGGGGCCAAGTTCGGCAAGACCGCGGACGGCGCGGTCTGGTTGGATCCCGCCAAGACGCTCCCGTACGAGTTCCATCAGTACTTTCTGCGAACCGACGACCGAGATGTCGAACGGTTCTTGTTGCAGCTCACGTTGCTGCCAGTAGCCCGGGTCGCCGAGGTGATGGCTGATCACGTGAGCGCGCCGGACCGTCGGATGGCTCAGCAGGTGCTGGCCGACGAAGTCACCGCGTTGATCCACGGCCCCGATCACCTACGGCGGGCCAATCTGGCCGCGACTGCGCTTTTTGGCGGAGACGACCTGACCGGGGACGGGCTTGAGGCGTTGCGGGGGATCGTTCCCGAAACGGAACTCGCACCCGAGGTGCTGCAAGATGAGGAACCGGTGGTGGCGCTGCTCGTCGCGACCGGGTTGTCGTCGTCGAAGGGAGACGCCCGCCGCACGGTCGAGCAGGGTGGGGTCCGCGTCAACGGTGCCCGTGTCGAAGACCAGACGTTCGAACCGGTCGCGGTCGACGGGCGCTGGTTGCTGATTCAAAAAGGCAAAAAGCAGCGTCACCTGGTGGTGTTCCCGGCCTAACGCCGGACCTCAACATCACGCCAGCTTTGGCGCAACGCCCGTTGCGGCGAGCGGTGCAGATTGTTTTTAAGAAATACCTGCCGCGCGTGTTGCACTTGTTGATTGTGCCGGTAACTTAGTCCTTCGCTCCAAGTGGGTCCGATAGGCCCTGCCGAGCGCACTACGGCACCTCCAGTCCTACGGGACCGTGTGCCTGGCACGGTTGTGCCGATTGCACCTTGAAAACGGAAGAGACGGACGCAAAAGCGAGTGCGGGCAGCGCATCACGTTTCGCGACGTGGTTCGTTGTCTGTCAATTCAACGTCGGCCCAATTCCAACGGGGCCGGCAGAGCCAGCTACCTGACCTTCGGGTTGGGTGGCAAACCAAAATGGGTCGCTGCAGCCAGCGGCGGCCCGGCTCTTTGTACGCCGCCTCATTACGCGAACACCTTCGGGTGGTAGTGAGGCAGCATCCCGATTGACGCGATGACTTCGGTTGTCGCAGAGATCTTGACGGAGAGTTTGATCCTGGCTCAGGACGAACGCTGGCGGCGTGCCTAATCCATGCAAGTCGAACGAGATGCCGGGCTTCGGCCCGGCGGACAGTGGCGAACGGGTGAGTAACACGTGAGAAACCTGCCCCGAAGACTGGGACAACCATTGGAAACGATGGCTAATACCGGATACCCCCACGTGATCGCATGATCGTGTGAGGAAATGCTCCGGCGCTTCGGGAGGGTCTCGCGGCCTATCAGCTAGTTGGTGGGGTAATGGCCTACCAAGGCATCGACGGGTAGCTGGTCTGAGAGGACGATCAGCCACACTGGGACTGAGACACGGCCCAGACT
>JAFMKU010000074.1 GCA_017852795.1 Candidatus Neomicrothrix sp.
GTGACAGGAGGTATGGGCCCAGGCCCCGGCCTCTAACGCTCGACGGATCGCTTGTCCTTTCGCCGCGACCGTATGGGTGGTCAGGTCCGGGCGGGTGAGCGGCGTGAGGTCCTGAATGGACAGAACCGTGGTCGGTTCGGGCGGGCCAAGGAAGTTGGTTCCGTGGACGACATCAACGGGTCCGGCGAGCAGGCGTCGTTGTGGGAACGAACCGTAGCGCCAGGTTCGATAGGCGACCCGGGCCGGTATGGGTGAACGGTGAACTTGGCCCGGAAAGTCTGGTTTGCGGCCCCGGCTGGAAAGCAACCATCCGGACAGTTCGATATCGCTTCGTTCGGCTAGCGCATCGGTGAGATGACGGACACTCTGATGAATCCCGGTGGGTTCGCCGACCAACGGGGTGACATCGATCCCGACCCGGAGCGGTTCAGGGGACATAGGCACCGGACAATGCGAGAACGCAGATGCTGGTCATGGCAACCGCGGAAACGGTCGGTAACCACGAACCGATCGACACTTTCCGGCTCAACAGCCCGGCGACGATCAGCAACGGAAAAGCACCGAGCGCGTAACGCTCCATCGAGTTCAGGTTGTCGGAAGCGATGATGAAGATGACTGATGGTACGACATAAAGGCAGAGGTCGGCAGAAAGCAATCGAACTGCGGCGACCGCCAACGCGATGATGGCGATCGCGGCGAAGAAGTGGAACAGTTCGCCTTCGTCACCTCGGATCCCTTCATTGAAGGCGTGCCAGAGTCGGCTCAACGGTTCACTGGTGCGCCCCCGCAGTAGTTCTTGTTGCTCTACCGGCGCCCACGTGTTGCCCAACGCCATCCGGGACCACAACAGGAACGTCAACGTGCCGGCGGGAGCCGCGAGAACCGTCAGGCCGGCCCCTAGCGCCGCGACCGGCCGCTGACGCAGCTGGTGGCGATTGCGGACGGCATGGTACAAGGCGGGAAGGGCAAGGATCCCGGCTACGGGCCGGGTGAGACCCGCGAGAAAAGCCAACAGGGCTGCGGTCCACCAGCGCCGTGAACGCAGGCACAAAAACACCAGAATGGACAGCGCCAGAAACAGTCCTTCGGAATAGGCCAAGACGAGCACGAACCCCACCGGGAACAACGCCATGAGCCGAGTGGTCCGCTGGGCAATCACCGGATCGCCGGTTTCCTGCATGGTCAGATGGTAGAGCGCGATTCCGGCCAGCAGGGCGGCACCGTTGGCGAGCAGGATCAACGCCGGTTCGGTCCCGATCAGCCAGCCCAACCAGCGGCTCAGAAGTGGGAAAAGAGGAAAAAACCGAACGCTAGGGTCGTCGGCGTTGAGGTAGCCCTGTTCAGCGATGCGCAAATACCAGTCGCCGTCCCAGGCGAAGAGGCCTCGTTCGAAAGGAGCAACGGTCGTTCGGGGCCCGGTTTGGGCGAACACCGCGTGGCTGACGACAAACGCGGCCGCCACGTAGAGGCGGGCTTCGAGCCAGGTGAGGGCGGCGTGACGAACCGCAGGTCCGGTCATGATGCGGGGAATCTGAACACGCTCATATGTTCAAACACCGGCCGGAACGGAACGCACCCCTCCATCGGTCGGAGGTTGGAAAGTTCCGCCGCCAACAGGGCACACGAAGGGTCGATGAGGTGATACCCGGTGCCTTGCACCAACCAGATAGTTCCGTCTCCGGTCGCGGTTGAAGCCGCTCGTGCGAATTGGACCGGGTCGATCGACGCTGCCGTTTCGAGATAGTCCCGCCAGTCCACGACGTACCCGTCCCCAGTCGGATACGCCCGGCGTTCAACGTCGGTGTTGAGGTATCGAACGGTGGCCGGACCGACCTGATCGGGGCAGAACAGCACGATGTCACCGGCGGCGACGGCACCGTTGATCCATTCGGCCGCTTCCTGCCCTTGGCTTCGGTCCCGTCGAAGGTTGTCGGTGCTCACCGCCAGACCAAGCACGACGATCGCCACCAACGCCACGGTCCCAACCGGCTTGCCGAGCATCTGGATGCCACGAGCTGCGAGCAGCAACAGCAGGGGAGTGACGATCGACGCGTACCGGGGTTCAAAACCGCTACCGGCCGCGAAACCGATGCCAGTGGCGAGCCCGAGCCCGATGATGATGGCAGCCGCCGGGGCCGCAACCGAATTTTCGAACCGGGCGCTGAGGGTCATCGGTACGGCGCTCAACGGTGCGATCGCGAACGCTCCGATCAGGATCAGCACCGACAACGCCAACCCGAGCGCCTCACCTTCGAACCGGGTAGAACCGCCGAGCGCCTGCAAGGTTTCGATGAAGATTTCTGCGGGACGGGCCCGAGTTGCCCAAGGTGTTCCGGTGTGAGCCAGCTGGGCGAACAGAATCGGAAGCCAGATCACTAACGTGGCCGAACCGACAGCCAGCGCGGCGACGGGACGCACTGCTTTGCCGATTTCACCGCGGCGTCGGGCCGCTTCGATGGTCGTCAGAGCCGCGGCCACGATCATCAACGTCAACCAGTAATGGGTGTGAACCGCAAGCGCCGCGAGCACGGCAACCAGAGTCAGGTTGGCGAAGTTGGGGCGGTCCCAGGCCCGTTGCAGCGCCCAAAAACCGGAGGCCACCAACAGGGTGACCAGGGAGTACATGCGAGCTTCAACCGAGTAACCGATCAGGAACGGTGAAGAGGCCGCGATGACCACCAACGTGCCGGCGAGGGTGCGCCCGTACCGTCGACCCGCAGCCCCCAACGAGATCAAGGTTAGGAGACCGAACACTCCCGAGAGGCTTCGAACCGCGACGTCAGATTCGCCAAAAAGGTCGATCCACCATCCGAGCAGCAGGTAGTACAAGGCGGGGTGACCGTCTTGGCGCAGGGCATCGGTCAACGGCATTTGGCCTTGCGTGATGTGCACCGACAGCGCCTCATCCAGCCAGAGCGGGGAGGGTGCTACGAAACGCAGCACCACACCGACGACCACGACCGCGCATCCCAAAGCGATCAGGATGTTGCCGGCCCGTCCGGGTTGGGGGTTCTGTTCGGGTGCCTCGCTGGCGTTTTCGGTGTTCACAGTCAGGCACCCTATTCGGAAAGGACCGTCGCTACCCTCGTATGGGTGCTGACCCGGATGGTAATCGTTGGTGGTGGACCTGCAGGTCACAGTTGTGCATCTACTGCGGCCCGTCTCGGAGCGGAGGTCGTGGTTATTGAACGCGACACCATCGGTGGGGCCGCGCACCTCTGGGATTGTGTGCCGTCCAAAGCCATGATTGCTACCGGCAACGCTCGTTCGTTTCTTCAACGATCGATGCGCATGGGGCTCAACGATGTCCAATCCAACGTCGACCTTGAGCAGCTAAAGGAACGGCTTCGTTCGATCGAATCGCGGTTAGAGGCAACCACCCGGAGCCTTCTGGCCAGCCAACGAGTCGAGCTGGTGGACGGCACCGGTCGTCTGGTTGGGCCAAATCAGGTAGTGGCGACGCTCCCGGACGGAAGCGAACGTAGTTTCGATGCGGATTTCATTGTTTTGGCCTGTGGGAGCCGCCCTCGGATCCCCGAGTGGGCTTCGGTCGATGGTGATCGGGTGCTGTCTACCCGTGACGCCTACCCACCCCGAACGCTGCCTTCGCATGCGGTGGTGATCGGCTCGGGTGTCACCGGGGTGGAATTTGTGCACATGTTCGAGTCGATGGGTTCGGAGGTGACGTTGGTGGTGAGCCGCCAACAGGTGCTGCCCCAGAAAGATCCTGAGGTCGCGGCGGCGTTGGAAACCGATTTCCTGCGCCGCGGTATCCACCTTTTCAAAGGTGCTCGGGCGACGGCGATCGAACGGGAAGGTGACGAGGTTGTTGTTCGCTGCGACGATGGCCGAACCGCCCGCGGTTCGCACGCGCTGCTAGCGATCGGGTCGGTGCCGAACTCCGAAGGTCTCGGGCTCGACGCGGCAGGGGTGGTTAGTGAGAACGGGTATGTCCCAGTCGACAACCTGATGCGTTCCAACGTGGCGCATATTTTCGCGGCCGGTGACCTTTCCGGTCGGTTGCCGCTGTCGTCGGTGGCGGCCATGCAGGGCCGCAAAATCGCTGAATATGTGATGGGTAAATCCGGCCGTGCCCCCGAACGGGTGATCGACTATGACAAGGCGGCGTCCGCAATTTTCACCGAACCGGAGATTGCCGATGTTGGCTTGGCGGAAGCGGACGCGTTTGCCGAAGGGCGAAAAGTTCGGGTGACGAAAGTTCCGTTCGCGACTCACGCCAAAGCGCTGATAAACGACGACTCACGCGGTTTTGTCAAGATCGTTTCAGATCCCGCCACCGGTGTGGTGCTCGGAGGGTCAATCGTTGGTCGCCACGCGGCAGAACTGATTTCGATTTTGGCGGTGGCGGTCACCAATGGTTTGACCGTGACCGACATTCACGAGTCGCTGCTGGTTCACCCGACGCTGGCCGAGGCGCTCTCAGAAGCGGCCGAATAGCCGCCACACCGCAACGCGTTGTGGCTATTCGATGACCGCAACAATGTCGCCACCACCAACCGAGTCGCCTTCGCTGACCCGGACCTCGGTGACGGTGCCTGCCTTTTCACAGGTCACATTGTTTTCCATCTTCATCGCTTCAAGCACCACGATGGCATCACCGGCTTCGACGGTGTCGCCGACCGCCACGTTGACTTTGACGATGGTTCCTTGCATGGGCGCTGCGACTTCGCCGCTACCGGCACCGCCAGCACTGCCGCCGGCACCACCGCTACGCCGGCGAGGTGCGCTTCGTGACCCACCTCCGGTTTGTGGTTCCGAATCTGGAACCCACATCGCCACGCTGAACCGCTTGCCGTTGACCTCAACGTCGACTTCGCGCCGAACCCGACCTTCTTCGTCGGGGGTGGCTGCGGTGATGCGCTGAACCGATGACAGGTCGAGGGTTTCCTCAACCCATTTGGTCGAGTGCCGATTAGCGACAAAATCGGGATGTTCGAGGATGGCGATGTCAGCCGGGATGGTGGTGGCAACACCTTCAACCATGAGTTCGCGCAGGGCCCGCAACGCCCGGGCAATCGCGGTTGGGCGGTCTTTGCCCCAGACGATCAACTTGCCGACCAGGTTGTCGTAGAACTGGCTGATCTCGTCGCCGGCTTCGTAACCAGTGTCCCAGCGGGTACCAAAACCATCCGGTGGGTTCAGCTTGGTGATCGGCCCCGGCGACGGCAGAAATGCCCCCCCGCTCGGGTCTTCGGCGTTGATCCGAATTTCGATGGCGTGGCCGGAGATGGTCACCTCGTCTTGGGTGAACGGCAACGGCTCGCCAGACGCCACCCGAAGCTGCTGTTCGACAAGATCAACTCGGGTGATCAGTTCGGTCGCCGGATGCTCAACCTGGAGGCGGGTGTTCATTTCGAGGTAGTAGAAGCCGCCGTCTTCGTAAAGGAACTCGACCGTTCCCGCGTTGACGTAGTCACAGCCTTTGGCCACCGCCACCGCCGCTTCGCCCATCTGAGCGATGATGTCGTCGGGGATCCCAGCCGCCGGGGCTTCTTCGATGAGTTTCTGGTGGCGCCGTTGGGCTGAACAGTCACGGGTACCGAGGTACACATAGTTGCCGTGGCTGTCGGCGAGCACCTGCACCTCAACGTGGCGAGGCTGGGTCAGGTAGCGCTCCATGTAGCACTCGCTGCGACCGAAATACGACAGCGATTCGCGTTGGGCCGAGTCGAGTTGGGCTTGGGCGTCAGCCGCGGTGGCTACCACCTTCATGCCTCGCCCACCGCCACCGTATGCCGCTTTGATCGCTACCGGCCATCCAAACTCGTTGCCGAAGGCGATCACTTCGTCCGCGTTTTCGAGAATCTTCGTGCTGCCCGGGACACCGTGGACCCCGACCCGTTCGGCGGCTTCGCGGGCGCTGATCTTGTCACCCATGACTTCGATCGCGGCCGGAGGAGGACCGATGAAGGTCACGCCACGGTCGGTGATGGCTCGAGCGAAATCGGCGTTTTCGCTGAAGAAGCCGTACCCGGGATGCACCGCATCGGCCCCGCTTTGCTCGATGGCATCGAGGATGGCGTCGGTGTTGAGGTACGACTCGGCGGCGGTTTGGCCACCGAGCGCGTAGGCCTCGTCGGCGAGCCGCACATGCAGCGAGTCGCGGTCGAGTTCGCTGTACACAGCTACGGAGGTCACGCCGAGTTCGCGACAGGCCCGGATTACCCGAACCGCGATTTCTCCACGGTTTGCGATCAAAACTTTGGTGAACACGTGCTAATGACTACCCCATGACGGGCCCGAATGCGAGACACGAGGATGAGAAGTTTTCCCGCTCCAGAGTGGTGGCGGTCGAAGCTGGGATCACCGTTTTCGGCCATGTGGGCGAAACCGGGTCTACCAACGAGGATTTGGTGTCTCGGGTGCTCAGTTTCGGGGCTGAACCGGCGTTGCTGGTCGCCGATCATCAAACCGCGGGACGGGGGCGTCTTGATCGACGGTGGGAAGACATCCCAGGCCGGCAGTTGCTGGTCAGCTTCGTGCTGCCGGTTCTGGATCGGGAACCGCATCATCTGGCTTCGGCGGTGGCGGTGGCCTGCCGGGCCGGGCTGGAACGTCTCGGAG
>JAFMKU010000017.1 GCA_017852795.1 Candidatus Neomicrothrix sp.
CCTGACCGTGGTCGAAATGGGCCATTGGCATCCGATTGTTCTCGGACATGAAGCGGCAGGCGAAATCGTTGACGTCGGAGCGGACGTGGCGGATTTGGCGGTCGGTGATCGGGTCGTGATCGCACCGTTGGCTCCCTGCGGCGACTGCCCGGCGTGTCAACGCACCCTCGGCACCGAATGCCTCGAAGCCCTCGATTTCATGCGTCACCTTCGACCGGATGGAACGAGTCCGTTCCATCGCAACGGCGAACCGGTTTTTCGCGGGCTTGGTGTTGGTGGCTTTTCCGAACTCACCGTGGTGTCGGCCAACGCAGTGGCCCGAGTGCCCGACAACATGCCGCTCTCGCTGGCCTGCCTGCTTGGCTGTGCCGTGCAAACCGGTGTGGGGGCGGTGCTCAACACGGCCAAGGTCGAGCCGGGGAGCACGGTCCTGGTCATGGGTGGTGGAGGAGTTGGTCAAGCCGTGGTTCAAGGGGCCCGCATCGCCGGCGCTTCACGGATCGTGTTGTCCGATCCTCTCGCGAGCCGTCGAGAACAGGCGCTGCTGTTGGGAGCGACCGATGTCGTTGACCCAAACACCGAACCCCTACTTGACGTCGTCGCCGAGTTCACCAACGGACGAGGTGTGGATTACGCCTTCGAGGCCGCCGGCCGAGCTTCGCTGGTCGAAGACGGGATCAACGCCAGTGGCGTTGGTGGGACAACGGTGATGGTCGGGGCGCCACCACTTGACGAATCGGTCACGATCAACGCCGCCGTACTGTTTATGACGCTCCAGAAACGTCTGGTGGGCAGTGTTCTGGGTCATTCCTGGCCCAAACGCGACATTCCACGACTCGCCGAGTTTTGGCAGGACGGGATCCTGAACCTTGAAGGAATGGTGAGCCGTCAGATCGATCTCACCGACATCACTACCGGCTTTGATCTTCTTCGGTCTGGACAAGGAATTCGGACCGTTGTTGATGTGGCAGGTCCTGCATAAGACGATTCACGACGTGCTGGATCGGTTCGCAGGGTTCGCTGCCTAGCGGTTCAAGGGTGAACGAGACGGGAATGCCTTCAGCAGTTCGCTCGCCGATCGTGGCGGTGAGTTGCCCGCTGCCTGGTGGTTCTCCTACCACCACTTCAAGGATTCCGGCCTGGGGATCAACGAACACCAGATGCCCAACCGTGTGGGCGGCATCGGCCAGCACCAGCAGCAGCTCCTCGGGATCCACCGGTGGTTGGGTGCTCGACGTGATCACCGGTTTTGGCCGTTCGGTTGCTAGCGGGATCGCAACCGTCCCTTCACAGGTGGCGTCCCGCAGGATCCGGTAGGCGTCGTTGATTTGCGCGGCGTCGATTGACCGGCCGCCGACGTCCGGATGATGACCAGAGATCCGGGTGCGATAGGCCCGCCGAACCGTCGCCCAATCTGGTTGTCCGGCCAATCCGAGCGCCGCTAGCGCCCCGTCCACGTTCACGACGTCATGGTGCCATCAGCGAGCCGCAACACCAAGGCGGGGGAACGGGTTTGCCTGCACCGTGAGCAACCGTTGCACCACTTTGCAGCATCCTCGGTAAGCGCAAAGCGTGCCGCTAACTTAAAGAGGTCGTGGCGGTCGCCGCGGCGTTCCATACAGCCCATCTTGGGGGAGAAACAGTGAGCGCCATACCGTATTTGGCCCTGATATCAGCGCTGGCGGGCCTTGGCCTTGCCGGCTACTTCTACACAACCGTGAAAGCCGCGTCTCCAGGCAATGAGCGCATGGTCTTTCTGATGACCGAAATTCAGAAAGGGGCCAAAGCCTTTCTGAAGCAGGAATACACCTGGGTTTCCGTGTTTGTGGTAGTGATGATGGTGCTGCTCGCCATCGTGATCACACCGTTGGCGTCGATCAGCTACCTGATCGGTGCGTGCCTGTCAGCTCTGGCCGGTTATGCCGGCATGACGGTCGCCACCATGGCCAACGCACGAACCACTGAAGCCGCCAAGAACGGTCCGGGAGCGGCGTTGCCGATCGCGTTCCGTGGCGGTGCCGTAATGGGCTTCTCCGTGGCTGGTTTGGCGTTGTCCGGTTTGAGCCTGGTTTACCTCATCTTCGTGGTTTGGCTTGAAGTCGACAGTGCGTTCGAGATCGTCACCGCCTACGGGCTCGGTGCCAGCTCAATCGCCTTGTTCTCTCGTGTGGGTGGTGGCATTTACACCAAAGCCGCTGACGTTGGCGCCGACCTGGTCGGCAAGGTCGAAGCTGGCATCCCTGAAGACGACCCTCGCAACCCCGCCACCATTGCTGACAACGTCGGCGACAACGTCGGCGACGTCGCCGGTATGGGTGCCGACCTGTTCGAGTCGTACGCCGGTTCGATCATCGCTCCGATCGCACTGACCGCGTTCGCGACCGGGGTCACTGCGACCAGCGCCGGAGACACCGGCGTCGTCGAACTGTTGATGTTCCCGATGATGATTGCCTTTGCCGGCATGGTGGCGTCGATCATCGGTTCGTTCTTCGTTCGGGGTGGTGACTCCACCGACTCGAAGGCGTTGAGCCGTGCTCTGCACATGGGCACCAACGTTGCCATGGGCTTGACGGTGGTTGCCACAGTTGGCATCGCCTGGTGGATGTTCGGCGATATCGCCGACGACGCCGACGGAAACCCGCTGGGTCTTGCCGTTTCGGTGATCGGTGGCCTGGTCGTGGGCTGGGCGTTGGGTAAATGCGCTGAGTACTACACCTCGGATCACTTCGGCCCGGTCAAGAAGATTGCGAACCAGTCCGAAACCGGCCCGGCAACCACCGTGCTCGGTGGCATCAGCGCCGGCATGGTTTCGGTAGCTGCGTCGGTCATTTTGATCCTTATCGGGGTTGGCGTCGCCTACTGGGGTGGCGAGCAAACCCTCGGTACTGACGGCGGCATCTACGGCATTGCGGTCGCTGCGATCGGCATGCTGGCTACCACCGGTGTGGTGGTGTCGGTTGACGCCTACGGTCCGATCGCCGACAACGCCGGTGGTATCGCCGAAATGGCTGAGTTGGATCCGTCGGTTCGCGAAGTTACCGACGCTCTCGACAGCCTTGGGAACACCACTGCCGCAGTGGCGAAGGGCTTCGCGGTTGGTTCTGCGGCGCTCACCGCTTTGGCCCTGTTCAAGAGCTTCGAGCTTGCCATCGTTCAGGAGGGTGGTTCCTTGAACTTGAACGTCGGCGACGTTGACGTGTTTATCGGTCTGTTCATCGGGGCCGGTTTGCCGTTCCTGTTCGCAGCGTTGACGATCGACGCAGTTGGTCGAGCCGCACAAGCCATGATCGAAGAGGTTCGTCGTCAATTCCGGGAAATCCCGGGGTTGCGCGAAGGTCAACCTGGAGTTGTTCCTGACTCGGCCCGTTGTGTCGCGATCTCAACCGATGCCTCGCTTCGCGAGATGATCATTCCTGGTGCGCTGGCGGTTGTTGTGCCCCTCGTCGTGGGGTTCATTGACGTCGATGCCCTCGGCGGCCTGTTGGCTGGTGCGCTCGTAACCGGCTTTGCCTTGGCGATTTTCATGGCCAACGCAGGCGGGGCGTGGGACAACGCCAAGAAGTACATCGAAGCCGGACACCACGGTGGTAAGGGCAGCGACCCTCACAAAGCTGCGGTGGTAGGCGACACGGTCGGCGATCCGTTCAAGGACACCTCCGGCCCAGCGATGAACATCCTTTTGAAGGTAATGACCATCGTCTCGCTGGTATTCGCAGGCGCCTTCGTCTGATCTGTAACGAAACGGTCCGGTCGGTGAGCTCACGCTCGCTGACCGGACCGTTTCCGTTTTCGCCGGTTTCGTCGATGCGAGGAGGAGCAGAAAGAACCGATGAGCGATCGAACCGAACGACGATCCGAACTGCGACAGCGGCTTCGCTTGGACCGCCGGCAGTTTGACGGTGCGCTTCGCCTACGAGCCGAAGCGCAGCTCAGCGAACATCTTCTGCGCTGCCCGGAAGTTGCCGCCGCTGGACACCTCACCGCCTACCGGGCGATCCGAGGGGAGGTCTCGATCGACGGGGTCATTGCCACGATGATGGGGCAGGGAAAAACCGTTTCGATACCGCGGGTGGTTGGTGAACATTTGGAGTTCGTGCCGTGCACAGACGCTCAGCAAACCCAACCGGGTTCGTTTGGTATCGCTGAACCCATCGGGGGTGAACCGATCCCGTTTGCTTCGCACCAGGTTGCTCTCGTCCCGTTGGTGGCCTTTGACCGTAGCGGTCGCCGGTTGGGTCAAGGGGGCGGTTTCTATGATCGCGCGATCGCCGGAGCCACCCGGCCGCCGTTTCTGGTCGGGGTTGCTTTTGAGCTTCAGCGGGTCTCTGAAGTTCCCTCCGAACCCTGGGACATGGCTCTCGATGCGGTCGTCACCGAAGCCGGGTTCTTTCGGTTCTCTCCACCGGCCACAGAACTTGACCGGGAGTAGCACGTTCGCTTGCTGGAGCGAGTAGAAAGTGTGATGTGCACGTTGTCGTAGTTGGCGCTGGCGAAGTTGGGTCGTTCATTGCAGATCGCCTCAGTAAAGAGGGTCACGATGTGGCGATCATCGACAAGAACACCGAGAAGCTTCGTCGCCTCGACGAAACCTTGGACGTTCTCACCGTGGCCGGAAGCGGCAGCGACCCTGACGTCCTCCGCCGGGCCGGTATCGTCGGAGCCGACCTGCTCTTGGCGTTGACTTCCAGCGACGAGGCCAACGTTTTGGCGACCATGCTGGGGCGTTCGCTCGGGGCGGAACGCGCCGTGGTTCGTATCGAGTCTGAAGGTTTGCAGAGCCCAGCTGCCGAAGCGGTACTCCGAAACATCGGTGCCGATCTTTTCATCGACCCGGACGGCGAAACCGCCCGGAAAGTTCTCGAACTCATCGACTTTCCTGGAACCGACGAAGTCAACGTCATGGCCAAAGACAAGGTGTTGGTGATCGGCGCGACCTTGGGCGAAGATGCCCCTCTCGCCGGTCGAACGCTCGAAGAAATCGGCGAAGAGTTCGAACCAGACTGGGCGTTCATGGTGGCCGCCATCGGTCGCGGTGACGAGACGTTCATCCCGCGGCGCGACCACCGGCTCGAAGTCGGCGACCACGTTCGAATCGTGGCCAAACGTTCCGCCCGGCAGCTCATCAGCGACCTGTTGGGCTTGGACCGAACCGCCCCCAAAAAGGTGATGGTTCTCGGTGGGGGTCGCACCGGTGAATTGTTGGCCCGCAGCTTGCGGCGCCACGGCATCGACGTGCGAGTCATGGAACGCGACCCGGTCCGAGCTCGGCTTCTGGCCGAGAACCTCGGTGATGTGCAGGTCATCGAAGGTGACATTACCGACGACAACCTGCTCGACGAGGCAGAAGTTGGCCGCTGCGAGGTCGTAGTGGCGATGACCGGCGAAGACGACGCCAACATCTTGGCCTGCTTGTACGCCAAGAAGCACGGAACTCGCGAAACGATCGCGGTGTTGCACCGGCTTGCCCTGCTCGATTTGTTGAGCGACGCGGGAGTTGATGCCGCCCTTTCACCGCGGACCGCTACGGCCAGTGCCGTGATGCGTTTCGTACGAGGCGACGTCGACGCCGTCGCAACTTTCCTCCACGGGCAAGCCGAAGTGCTGGAATTGACCGTGGCGCAAGACCATCCCGCTGATGGGTCTTTGGTCGCAGATTTGGACTTCCCCAAAGAAGCCCTCATCGCGGCGTTTGTTCGCGATGGTGTCGCCGAGATTGCCCGCGGCCGTAGCCGCCTGACGGCTGGAGACAGACTGGTGGTCGTGTCGATGCCGAGTTGCGTCGACGAAGTCCATCGGATCATCGGGTGACCGAGGGCAACACCTCGAAACGGCAGGGCACCCCGTCTCGGGGGGCCCTACGTTGGCCGCTGGCCGTTTGGAAGCCGACCGAACTACGAGAGTCCTACCGGTTGCTGCTGATCGCTGATGGCCTGGTGCTGTTCGGCGGGGCGTGCCTGTTCGCCGGATTGTTGGGCGGAACCAGCGATGGGCAGAACTCGCTCATTCTTGTCGGGTTTGGAGTTCTGGTTGGGGTGCTCGGCCTGCTTGGCCGTCGCCGCTTTCGCCCTCGTTTTCGAGTTTCAACCGCTGAAGTCATCGCTGGTTTAGCGTCGATCTGGGCGGTGCTTTTGGCTTCTGGCACTGCGGTCTACCTGTTGACTGGGACGTTCACTCGGGTCGATGACGCGCTTTTCGAATCGGCGTCAGGTTTCAGCACCGTGGCATCCACCGTCGCCGACGTCGATACCTTGTCGACCCCTCTGTTGTTGTTTCGTGCCACTACGCAGTGGGTTGGCGGTCTGCTCGGCTTGTTCGCGGCGGCGGTGGCTATCCCCGCCACGATGAAAGGCACCGTCCAGATCCCCAAAGGGGAGGGGAGCCGTTCGAACCGTCTAGCACCTGACATCGCAGTGGGCCGCAAACGCGTCCTGATCATCTACTCGTCACTGTCCGGGTTGTGCTGGATCGCCTACCTCGCGAGCGGTCTGGGCTTGCGAAGCAGTACGGTGCACGCCCTCACCACCGTTTCAACCGGTGGGTTCTCGGATCGTCCAGATTCGTTGATGTCGGCACCGTTGGCATCACAGTTGGTAGCAACCGTGTTCATGGTGATCGCCGGCTGCAGCTACTACGTGCTGTTCTGGCTGATCCGTGGCAACGTCAGCCGTTTCAGACGAAGCCCTGAGCTTCGGGTTTACCTGAGCATCATCGGAGCCGTGACCTTGTGGTCGTTGTGGCACGTTGACTCGCTTTCGGTGTCCGACGCTTTGTTCACTGCCGCGAGCGCTTCGAGCACCACCGGTTTGGCAGTGGTCGACTGGACCGGCCACAACGACGCCGTTTTGGCGGTGCTGCTCGTGGCAGTAGCCACCGGAGCGATGAGCGCCTCCGCGGGGAGTGGATTGCGGGTGATCAGAGCCTGGCTGTTGGGTTTGGTGACGATGCGAGCGTTACGGGCCCAGCTCGAACCGTCGGCGGTTTCGGTCGTTCGGCATCGTGGTCGCACCGTTGAAACCGAAGAAATCGACTCGCTCACCGGCTACCAGTTCGCCCATTTCGGATTGTTTGCCATCGGCGCGTTCATCTTGACATTGACCGGCGACGGTATGATCGACGCGCTGTGGACGGCGGTGTCGATGGTGTCAACGTTCGGTTTGTCACCAATCATGGGCCCGCTCGGTGACGCAACCCAGCTCGACTGGGTTGGTCGAATGGCGATGATCCCAGGAATGCTGGCTGGCCGGCTCTCTATCTTCCCACTTCTCCTCGGGTTCGTTGCGGTGCTTCAGATCCGACGTTGGATGATCCGTCGGGTACGGATGCTGCTTTGGAGAGACGCATGAACGCGGGACGAAACGGACGATCGGTGAACGAACCGGTGCGCTGGAAACCCATCGCCAGCACACCGCTACGGGTCATGGGCATTGCCCTCACCGCAGTGGCGGCCAGCATGTTGCTGAGCAGCGTGATCGAATTGGCGAGCACCAATCGAGACACCGGCATGCTGCTGGTGAGCAGTGTGATCGTCGGTGGAGTAGGTGGCTCATTGTGGGTTGGCACCACCGTCGGCAGGACACAACCTCGGGACACGTTCGCGGCGGTGGGTTGGACCTGGGTCGCGGTGACGGTCGCCGGCGCAGTTCCGTACTTGCTCTGCGGATCATTCGACGTTCCCGGCATTGACTGGTCCGGCAAGATCGTCAACTCGGTATTCGAATCGGCTTCCGGTTTTTCCTGTACCGGTTCCACCGCTCTGATCGACTTCTCGGTTCCCGGCCGCGGGCTGATGATGTACCGCCAGATGACGCAATGGTTCGGCGGCATGGGCGTGGTGGTGCTGGCGGTTGCAGTCCTACCGTTCCTTGGCGTGGGTGGTCTTGACTTGATCGCCGCCGAAGCTCCTGGCCCCAGCGGCGACCGGCTTACGCCACGCATTTCGGACACCGCGAAATACTTGTGGTTTACCTACGCGCTGCTCACCATGCTGATCGTCGTTGTGCTCGCCATCATTCCCGGTGTGCCGATCTACGACGCGTTCGCGCTCGCCTTCACCGCCTCATCTACCGGTGGTTTTTCCCCGAGTGCAGAATCGATCGGCGTGTTCGATAGCTGGCTCGTCGAGGGGGTGCTCTGCGCGGCGATGATCATCGGCGGCGCAAACTTTGCCCTTCATTGGAGAACCCTCAACCGGGAGTTTGGCCTGTACCGACGGGATAGCGAGTTCCGGGCCTACATCGCGATCCTGGCCAGTTGCACCGTGGTAGCAAGCGGTCTGCTTTGGCTCAACAACGGTTTCGATTTCGCAACTTCGGTCCGGATGGCTTCATTTAACGTCATCTCGTTGGGGACCAGTAGCGGTTACGGCAACGCCACCACCCCGGGTTCGGCCGGTGATTTCGTGACCTGGATCCCGAGTGTTCAGATGATTCTGCTGTTCTTGATGGTGGTCGGCGCCTGTACCGGTTCAACGTCTGGCGCGGTGAAGGTGACCCGTCTGCAAATTCTGACCAAGCACAGTGTCCGCTCGGTACGTCGTACCCAATCGCCGCATGCGGTAATTCCGATCCGGCTCGGGGCCCGAGCGGTTCCGGAAGGGGTCGTGGCCCGCATCTCGAGCTTTTTTCTGGTGTATTTGCTGCTCGTGATCGCCGGTGTCATTGCCATCACCGCGCTCGGTAGTGGCCTGCTCGAAGCAGTAGGGGCTGTGGTTGGTTCGCTCGGCAACATGGGACCAGCCCTTGGTGAAGCCGGTCCTACCGCCAACTTCACCGATGCTTTCTCCGAACCAGCTCGTCTGGTGCTGGCCCTTCTGATGGTGATCGGTCGACTGGAGCTGTTCCCGATGCTGCTGATGTTTGCCGCGCCGATTCGCGCCGTTCGCGACCTGTAGCGGCGGCGCCGATCGGGCTACTGGCCGAGCAGCACCCGTAGGACGTCAGCGAACCGTTGCGGATCGTCCGCGCCTGCCATTTCTCGCGCCGAATGCATCGCTAGCTGGGCGATCCCCGCGTCCACGACCGCAATTCCGAGCTCTCCAGCGGCGGCCGGGCCAATGGTTGAGCCACAGGCGACATCGCCTCGGGAAACGAACCGTTGCATCGGAACTTCAGCGCGTCGACAGGCCAGTTCGAATCGAGCCGCGGTCGTAGCGTCCGTCGCGTACCGTTGGTTGGCGTTGACTTTCAACACCGGCCCACCGTTAAGTTCGACCGTGTGTTCCGGGTCGTGACGTTCCGGATAGTTCGGATGGGTGGCGTGGGCGCCGTCAGCGCTGACCACCAAACTCTTGGCGCAGGACTGGTAGACGTCAGCGGCGGACGCACCAAGAACCCGCCAGATCCGTTCCAGTTGGCGCCGAAGGAACGGCGACGCCGCTCCGGTTGTCGAAACGCTTCCGACCTCTTCGTGATCGAACAAGGCCACCACCGGGATCGACGGTCCAGGCTCGTCGGCTACCTGCACCAACGAACGAAGAGCGACGAAACAGGACAGCTGGTTGTCGATCCGAGCCGAAACCAAAAACTCTTCGTTGAGTCCCGCCAGCGTCGCTGGTGTCAGATCAAACGCCATGGCATCCCAAGAAAGGACCGCTTCGGGGTCAAGGCTCAACTGGTCGGCAAGGTACTGCGTGAACGTGGGGGCTGAACCGGTCGACCACACCGGCACTAGATGACGTTGCCGGTTGAGGTTGAGGCCGCTGCGTCGGAAATCTTCGTCGAGATGGATCGCGAGTTGCGGGACTCGAAGGATCGGGCGGTTGTCGCGGAACAGGAAGGTACGCGGTTCGCCTGCTTCGACCGCGACGACCCGACCGGCTAATCCCAAGTCGCGGTCAAGCCAGGAATTGGTGAGCGCCCCGCCGTATACCTCGACACCTAACTGAGAAAGCCCGGCCGATTCGAGGTCAGGAACCGGTTTGATCCTCAAGTTTGGACTATCGGTGTGGGCGCCAACCACCCGAAACGGGCTGGACGCGTGGTGATCAGCGCTCACCACCCAAGCCACCAGCGCACCTCCATCACGGAAATACCAGCGACCCGCCGGGTTCTGGGTTTCCCACGTTTCGGTTGCTTCGTGAAAACCTGCGGCGTCGAGATGTTCGATAGCTCGGGTTACGGCGTGGTACGGAGTGGGGGAGGCGTCAAGGTCGGCGCAGAGTGTTCGCGCCGACGACCATCCGGAGGTCTGCATCCTCACATCATGGCGTGATTTGGCCCCAAGTTGTCGAAATCAGCCCAGAGTCGGTACGTTTTCCACAGCCCTTTGGGGCGCTGAACGTGGAAGCAGGGCCAGCGTTGTCCCAGCTCCGATGCCCGCAGGCTCCGCCTGCCGATCCGGAAGACAACGTATGCCGAACGAACTTGACGTCTTTTCTGACCTCCCTCAGGCTCAGGGCCTCTACGACCCTGCGTTCGAACACGACAGTTGCGGCGTCAATTTTGTGTGCGACATCCACGGCCGCGCCAGTCACGACATTGTGGCGAAAGGCATCGGGGCGCTGTGCACACTTGAACACCGCGGCGCCAAAGGGGCCGATATCAACACTGGTGACGGCGCAGGACTGCTGATCCAAGTTCCGGACCGGTTCTACCGCGACGTGGTGAGCTTCGACCTGCCCCCGGTTGGCCAGTATGCGACCGGTATCGCTTTTCTTCCCCAAGACCCCGACGCGGCAGACGATTCGGCGGCTCACGTCGAAGCGATCCTGACTGAAGAAGGCCTAGTTCTGCTGGGCTGGCGCGACGTCCCGGTCGACGAATCCATTCTTGGTGCCGGTTCGTTGATGACCATGCCCACGTTCCGTCAGGTTTTCGTCAGTGATACCGATGGAGCCAGCGGCATTGCCCTCGACCGCAAAACGTTCATTGCCCGCAAACGCATCGAGCACGAAGTTCGTCGGCCCGAAACCGGTTCGGCAACATCCGCCGCGATCGGTGGTTCTACCCGCCGCCATGAAGGCGTGTATTTCCCTTCGTTGAGCGCCCGCACCATCGTCTACAAAGGCATGCTCACCACCCCACAGTTGGCAGAGTTTTTCCCCGATCTTCAAGACGAACGCGTCGAAAGCGCGATGGCGCTCGTTCATTCTCGGTTCTCGACCAACACCTTCCCGTCCTGGCCGTTAGCTCACCCGTTCCGGATGGTGGCCCACAACGGTGAAATCAACACGATCAAAGGCAACCGCAACTGGATGCGGGCCCGGGAGGCGCTGCTGAGTTCACCTCATCTGCCCGGACTGGAACGAGCGTTCCCGATCTGCACCCCAGGGGCAAGCGACACTGCCGGGTTCGACGAAGCGCTCGAACTGCTCGTTCTCGGCGGGTATTCGCTGGCCGAAGCGATCTTGATGATGATCCCAGAACCTTGGGAACACCATCAAGAAATGGACACTGAGCGCACGGCGTTTTACCGCTACAACGCAACCCGTATGGAACCGTGGGACGGGCCGGCGTCTATTGCCTTCACCGACGGCACCGTGATGGGTGCGGTGCTGGACCGTAACGGTCTTCGTCCTTCCCGCTACTGGGTTACCCGCGATGGATTAGTCGTGATGGCCAGCGAGGTTGGCGTGATCGACATTCCACAAGACACGATCGTTGAAAAGGGCCGGCTCCAGCCGGGTCGAATGTTCCTGATCGACACCGAGCAAGGGCGGATCGTCCGCGACGACGAGATCAAACGAGGGTTGGCCACGGCCCGGCCCTACGCCCAATGGCTGGATCAGGAACTGGTGACGCTTGACGATCTGCCAGCCGCGTCGACGACCCGGCGCAGCGAGCAGACACTTACCCAGCTTCAGCAGGAATTCGGGTACACCATCGAAGAACGCAAAGTGTTGCTGGCTCCCATGGCCCGTGACGGTAAAGAAGCGATCGGTTCTATGGGTACCGACACCCCGATCGCGGTGCTGTCGACTCGTTCTCGACACTTGGCCGACTATTTCCAGCAGCTGTTCGCACAAGTCACCAACCCGCCGTTGGATGCGATTCGCGAAGAGATCGTGACCTCGTTGTTTGCCCGGGTAGGCCCGGAAGGCAACCTGTTTGACCCGGTTGCTTCGTCGTGTCGAACGCTGCACCTCGATACGCCGATCATCACCGACCAGCAACTCGCCCAGATCGTGGCCCTTGATGGTTCCGAAGGTCCCGAGGGTTTCCGAACCTTCGTGCTCAACGCCCGCTTCGACCCTCACGGCGGGGGAGAGGCGCTGGCTGCTGCGCTTCACCAGCTCCGGGCCGACGCCGATCACGCCATCGCTTCAGGTGCTTCGGTGCTGGTGGTTTCTGATCGGGGCGACGGACTCACCGATGCTCCGATCCCGTCGGTCCTAGCCTGCAGCGCGGTCCACCATCATCTGGTGCGTCAACGCAGTCGCAGCCGGGTGGGGTTGGTAATCGAAGCTGGCGATGCCCGAGAAGTCCATCATCAGGCGCTTCTGATTGGGTTCGGCGCCAACGCCATCAACCCGTATCTGGCGTTTGCCACCGTTGCAGAACTGGTACGCAACCACGAGTTCGGGATGGCCGACCTGACCGAAGAGAAAGCGGTCGCCAACTACATCAAAGCGGTCGGCCAGGGTCTGCTCAAGATCATGTCCAAGATGGGCATCTCGACGATCGCCTCTTACACCGGTGCCCAAATTTTCGAAGCGATCGGCTTGAATCAAGACGTCGTTGACGAGTACTTCACCGGGACGGTAAGCCGCCTCGGTGGGGTCGGTTTGGATGTGATCGCCACCGCCGTTATGCAGCGGCATCGGCGAGCGTTTCCCACCAACTCAACTGAACGGGCCCACCGCCAACTCGAGGTCGGTGGGGAATACCAGTGGCGCCGCGAAGGCGAATACCACCTGTTCAACCCGGAAACCGTGTTCAAGTTGCAGCACGCGACCCGCGAAGGACGTTTCGACGTCTTTAAGGAATACACGAGCAAAGTCGACGATCAGTCCACCCGGCTCGGCACTCTCCGAGGGCTTTTCCGCTTCCGAGATGGCGTACGTTCACCGGTTCCGATCGAAGAAGTCGAAGCGGTCGAAAGCATCCTGAAACGATTCTCGACGGGGGCGATGAGCTACGGCTCCATTTCGGCCGAAGCGCACGAAACGCTCGCAATCGCCATGAACCGGCTGGGAGCGAAATCCAACACCGGTGAAGGTGGCGAAGACGCTGAACGGTTCGTGCCCGACGCCAACGGAGACCTGCGCCGCAGTGCGATCAAACAAGCCGCGTCGGGTCGCTTTGGGGTCACCAGCGAATATCTCGTCAACGCCGACGACATTCAGATCAAGATGGCACAGGGAGCCAAACCTGGTGAAGGTGGCCAGCTGCCCGGTCACAAGGTGTATCCGTGGATCGCTAAAACTCGTCACTCGACACCGGGGGTTGGTTTGATCAGCCCGCCACCACATCACGACATCTACTCCATCGAAGATTTGGCGCAGCTGATCCACGATCTGAAAAACGCCAACCCCGATGCTCGTATCCACGTGAAGCTGGTGGCTGAGGTCGGGGTCGGCACGGTCGCGGCTGGCGTGTCCAAAGCGCACGCTGACGTGGTGCTGATCTCTGGCCATGACGGCGGGACCGGTGCGTCACCGCAAACGTCGATCAAGCACGCCGGCGCACCGTGGGAACTGGGGCTTGCCGAAACGCAGCAGACGCTTCTGCTCAACGACCTGCGCGACCGGATCGTCGTGCAAGCCGACGGCCAGCTCAAAACCGGTCGAGACGTGATGATCGCGGCGCTGCTGGGGGCCGAAGAGTTCGGTTTCGCAACCGCCCCGTTGGTGGTGATGGGTTGCGTGATGATGCGGGTCTGTCATCTCGATACCTGCCCGGTTGGTGTCGCCACCCAAAACCCGGAGCTTCGAGCCAAGTTCAGTGGAGAACCCGAATTTGTGGAGAACTTCTTCCAGTTCATTGCTCAAGAAGTTCGAGAGTTGATGGCGCAACTCGGTTTCCGCACCCTTGATGAGGCCATCGGGCAGGTAGAGATGCTCGACACCAGCGAAGCGGTGAAGCATTGGAAAGCAGAAGGCCTTGACCTGTCACCGATTCTGCATCTGCCCGAAATCGCCCGTGAAGCCCGGCGTCACCAATGGAAAGAACAAGACCACGGCCTTGAACTCGCCCTGGACAAAACCCTCATCCGGCTTTCCGAAGCTGCGCTTCAAGATGGCCGTCCGGTAACCATCGACACTCCGGTCCATAACACCAACCGCACGGTTGGCACCATGCTCGGCCATCAGGTCACCAAGGCCTACGGCGGTGCCGGGCTCCCCGACGACACGATCGTGGTGAACTTGACCGGGTCCGCCGGTAACAGCCTGGGGGCGTTCGTTCCTAAAGGCATCACCTTGCGGCTCGAAGGCGACGCCAACGATTACGTCGGCAAGGGTCTCTCCGGGGGTCGGATCGTGGTTCGGCCGCCCCACAACGCCACCTTCGCGGCCGAAGAGAACGTGATCGCCGGAAACGTGATCGCCTACGGGGCGACCAGCGGCGAACTGTTCCTCCGAGGTTTGGTTGGTGAACGGTTCGCGGTCCGCAACTCCGGTGCGATTGCCGTTGTTGAAGGGGTCGGTGACCACGCCTGCGAATACATGACCGGGGGCCGGGTCGTGATCCTCGGTCCGACCGGCCGCAACTTTGCGGCGGGCATGTCCGGTGGCGTGGCGTTTGTCTACGACCCTGACTCGTTGCTGCCACGACGACTCAACCCCGAGATGGTTGCGTTGGAAACACTCAACGAAGACGACCTTTTGTGGTTGCGTGAACGGGTCGAGTTGCACGCCCGCGAAACCGGCAGTGAGATCGCGCAACGAATGCTGGCCGATTGGGCACAGACCCAAACGCAGTTCGTGAAGGTAATGCCGACCGACTACCGGAGGGTGCTGGAAGCCGCAGCACAAGCCCGGGCGGAAGGACGAGACGAGACCGAGGCTGTGATGGCCGCGGCCCGAGGCTGACAGGGAGTTTGATATGGCCGATCCACGAGGGTTTCTCAAACACGACCGTGAGCTTCCCGCTCATCGTCCGGTACCGGTTCGTCTGACCGACTGGAAAGAGGTGTACGAGGATTTCGGGGCAGAGAAGCTTCAGCAGCAGGCCAGTCGGTGCATGGACTGTGGCATCCCGTTTTGTAACCACGGATGCCCGCTCGGCAACATCATTCCGGACTGGAACGACCTGACCTATCAGGGTCTTTGGCACGAAGCAATCGATCGCCTTCACGCCACCAACAACTTCCCGGAGTTCACCGGCCGTCTCTGCCCGGCGCCGTGCGAAGCGGCCTGCGTGTTGGGGATTCACGAACCGCCCGTCACGATCAAACGGATCGAGGTGGAGATCATCGACCGGGCGTGGGACGAAGGGTGGGTTGTTCCGCAACGGGCTGAAGAAACCACCGGGCGACGGGTAGCCGTCGTTGGTTCTGGACCGGCTGGTTTGGCTGCCGCCCAGCAACTCACCCGAGCAGGTCACACCGTGGTGGTGTTTGAGCGTGCCGACCGGATCGGTGGCTTGTTGCGCTACGGGATCCCCGAATTCAAGATGGAAAAGCGCCACCTTGACCGACGGTTGGCGCAGATGGAAGCCGAAGGAACCGAGTTCCGAGCTGGCGTCAACGTCGGTGTCGATGTCACCGCCGAACAACTCCGAGCCGATTTTGATGCGGTGGTTCTGGCGTGCGGATCTACCGCAGCCCGAGACCTACCGATCGAAGGTCGCGAATTCGCGGGCATCCACCAGGCGATGGAGTTCCTACCGTGGGCGAACCGGGTGCAGGAAGGTGATCTCAACGAGTCGCCACTTCCGGCCACTGGCAAGGACGTGATCATTATTGGTGGTGGCGACACCGGTGCTGACTGTCTTGGTACCTCGCATCGCCACGGGGCCCGTTCCATCCACCAGTTCGAAATCATGCCGCGACCGGCCGACACTCGTCCCGAAGTCAACCCGTGGCCGACCTGGCCGATGATCTACCGGGTGAGTTCAGCCCACGAAGAAGGCGGTGAACGCGAATACAGCATCAACACGGTTCGCTTTGTCGGCGATGAGGACGGCAACGTTACCGGCCTTGACACCATCCGGGTCGAGCAGGTGTTCGAAGAAGGGCGGATGAGTTTCCGTGACGTGCCGGGAAGCGAACAGCATTTCCCGGCGCAACTGGTGCTGCTCGCCATGGGCTTCACCGGTCCCGAACGCAACGAGTTGATCGAACAATTTGGGGTAGACCTTGACGGTCGCGGCAACGTCGCTCGTGACGACTCGTGGGCAACCAACGTCGATGGGGTGTTTGTCTGTGGCGACATGGGTCGGGGCCAGAGCCTGATCGTCTGGGCGATCGCTGAAGGTCGTAGTGCGGCTGCCGCGGTCGATGCCTGGTTGATGGAAACCACCGACCTGCCTTCGCCGATTGTTCCCACTGCGGCGCCGTTGCGTTAGTCGAAACGGTTTCGTCGTCCCAGCACGGCTACCCGCACGTATTCACCAGCGACCAGCAGCACCGTGAGCACACCGAGGATGTGAAAGTCATCGAAGTGTTGGGGCCAGATGAAATCGGCGGGGTGCGCCGCGAAGTACTGTTCGCCGGCAATCAAAAGACTGCAGATCCCGTACAGGACCGCGGCCAGCGCTGGTTGCAGCCGGGCCCAGTGTGTTCCCCGAGTTGAGAGCAGCCAGATCGCCGCCAACGGAAGGGCCAGAACCAGCATCTCCGGAAGGTTGACCAGCGCGAACCCGGCGACCACCGCGAACATGGTGACCAACACAGGCAAAGCCGGTCGGTGGCTGGCCGGTTCGGGCCAACCCATCAGTTCCGGCGGCGCTGCGGTGGCGGGAACCCAACGTTTGGGTCGGCGTCTGGTGGCCACCACCACCATCAGAACCGCGAACAGCAGGCTGAACAGCAGGGCCCGGTCAACCCAGCGTTGCGGTGTCCATTCCAAAACGATGGTTCCGCCCGACGAAGGAAGCAGCCATCCGTTAGCAAAACCATCGATCAGCTTCGGTTGGCCAAGATCAACGCCGTCGAGCCGCGCCGTCCACCCCGCGTTGTGGCTCTGTCCGAGCACCAACCACATGCCTTCAGGTGTTTCTGGCACCTCGACCGTGGCCCGTGTCGCATCCTGCCAGGTAGCGGCTAGCGCAGGTGCCCGGTCGATCGTGGTGGCGGGTTCACCGGTGCGCAACACGATCTGGTCGATGGTGACCGGTCGCAGGTCAGTGGCGGCAGCCGTTTCGAGCCGGAGGTTACCGGCGACAACGTCGACGGTTCCGCAGCTGGCAAACGGTACGGCGTCACCATTGCGAGCCGCTTCCGCGGTGCCGTTGATACGGATCGGAACGTCGTGTCCGTCGATGGTGAGAAGACCACCGAGGCAGTCAGCGGTGATTTCGGCCCGATCCGTTAACGCCGCGGGCGCCATGTCGCCGACCTGTACTTCGCTGAGCGCCCACGGCATGGCAATAAACGCACTCGAGTACCAGTCTTGGGTCATGACGTCATGACTGTCGGCGACGGTGAGACGAACCGTCTGTGCCGATTCGGCAGTGACCGGCAACGTGACGGTGGCGATGCCGTTGTTCCCCGACGTGGTTTCGTTCAACCCGGTCGGGTAGCTACCGACGGTTTCGCCGTCGACGGCGACGTCGAACGCAGTCGGGATCGAATGTTGCCCGTCGATGACCACGTCAACGGTGATTCCGTTCACCGTGAAGGGTTGAACAGATGCAAGCTGCCAATACTGGCCTCTCTGGTTATTGAACCGTCCAACGAACGCGGTGGTGGGGTCGCCGTCAAGCGCCGCGGAAGGTACGGCCTGGAGGTTCCCGGCCAGCGCCCCGCTGCTGGTAGCCCGCAAGCCGGTGTCGTTTCTGCCGAGGAATTGGTCGATGTGTTCGGGCAGCTGAGCGAACGCCATCCGGAGAGAACCTTCAACGGTAAACGTCGCGTCGGTGGAGATCGGAACGATCCGTCGCATCTGCCGTTCGCTACTGGAACGAACCGGTTCCTGAGGGTTGACTCGTTCTCGGGTCAGCACGACCGTTAGCGGCACGTCGTCGGTGGCGTCCCACCGATCCGTGAACGCCCGCGGAGTTCGGATCCATTCGGTGATCGGTGCCGTGTCACCCAGTTGCGCTTCGGCGAACCCCACCGCGGAAACCCCGACCGGGTAGTCATCCCATTTGGGTGTGTCGAGGTCAACAATGACCACGTCAAAGACGTGACCGGTCATTGGTGCAAACACCAAACGTTCACCGGCGGGGGTTAACGAAGCATCGCTTAAGGTCAGCTGTCGCCGTTCACCGCGGTCAGAAACCACTTCGATGTCAACAATGTGACGGTTGGCGTCTTCTTGAGGTTGCACCACGGTCAGCGAATCGAAGGTTTGTTCCCGGTCGTAGGAGAACCGCAGGTATTCGTCTCTCGCTTCGGAGAACGCCCCAACCGACCAGGCCGTTTCGAGGTTGCCGTCGAACGCCAATGCCGGCCGGTCGTCGATGGTGTAGGTCACACGGTTGCCGTACCGACTCGCCGTAATGTCCACTTCGCCATCGTGGACCGCAACCGTTCGCACGTCGTCGACGTCGAGCCCTGAGGTGGTTTCGGCGGCGGGAAAAACCGGGAGCCGGTTGTCTTGCGGGTCGAAGATCAAAGGTTCTTGGCCCGAAAGTTCGGTGTAACCGACGGTTTCTCGTAGCCCACCCCAGCGTTGTGCCCGCCGCCGGTTCGAATCGGTGATGATCAACTCGCCCATGGTGGGAACAATCTCGTCCCACAACGACTGATCGGTGACGAGGTCGGCCCCGAAAAAGATGGTGCGGGACACATCAACCACCCCGGCGGCAGCGGCGTCGACCAGCCCAGCCCCATCACCAACCAACACGGTGGCGTTGGTTCCGGACCGCAACCGAACCACGTTAAGCGGGTCAGGTACGGGGTACACGCTGATCGGCCATGCCGCCTCATCTTCGATCGAGAGCGCCACTTCGTCCCGGAGTACCTGTTCTGGTCCGGCGACGTTGACCCCTCGTTCGCCGTAGGTAGTCGGGGCACCGAGGCTGGCGATGCTGTCAAGCCAGGCTTCGGTCGGTCCCGGACGAGGAGTACGGAACCGCTCATAGGTCAGGTCGGCCCGGTGCACGACGTCACCCACCGACATCAGCTCTGCGATCGGGACCAGTGCCGTGCTGGGCAGGGTCCATTCTTGAAGCTTGCGATCGAACGCCACCAGCAAGTTGGCTGATTCTGGTGAACCGAACGGTACGAGTTCTCGGGCGACGTATCCGCGGTCGGTCAGCCCCGGAGTGATCGGATCGACCGTGTTACCCCACCGGTAGGACGAGAAATCGGTTCCCGGAACTTCCCAGATCCGAGTGCCATCATCATCAGCGTCAAGGTCCGCGATCGCTTCGAGCCAGTACGACGGTAGTTCTTCGTCTCGCTGAAGCTGGTTTTCGATCATTCGGGCTGCCCACATTGCCGGATTGGCCAAAATCACCGCGGCCAGCGTCGCCGCGACCAGCACCCGGCCCGATCGGGGCCACATTCGCTGTACCGCGTTGACGAGACAACCGAGGAACACTGCGGTGGCCAGGATCAGCAACGGAACGGCTCGCGGGGTGGAGCGCATCGCCAACCCGGCGTCGCTTCGGGTGAACGTTTCGAACCATTGGCCCGCCAACGACGGACCGTCAAAGGGATGGGCCCCGATCCCGACCAACGCGCCGACCACGAACAACAGGAGGAAAAAGCTGCGGTGACGCCAGCGGACCAGCGTGGCCCCGATGAGGGCCAGCACCACCAGCCCAAACGTCAACAACAACAGACCAACCGACTGGGTGAAATACACCGACGGCTGGATCCAAGCCCCAAACTTGTCTTTGCCGTAAAAGAACCAATAGCCGAGACCCCGCAGGATCTCCGGGGCGGTTGAGGCGTCCGCGACTACCTCGTAGGTTTCGGTGTACCGAGTCACCGGCAGACTGAACCGTCCCTGAAGAACCAGCCCGGCAATCCACCACAGCGAGATCAGCACGGTGAGCGACACGATCCGAGCAGCCGCAGCAACCGCGCGCCCGAACGCCATGCTTCGTTCGATCAACGTCACGTGAATCAGCCAGAGGGCAGGCCCGAGACCCACAAAAAGCAGGGAACTAGCGTTGACCGATCCGATGGTGAGCACCACCAACGCGAACCGGGCCGGGTAGCGCCAGCCTTGGTCGCGCACCGCACAAATGGTGAGCGCCACCATCCATGGCAGACCAGCCCAGGGCAGCAGCAGCGCCGAGATCCGAGCCGAATAGTCGAGCAGATACGGGCTGAGCTGGTAGGCGAGTACTGCCACCAGCAGACCAGCTCCTTGCCAGTGAAGCACGGTCAGCAGGTATCGAACGCCCATACCGGCCGCGAACAGCACCGCGGCAATCCAAAGCCGTTGCGCCACCCAGTCGGGGCTGCCGATGGCATCCATCAACCAGTAGTAGGGGCCCATCGGCCACAGGTACCCCACGTTTTGATGGGTGACCGTTCCGAGCGCCACGTCGCTGTCCCACAACGATGACGCGTCGCCGAGGAGCCGTTGCGGATCGAGATAGAGGTAGCTCTTGGTGTCAGCCCCGACCTTGCCCGGGCTCGACAACAGCAGCGGAATGGTTGCCACCAGCAAACTGGTCAGTTCGACCGCTCGCTTCTGGATCCATGCGCGAATCCTGATCATGGTGTGCCTGCTTCCTGCGACACGGCTCCGGGTTTGCGACGGGTGCCGGCAAGCACCTCTAAGGTCCGACGGGCGGTACGGGCCCAGGAATAGGCGTGGCTTTGTTCTAACGCGGCCTGACCGAAACGGGCCCGAAGGTCGTGGTCGTTCAGGAGTTGGACCAGTGCTCGGTCCATGTCGTCGTCGGTGTCGATGAGGTAACCGGTGCGGGCATCGACGATTGCGTCTCGATGGCCGGGGATTCGGGTGGCGACGGCCGGTGTCGCACACGCGGCCGCTTCGGTGATGCTCATACCCCAACCTTCCGCGGTTGAGGCGCTAGCCACCACCCAGGCCTGCTGGTACAGCTTGAGGAGTTCGGTGTCGCTGACCCGACCCGCGAGCGTGCACCAGCTGTGGGCATCGGCGTCGGCGATCACCGTTTCAAGCGTGGCGCGTTCAGGCCCTTCGCCGACGATGGTGAGGGTCGCTGCCGGTACGGCGAGACGGACCCGGGCCATCGCGGCGATCAGCCGGGGAAATGCTTTGGGGGGCATGAGCCGTCCCACTGCCAGCACGCTCGGGGTCAGCGCCCGCACACCCGGCACGAAGGTGTTGGCGATCCCGGGGGAGACCACATGAATGTTGTCGGCTGGAAGGTTCATCCGGTTGACGATGTGGTCTTTGGACGACTCGGAGAGGGTAACGATGGGGGTGCGTCGGTAAAACGGTGGCGCAACCCGGCGTTCCATTAGCTGACCGATCCGAGCCAACGGGGCTGGCAACACCATCGGCCACATGTCTTCGTGCACGTGATGGATCCAGGTAACCCGAGGTCCGCGCGCCCACAACGGCGAAAGGAACGGTACTCCGTTCCAGATTTCGACCAAGCCGTCCCGGGGGCCGTGACGTCCCGCCAGTTCGCTAAGAATTGCCCGCGGGAACACGTCGTAGCGTCCGCCGCGGCGCACCACGGCATAGCCGTCTCGGGTGCTGCGCGCTGGGAAAGAAGGTGCGGCTGAGGTTCGCATGGTGATTTCGAGTCCGGCCTCAGCCCAGTGAGCGGCGACGGTGCTGGCGTGCACTTCCGAGCCTCCGGCGTCGCCATCGTCAAGGTCTCGCCATGCCAAAAGGTGGATACGTCGTATCTCGGCACGCGCCGCAATGGCGGCGATGGCGTCGGGGGCGTCGGACAGTGAGCGCTCACGCGGCGATGACCCTGAAATTTCGCTCATTGACCTACCTCCCCTCTGGCCACGGCGACTCTAGTGGGTTGATTGCGGGTGGCTTGGGTTCTCGAGATCAGCGCCGGGGTTTGCCTCACCCACAGCCGGCGGCAAGTATCGCGAACCTATGCGCACCAGTCCTCGAGTGACCGTCGTCGTGATCCACCGTGACCGTGTTGACGTAATCGGTAAGACGGTGACTCGGTTTCGCGAACAGTCCGTTCCGACCGAAGTGATCGTGGTCGACAACGGTTCAACCCCGGAGACACAGTCCCGACTGGCCGACGAAATCGGCGATGCTTGGCTGATCCGAACCGGTGCCAACCTTGGTTTCGGTCCGGGTGGCAACGTCGGGCTTCGTCGCTGGCTGCATCACCACCAGACCGAGTGGGTGGCTGTCGCCCCTCACGACGCTGTTCCTCAACCAGACACGCTGGAGCGAATGCTGGACGCGTTAGACGATCGGCTCACCGTCGGACTGGCCAGTGCCGATGTAGGCGACGGGATGGTACCGGTCATTCATCCGTACCTCGGAACGATCGAGGCACTCCCGACGGTCGAGGAAGGTTTTGAACTGTCGGGGTATCCGCACGGCACGCTGATGCTGGCTCGCCGAGCCTGCCTCGAAGAGGTTGGCTTGTTCGACGAGCGGTACTTTGCCTACTGCGAAGAAGCCGAGTTGGCGCTGAGAGCGGCAAACGCTGGCTGGCAATGCGGCCTGATCCGGGGGGCGATGGTCAACAACCCGGGGATGAGCGCCAGCATCGAACGGGTTGCCTACCTACAACTCCGCAACACCCTTCTGATGATTCGCGAACATTTCGGGCGCCGACAGGTGGCGTTCCGAATTCTGGTGGCGTTACTACAAGTCCCGATCGGTTTGGTCCGGCCCGCAGCCCGAGGGCTGCATTGGTCACCCCGCGGCAGGTTGCTCGGAGTCCGTGACTATCTGCGGGGGCGGTTTGGTCCACCCGCGGCTGACGTTCGGATCTGAACGTCTCGGTTACGCCGCGTTTTCGCTGCTGTCTTCTTCGTGGTATTCGGCTTCAACGTTGACCGACCAGACATCGTGGTTGGTGCCGTTGACCATGTTTTCTACGGTCAGCATCGCCGTGTACATCGAATGGTCCTGGTTGTTGTACCGGTGCATGCCGTTGCGGCCAACTGGATAAACGTTGCTGGCGTTGGTTTCGAGCCAGCCACGAAGCAGGTCGACGTTGTCGCGGTACGTGCCGTCGTACATCGGGTACGCCTTGGGCATCCGCACCACGAAACCTTTCTCGACCAGTCCCGGCCCGAGCAGACCCAGCTTCTCCATTTCGGCAGTGCCTAAGGCGATGAGGTCTTCATCAGCCATCGTCCAGAGTTCGTCGCCTTCGCTGACGAAATACTCGAGACCAAGACAGGTCTTGTCGTTTTCGGGCACCATTTCCGGTGACCAACTCCGGAAGTTCTGGACCCGGCCGACGGAAACGTCAGGGGCGTGAACGTAGATCCAGTTGTCGGGGAAACCGGCGGTTTCGGGCACTACCAACGCCACCGTGAGAAAATCGCGGAAGGTTAGGCCGTCGGCGGCAGCGAGGATTTCCGCCGGGGGAGCCGGGTCCATTGCTTTGACCAGCAACGGGATCGGCATGGTGGAGATGACGTGATCGCATTCGAAGGTCGCGGTGCCGTTTTCGGTAGTGGCAACCACCGAGGTCGCTTTGCCATCCTGATGGGTGATCCGTTCAACGTCGTGGCGGAAATGCACTTCGGAACCTTGTTCTTCCACCAACGACTGGCAACGTTCCCACATCATCCCGGGGCCATGGCGGGGATACTCAAACTCTTCGATGAGGCTGGTGATCGATTTTTGGTTTCGCCGCGGCGCTAGGGCGTTGACGATGGCTCGGAACAGGTTCAAGTTTTTGATGCGTTGAGCCGCCCAGTCCGCCTGAATCTCGTCGGCCGGAACCCCCCACACCTTCTCGGTGTAGGTCTTGAAGAAGATCCGGTACAGCCTCCAACCAAACTTGGATGCCGTGTAACCCTCAAAGGTCGTCTGGTCTTTCGGTGGGCGAATACGAACCGCCACATAAGACAGCACGCATCGAACCGCTTCGATGATCCCGAGGTTGCCTAGAGCGTTAAAGGCCCGCAGGGGATAGTCGTAGAACTTGCCTCGGTAAAAGATGCGGCTCATGCGGGGACGAAGCAGGAACTCTTCGTCAGGCAGAATCTCGTGCCAGAGGTCCCGGACCGGTTTGACTTTGGTGAAGAACCGGTGGCCACCAATGTCGAAACGCCAACCGTCCACTTCGGCAGTGCGCGAGATGCCTCCAACCACCGTGTCGGATTCGAGCACTGTCGCCGTTCTGCCGGCTTTGCCAAGCTCGTAGGCGGCGGTCAACCCAGCAGGGCCAGCCCCAATAATGACGGTGCTAACACCGGTTTCTGTATCTGCGGACACCGAGACTCCTTTGACCGGGGCAGCGTAGCAGTGGAGGTTCGCCGGAGAGTGATCCGACGCAACGAATCAGCGCGGATCGTTGCTTGCCGGTAGAAGTGAACTTCGGTGGCGGCACCGTGGCCTGGGGTGTGTCAGGATCGATCTCGTGAACACTCAGGAAATCCGCTGCCCGCGCTGCGATCAGATCGTCACTGAACGGTTCTACGGACCGTGTTCGCAATGCCGTAGCGACCTTCGGAGCCGACTCGGTGACGTTCCGTCGGAAACTCCGGCTGCGCCAAGCGAGTTTGAACCGAAGATGAACGTCACCCCGAACGCGGTAGCGCTGCGAGACGACTAGGACGCTCCGGTCACTCCAAACCACGTGGCCGTCAGAAAAACAAAGGAGCCCCGAGTAGCCGGGTCAACTTTCGCTGACGCAACTCCTCGGGGCTTCCAAGGTGACACGACCCCCGGGAACGCCTTCCCGGAGTGGCTTCCTCATTTTCCTTCGGTTTTGATTCCCTCTCCGTTCCGGACCCGAAAGCCCTTCCCGGCGATGTCATCTCAACCTCGGAAACTCAGTAAACCGGTGACCTCCCCGAAGGGTTGCCACCCACGTTGGCCCGTTTCCCGAAGGTCACGTTCCGATCGTGTCTTGTACCTCTCTTCGATCCTGCGGACCTCCGTTCGGTACAACTACAGAATGCCAATCGCCATCCCCGTCTGCAAGCGATTTCGCGAAGTCCACAGACATTTCCCGGTAATCCCCAGTTTGTGCACCGGCCGGGCCAACTTTTCCCCACGCCGTGGGCTGGTTGTCCACAGTTTCATCCACTTTTCCGACCGTCGATAGACCAGCCCAGTTCATCAAAAACACCTCGCAGCGCGAGAAGGTCATCGGACATGACACCGTCAACCCCGCATCGGAGCAGTTCGCGGATCTCCTCCGGATCGTCGATGGTCCACACGTGGACATGCATTCCGAGCCGGTGCGCTCGACGCACAAATCCTGAGGTCGCTACTCGGATCGGACCCCAACGGGCCGGCACCTGCAACACGTCGATACCGCGAAGTGCGCTACGAAACGGAAGCCTCAGCAACACGGTGGCGATCGCTAACGGACCGGCCCCGGTGCAGAGCCGGGGGCCGGTTTGTTCGACGAGCTGTTTGATGCGCGCCGCCCGTCGTCGGCTGAACGAACTAACACACACCCGGTCGTGCACTCCGTGAGCGGCGATCATTTCGACCAGCCCATCAACGACTGCGTCGTCTTTCGGATCGAGGTTAAGCAGTGCATCCGGGAAGAGGTCGAACAGTTCGGTCAAGGTCAGGATTGGTTCGGTCCCGGCGACGGATGCCTCCCGTATGTGGGCCCACGTCAGGTCCCGTACCCGGCCGGTGCGATCGGTGACCCGGTCGAGCCGATCGTCATGAAACGCAATGATGACGCCGTCTGCGGTGGCGTGCAGATCCGTTTCGAGATACCGGAAGCCGTGTTGGTAGGCGTTGCGGAAGGCGCTCTGAGTGTTTTCCGGATACCGGTCGGCTCCGCCGCGGTGAGCCACACCGATTGGCGAACCGTAGGACAGGAACGGGTGGACCATGGCCAGAACCTACTCGTCACAGGTTCTGGATTCAGCGATCACGACCGTGGTCCGACCGCCCCCGACCCGGCGACGGCACTACCATTCGGCCATGCCCGCGATCGCCCGACTCGGCCAGTTTTTTGAGAACCCGGGAACCGTCTCGCTTGAGGAGGCACTGCTGCGTTTCGCGTCGATGCGCCCATCGGTCGACGTGGACATCGCAGCTGAACTCCAGCGGCTTGACCGTTGGGCTTCAGAAATCGACGGCGCTTCGATCGAAGAACTCTGCGACCTGATGTATCGCCGTTTGGGTTTCGACGGTGACCGCGAGGACTACTACCGGTCCGAGAATTCCTACCTAGATTCGGTTCTGGCGCGGCGGCGGGGTGTGCCGATCACGCTAGCTGTGGTCTTTTTGGCCCTCGCCCGGCGAGCGTCGATTGAGGTGCGGGCCATCGGCATGCCAGGCCACTTCATGCTTCTCGACTATCAGAGCGACCGGTTCATTGACCCGTTCAACGGGGGGCGGTTCTGCCAGCGGTCCAGCCTCGAAGCGATGCTTCGCACGCGCGGGTTCGACGTGCCGGTCAGTCAGTACCTGACGGAAGTTTCCGATCAGGTCATCGCGACTCGAGTGGTTCGCAACCTTGTGGCGTCACTTGATCAGCGGCCCCAAGGTCGACTCGATTGGCTGCTGAGCGCCTGCGCTGTGCTCCCTTCGGCGTTTTTCGATCCTCAACAATTGACGTTGCTCGCTGAACGATCTGGGCATTACGGCCAGGTTGCTGATTACCTCGACTCCATCGCGCAACGGATACCCGCTACCGATCTGAAACGAAAGGTCATGCTGCACCGAGCGCAGCGTTTGCGGGCCAAGTTGAACTGAGCGTTCCCTGCGTCTCGAAACAAGGCGCGTCCGGCCGTTCCTGCTGGCTAGTCTTGGCGCATGAACCGTCGCACCAAGATTGTGGCCACCATCGGGCCAGCGAGTGAAGACGAAGCGACCCTCCGCAAGATGGTGCGGGCCGGGATGGACGTTGCTCGGCTTGGTCTCGCCCATAACAGCATTGACGAAGCGCTCGTTCGCTTCCATCGCATCCGATCCGTGGCCGCAGCTGAAGGCCGACCGGTCGGGATCCTGATCGACCTTCCCGGGCCGAAGGTGCGGGCCGCCAACTTTGGCGAAACCGGTGTTGACCTGAGCACTGGCGACCGGCTGGAGTTGCGGGTCGGCACCGATCGCTCTACCCGCGATGTCATCGAAGTCGATTATGAACACCTGCTTCGCGACATGCACATCGGGGACCGGTTGACGATTGGCGATGGTGGTGCCGTTCTGGAAGTTACTGACCGCGGAGACGACAATCTGATCGCTGAGGTTTCGTCCGGTTGCCGCCTGCGGGGTCGTCCCGGAGTCCACGTTCCCAGTGACCGTTTGCAGATCCCCACCCCGACCGATCAGGACCTCGTTGCGGTCGACGCGTTCGTGGAAGCCGGAGTGGACATGATCGCAGTGAGTTTCGTGCGTTCAGCCCATGACATCCGTCGAGTAGGTACCGAACCTCACCCGCGCGGTCCGTTGATCGTGGCCAAAATCGAAACCCGCGCCGCGGTCGACAACCTCCCGGGCATCATCGAAGCGTCGGGAGCGGTGATGGTGGCCCGCGGCGATCTCGGTAACGAGTGCAGCCTTGAAGATCTCCCTCATCTACAAAAGGACATCATCCGGCAGTGCATCGCCGGGGGGCGTCCGGTTATCACCGCGACCCAGATGCTGGAGTCAATGGTCGACAGCCCTGCTCCAACCCGGGCCGAAGCGTCTGATGTGGCTAACGCCGTGTTTGATGGCTCATCGGCGTTGATGCTTTCGGGAGAAACCGCGGTTGGGGTTGATCCAGCCAACGTGGTGCGCACCATGAGCAGCATTGCCCACCGTGCAGACGAAGAAATGGATTACGGCGCGTGGGCTCGCAAAGTTGCGGAGTTGCGGATGACCTCGGTTGAGAAAGAACCTGCTTCGGTCACCGATGCCATGACGTTGGCCACGTGGCGAGCTGCCGGCGAGCTCGGGCTCAAGAACATCATCTGCATTTCGGGTTCGGGTTTCACGGTCCGTTCGCTGGCTCGGTTCCGTCCCGAAGCAAACATTCTTGGCTTTTCGGTCAATGAGGCCACCGTGCAACAGTTGACGCTGAGTTGGGGAACCACCCCGTTGCTGATGGAATCGGGAGGCACCAACGAGGAGATGGTGGCCGGAGCGCTCAACGCGGCGTTCCGGGCTGGACTCGTCGAGTCCGATGAACTGGTTGGCATCCTTGCCGGTTCCAACAGTCGGGCGCTGGCCACCAACGTGCTACGTATCGAACGGGTGCCGTAGCCAGCCCAAGGTTTCACCCTCGTCGTTGCCCCGGCTCTATTCGTTGCATTGGGGGAGACGATCCGCTTCCGGAATTGTCACATCCACCCCAAAGACCTTGCATTCACAGGTTGCAGCGCAATCGTTGAGCTGGTCGCGTTGAAACCACGCGGCCGTACCGATCACCACGATGATGCCGATGACGAGAGCTTTGACGACGAGCTTTCGGACGAACCGTGCGACGAAGAACACAACGATCGCCAGACCGACGATCGATCCCGTAAGGATCGTCTGAAGGTTGTCCGCATTGAACCAATCGGGGAGCATCCGGTGATGTTAGTCGGGCCCGAAACCGAGTTGAGGTAGCGCCACTGACTAGGCTCGCCGCATGAGCGATCGCCCAGTAACCCTGACCCCGTCCGGACCTCCGGAAACCATCCTGAACCCGGAACCGGAGCAGGCACTTCTCGCCCTCCAAGACGCCGAAACGGCGGAGGATCGGGTCGCTGCGCTGGGTCGAGTCTGTGCCCAATGGCCCCAGTTTCTGGCGGCCTGGGCCAGCTTGGGCGACGCGGTTGACGAACCCGCGCTCAAATACGCGTGTTACCGGACTGGCTACCACCGGGGGCTGGATCGTCTCCGGGCCAACGGATGGCGGGGGAGCGGGTTCGTGCGCTGGCGCCACGAAACCAACCGGGGGTTCCTGCGAGCCTTGGCGGGGTTGCAGGCCACTGCCGGGATTATCGGCGAAACCGCGGAGCATGAACGCTGCACGGTGTTTCTCAAACAACTAGATCCGGAGTGGCCGCCGGCGTGATCCGGTGCAGCGGGGCGGTTCTTGCCGGTGGTGACAGTAAGCGTCTCGGTCAAGCCAAAGCGTTTGTCGAGATCAACGGCCGAACCCTGCTGGACCGTGCCGTTGACTGTCTTGTTCAGGCCGGTGTCGAACCCGTCACCGTGGTCGGTGGCGAACACGATCGGATCCGTGCCGCGGGACATGAACCGATACCTGACCGATTTCCTGGCGATGGACCCTCAGGTGGCATTCTGAGCGCCCTCCATTCCAGCGAACGTGAAGCAGTTGCGATTCTCGCCTGCGACCTTGCCGATCCTGATCCAGCTGAAATACAACGACTTCTCGGGGCGTTGACCGAAGGCGACGTGGCCGTTCCGGTTGTAGGCAGCCATCCCCAATGGCTGTTTTCGGTGTGGCGGCGAAGCGCTCGAGAACCGCTCGGCGAGGCGTTCGCCAACGGTGTGCGCGCGCCACGACATGCAATCAACGAACTTCAGGTCGTGTATCTCCCTGGGTTAGGTGACCGGTTTCGCGACATTGACACGCCCGAGGACCTTGACCGGGAGCGAAGCCGTCCTGTTCAGCAACCAGATCAGCCACCCACCCGCCTCGACGACTGGCTAGCCTGACGGTTTGGGAGGGTTCATGTCATACCCGGAAATCGATGTTGCGGAGTTAGAGAGGCGATGGCAAGACGGGTCGTTTGTCCTTGACGTGCGTGAACCCGAGGAGTGGGAGGCAGGCCACCTCGCGGGCTCGCTTCATATCCCCCTGGCGACCATTCCCGACCGTCTCGAAGAGCTTCCCGGCGATCAGACGGTGTACGTGGTTTGTGCCCGAGGCGGACGATCCGCGCAGGCCGTGCAGTTTCTGAACGCCAATTCGTTTGCTGCGGTCAACGTGGCCGGTGGTGTCGTGGAGTGGACAGATTTGGGATATCCGCTGGAAACCGGTTTCTAAACCCGTGAGCGATTATCGGGTAGTCACCAGCGATTCGGAGCTCCGTAAAGTCGTCAAAGCGCTCTGCGACGAACCCCGGTATGCACTCGATACGGAATTTCATCGGGAACGCAGCTACTGGCCGAGGGTGGCTTTGGTACAGATCGCCTGGGCGCAAAACCTGGTGTTGATCGACCCGCTCCGCGTGAGTCTGGCGCCGCTGGTCGACGTCATGAACAGTGATGCGGTCGCGGTTTTGCATGCCGCCGCGCAGGATCTCGAAGTTTTGGAGCGAGAAACCGGCACGGTTCCTCGGGTTTTGTTCGACACCCAGATCGCGGCGGGTTTCATCGGCATGTCAACTCCGTCATTGGCTTCGCTTCACGAACGAGAAATGAACCTTTCGCTCCCGAAAGGAAACCGTCTCAGTGACTGGCTCAGTCGGCCGTTGACCACAGCCCAGCTTGACTATGCCGCTTCTGATGTCCGCCACCTGCTGGAGATCCAGTCGTCGCTCGTTTCCCAGCTCAATGACCTTTCCCGGTTGTCGTGGGCCGAAGCTGAATGCGAACTGCTTCGACTCCGAGATCGGGGCGGTAAAGACCCGTGGGATGCATGGCGCAAGGTAAAGGAAGCACGTCAGCTCAAAGCCGAACCGCTTCGGGTGGTGCGGACGTTGGCCGCCTGGCGCGAAATGCGGGCGTCAGAGATTGACCTTCCTGTTCGTTTCGTGCTTTCCGATGTCGGTATCGTTGCGATCGCTCAGGCCCGTCCCAGCACCATCAGTGAACTTGGGGCGTTACGAGGTGTTGACAGCGGGCTGGTCAAAGGCGCGGTTGGTCAGTCGATCTTGGCCGCGATCGCGCAAGGTAAAGACTCTGATTGGTCGCCTCCGAAAGCCGCTCGGCGTAGCCGGCGTGGACCTGACCTGCGCCCGGCGGTGGCGTTGGTGAGCGCCTGGGTGAACCAGATCGCCAGCGACAGTCAGCTTGACCCGACGCTGCTCGCCACCCGAGCTGACGTAGAGGCGCTCGTTCGGGGCGATGACGATGCCCGGCTCGCCACGGGTTGGCGGGCAGAAGTCGCTGGGGCGCTGCTTTCTCATCTGGTTTCTGGTGAAGCGTCGCTGGCTTTTGAGAACGGAAGCATCCTGCTGGAAACACGAAGCGGGACAGCTTTCTCGTAGAAAGTTGCCTCCGCAGTTGTCCACGCCGAGCGCGGGGCCGTTATTATGTAGGACTTGGAGTAACCGAACAGGAGACGAAACGGTGAAGAAAGGTCGACACCGGCGCTACGAAGAGGCGCGAGCATTGAAGCGCTCCTATGAGGGCGATCTTGACTCTCTGATCCAGGACTTGAGCGGCGACGACGACTCGGTGAAACCCGAGCACGCGGCGTGGGCCGAGGAGTTCGGTACGTCCGAAGAGGAGTAGCCCCGCCCGTTTGTCGGGTCAGGCTCCTGTTTCGTCAAGGATTTCGTCGAGTTTGACGATGTCGTCTTCGGCGACGATCCCGATGAAGGTTCCGTTAGCGTCGCAGACCGCGAGCACGTCGGAGTCTGCGGTTTCCATGGCGGCCACCGCGTCTCGCAACGTCCACGACGGTTGCGCAACCGGCAGTTCGGTGGTCATCACCGAACGTATCGTCGTCTGGTCCCAGACCTCTCGATCCAGCTCGCTGATGTCATCGAGCCGGGCCATACCGAGGTAGGTGCCACCGTCAACGACCGGAACGACCCGTTCGCGGCGGGCCAGCACGTGGAAGTACACAAACTCGTTGACCGATGCGTCCGGCGGGACGGTCAACACGTCGGTTTCGAGGATTGTCGACAGTGGCAGGGTGAACCGGCGTTCGAGATATCCCAGTCGGTGTTGTGCTTGATGATCAGCGACCGACGATGGCCCGGCAACCAACTGTGAAACCGCAGCGGCAACCAGCGCTGGCACCACGAACGAGCCAACCCCACCGGTGGATTCGGCGACGAACATGACCGCGGCGATCGGGGCGCGATATCCCGCCCCGAGGAAAGCGGCGAGCCCAAGGATTGGGTACAAGGTGGTCTGGTCCTGCCCAATCGCGGAACCAACAAACGCCCCCATGAGCACTCCAAGCGAGGCTAAAGGAATGAACAAACCGCCGACCCCACCAGCCACCAGCGTGGCCGCAGTAGCTAACAATCGGAGCGCGAACAGCAAGGCGATCAACTGCAAAGCTCGATCGCCGTTAGCCCAGACCATGGCATCTACCCCCGGGCCGAGGGTAAGGGCCTCTCCGAACGCCCAATCCGAGAGGACGGCTAGCGCCGCCATGGTGGCGCCTCCGATTGCGATACGACGGGCGATGGGTAGGCCTTGGCTCCACGTTTTGGTTTTGCGAACCAGCCACGCGAACCCTCGGCCACCAGCCCCGGCCGCCAAGCCGAGCACTAACGCGCCGATCAGGTCAACCACCTGAACCGACAGCACCGAAGCCGTCCCCTGATCGAGCAGTGGGACTACCGGTTCGGTTCCGACCAGCGCCACAAAGGTGGCGTAACTCGATGCGGCGGCCAGAAGCGACGGCAACAAGGCATGCGGCGTTACATCGTCCCGGTAGGGGACTTCCATAGCGAACATGACGCCGGTAGCGGGGGCTTTGAACACCGCGGCGACACCGGCCGCAGCTCCGGCGGTGAGCAAAAGGCGCACCACATCGCGTCCGACGATCTGACCGAACCGGGACTGTATCCAGAGGCCGAGCGACGAACCGGCGTAGATCGACGGGCCTTCGACCCCGACCGCCCCGCCGAGCCCGATGGTGGCGACACCGGCCAGAAGCTTTCCCGGGACTTCCCGGATGGGTAGCGACGGGTTTCGATCATGAAACGCCCGCAGGTACTCATCAGAGGTGGACGACGTTGACCGGAACGCCAAGTGGCGCAGGATCAGGATCGCCATGACCGAACCCACCGCTGGGGCCACCACCTGAAGCGTTAAGCGTTGAGACAGGAGCCAGTCGTAGACCACTTCGACGGCTATGGCGTCGAACAACGCAACCACCATGGCGACCACCACACCGGTGGTCGCCGAAGCGACCAGGATCCGTACGTCGTGGCCTTTCACGAACGGTGCGATGCGCGACTTCACAGGTCAGTTCCTACACCGCGGCGAAGGACAGGTGGTAGCTGCCCGAGCGACTTCTGCTCCGCCCGACGAGCCGTGATGCACATCACTGGCTCCCGACCTGAGCACGCCGAACCTGAGGGTGGGGGAGAAACACGGTGGAATGGGCACTTTCGTTGTCGCCGTAGCGTTCGACAATGTAGTTGACCAGCATCGCATACGGTTCTTCGCCCACCAGTTCGACGATTTCTTCTCGCAACGATTTCCAGACCGGTCGGTCACCGTCGAACGCCAGCGGATCGTCGGTACACCACCACGCAAACTCGGCTCCGCCTTCACCCCAGTCTCGCCGTTTCCATTCGCGAAGAATGTACGTCGAGTGGCCGTTGTCGTCCCGGTGCTCGTCGAATCGCACCGGCACCTGCCAGCACACATCTGGTTTCCAGTCGAGCGGCCGTTTGCCTCGTCGCAGCGCCGCCTGATGAAGCGCACAACCGGCGCCGCTTTCGAACCCGGGCCGGTTCAACATGATGCAGGCATCGTCGATGGTGCGCGTCACCCATTCCCCGTCGTCGTTGCGGTAGATCGCACCACCCAGCGAAGCAGCTTCATCGTGCAGTTCCCACTCGTCGGGGCCAAGTTCGGCGACCAGGCTTTCGATCGAGGTGCGGTCTTCGTCATCTACGAAATGCGCACCGTAGGTGCAACAGCCGTGTTCATACTCGGGAGCTTCTTCGGTGAGAACACCTGGGCAACCCCGACCATAGATGCACGAATAGTTCGAGGTCAGGAAGGTGATGTCGAACTGCCAGGTGGCACCGTCGTCATCATCGAAGCTCACCCATTCGTGGCTGCTTTCAGGAATCGCACGCATCACAGGGGACGGTATCGGTCCGACGCTACGGTTCTGGGCATGGCTGGTGAATTCGATGAACTCCGTGGGCGGCTCGAAATGATCGCCGAAGAACTCGCAGATCTAGCGATCAGTCGGCTCCGCGACTCGATCGATGCTGGAGGCACCGAATACCCGGTCGATGAGCGGCGACTTACTCGGGCTAGGCGAGCCGTGGAGAAAGCCATCACGTTGCTCCGCGAACCCGACGACAACGACTTTTAGACCGTCGTCGTGGCTGAGGCTACGTCCGCGGTCGGTCGACGTTTCGGGCTGATCACCTCAACCGTCTCGGTCGGGTTGTCTCGAACGGGGCGGGTCGCGG
>JAFMKU010000075.1 GCA_017852795.1 Candidatus Neomicrothrix sp.
CAACGGCATCGGCGTCGATCTGACCCAAACTCGCCAGGTCGATTACCTCACAGGCTCCGAGCAGCATCAGGCGTTGTGGGAATCATGGGCGCCGGTTGGGCGAGTTGGTTGGCCCGAAGATCAGGCCCGTATCGCGTTGTTCCTCGCCTCGGATCTGTCGTCGTTTGTCACCGGGCAAAACATCGCCGGAGATGGCGGCACTCTGGCCGGTGGAGGCTGGTTTTACAGTCCGGAAGCGGGACGGTTCGTCAACCGGCCAACCGGTCTCTGACCAGCCGTGAACGATCAGCGGTCGAGCACCGCGATGATCTCTTCGCTGTAGCGGGTCATGTTGTCGATCGCTTCGGCGTGGCTTGCCCCTGAAGCATTCGCGGCGAGCCAGGTCACTCCCGCTTCGGACAGTTCATGTACCGCTTCGAGGTGCTGATGCGGGTTCCAGTCGGCGCTCCCTGGTGAGCCGCCGTCGAAACACATGTACATGACGTCGATCGGTTCGGTGCGGCCCTGCGCGTCGGCGTGGTCCTGCAAATACCGGAGCATCTCGGTGAGTTGCTCGGTGGTTTCCAACGCCGGTGAACGGCGTCGCGCCGCGAGTTCAGCCGGGTTCGGTAACGGCATCCAGCCCTGCCCCCACTCGGCAACCCGCCGACGAGTCAGCTTCGAGTTGCCTCCTAACCACAACGGAGGGTGAGGACGCGACGCCGGAGTTGGCTGCGAAGTGATGTCTCGGGCCGAGAAATGGAGACCCTCGTAGGTCACGGGTTCCCCGGTCCAGGCCGCTTTCATCACCGTGATCGATTCGTCAAACAGTGCGTTTCGTTCGTCGAAATCGACCCCAAGCGCGAAGTATTCGCCTTTCATGTAGCCGGTACCCATCCCAAGAATGACCCGACCGCCGGACAACCGATCCAACGTCGCCACCGATTTAGCCAGCAGAAACGGATTTCGATACGGCACGACCGTCAGGTTGGTTAGCAGTCGCAGTTCGGTGGTGGCGGCGGCCGCGAACGCGAGTGCCACAAACGGATCGAGCGCATCGTGGCCACCAGATTGACGCCACGCTTCAGCCGGGGCTGGATGTTCGGTGACATAGGCCGCCGAGTACCCGGTTCGTTCCGCCGCTTCTGCGAGAGATGTCATCGATTCCGCGGTAAGAAACGACTCTTCCGGTGGGCAGGACATGAACGGGTAACCCCAAGCGAAACGCATTTCGATACCGATACCTATTCGCTCGTAGGGCCGTTACGGAAATCTGGTTGCCGTTTTTCGCGGATGGCGGCGATGCCTTCACGAGCATCGGGTCCTTGGAAACCCAAAAACTCGTAAGCCAGAGACGCATCGAAGGCCGGTTCCAGAAGCCGGTAGGCGTGGTTGAGGGTGTGTTTGGTCCAGCGGATGGCTTGCTGAGCGCCGTTGGCGAGTTCCTCGGCGATGGCCCGAGCTTCGGCGAGTACCGGTTCGGGACCGTCGTGGTCATCGACACACACCGACACCAGCCCGATCCGTTCCGCTTCGGCGCCGGAAAGGTCCCGGCAGGTCAACAGGTAGTACTTGGCTTTGGCCATTCCACACAGCAGCGGCCAACAGATTGCGGCGTGGTCGCCAGCGGCCACACCGAGCCGGGTGTGCCCGTCAATGATGCGGGCGTTGCTGCCAGCGACCGAAATGTCGGCCAGTAACGCGGCGACAAGACCAGCCCCGACCGCGGGACCCCAAATGGCTGACACCACCGGTTTTGAGCAGTTGAGCATGTTGCGAACCAAATCACGAGCTTCGCGGAGCACCTCAAGGCTGGTGCCGTAATCCTCGGTCATGGCGTCAAGTAGATCGAAACTACCCCCCGACGAAAATCCTTTCCCTGCCCCGCTGAGCAGCACGACCTTCACGTCAGGGTCGCGGTCGATGGTCAGCCATACGTCGGCGATCTGCCGGTGTTTGGCCGGATCAACCGAGTTGAGCCCCGGACCTTCCAAAGTGATTTGCAGCAGACCGGTCGACGGGTTGGTGAACGTCAACCGATCGAACTGGTTCTGGTATTTCTCAAGCATCAGTGGCCCTCCTCGGCAACCGCACGTGCCACTTCGCTCCACTTTCCTCGTTGGTGAAGATCGGTACGGATCGCTCGTTCGCCCATGTACGAAACGACCCGAGCCGCAGTGCCCCGGTAACGTTCCAAAAGACGGTCGGCGATGTCATCCCAGTCGGCGACGACCGCGAAATGTTCCAGCATTTCATCGCTGATGAGCTCACCCAGCCGATCAAACGCTCCTTGTTTCATCAACGCTCGAATCTTGCCAGTTGTTCCCTCAAAGCCCAGGTCATCAAATTGGAACGCGTAGTTGGGGGTAGAGCCGTAAAACGCGATCTGCTGGCGGGCGTGGGCGACCATCGGTTCTCGTTCTTCCGGTGAATCGCCGGGGCAAATAAAGACCGGGACGATGAGATCAATGTCGTCGATGCTGCGCCCGGCTTGGTCCGCACCAAGTTGCAGCGACGGAAGCAACCGGGTCTCGAGGTAGTGCATCGAATGCAACGGGTGGACGTGGACCCCGTCCGCAACCCGGCCCGCCACCTTGGCCATGAGCGGACCCACCGCTGAAATGTCTACCTTGAGCGGTTCGCTGTGGCGTCGAGGAGCCCAGTCTCTCGGCAGCAGGGTGAGCTGGTAAAACTCGCCTTCGTAATGCAGTGGTTCTTCACCGTTGAACGCCCGCCAGCAGGCTCGTACCGCTCGAACGTAATCTTCGAGGCGGGCCGCAGGCGACGAAAACTCACTGCTGTACCTCCGTTCGACGTGGGCTCGTACCTGACTGCCGAGCCCCAGCCGGAAACGTCCACCGGTGTTTTCGGCCAGTTCGTAGCCGACTGCGGCGGAAACCATCGGGCTACGAGGGAACGCAACCGCGATTCCGGTGGAAAAATCGAGGCTGGGGGCCGCCATCGCCGCGGCCGCGATCTGCATCCACGGCACCTGCGAAGTTTCGGTGAACAGCATCCCGCCAAATCCTGCGTCTTCTAGGAGTCGAGCGAGTTCGGCGGCTTCCGTCCAACTGTTGGCGCCGGTCATCAGGTCGAGTTTCACCTCGCTGACCCTAGTCTGTCGGCGCGGTTCAGTTGGCGGGGGCCGAGCAGCCAGCGCAGTAGCCGTGAAGGTCCAGGCTGTGCTGCACGGCGAAGAAACCAGCGTCGTGGGCGGCGGCGGCCAAACCCTGGTCAACGACTTCTTCGACTTCGTCAGGAAGGTGCATGTCGGCGATCGACCCGCACTGGAGACAAATCAGGTGATGGTGGTGGCCAAGGATAGGTTCGGAGAGTTCGAAGTGATCAAAATCGCCGGGGGACGGAAGCCGTCGAACAGCCCCACTGGACTGCAACACGTCAAGGTTCCGGTAGGCCGAACTCTGGGCCAGTTCAGGTTCGTTCTCGACAATTTCGCGGATGGTGACGGGGCGGCCCAGCGACAGCAGCGTGTCGATGAGGCGCCGGCGGCCGCGGGTATAACGTTGCCCAGCCTGGTCGAGTCGTCGAGCGACTTCTTCGTGGATCTCAGATGTGCTCATGGTCCGCCTCTGGTACCGGTCCGTGGTGATGCCCGTGGGCGTGCCCATGATCGTGGTCGTGTCCGTGGTCGTCAAGCAGCACCGGGGCGCCGTCAAGATGCAGAACCCGACCTTGGAACGCCTGAGTCAGCGCTTCGGGTCGGAGCGCTTCGGTGGGGGAGCCATCAGAGATGATCTGGTTGGCGAGCACCAACACCCGGTCGCAGCGCCGGGCCTCGTCGAGGTGATGGGTGGACATGATCACGAGTCGGCCGGCATCTCGTTCTTCGCTTACCACCGTCAAAATGGCCTGTTGGCTGGCAAGGTCGAGACCGGTGATGGGTTCATCGAGAAGAAGAACTTGGGCGTCGCTGGCCACACATCCGGCGATCAGGACTCGTTGGCGTTGGCCGAACGAGAGCGTGCCGAACGGTCGATCCAGAAGGTCGGTGACTTCGAGACGGGCCGCGACCTCGTGGAGTCGAGCGCGATCTCGACCGTTGAGCCGGCGAAAGAGACCTTTGCCTCGTAGACGTTCGATCGCCAACACTTCACCGGCAGTAAGCGGCATCCAGGTGGCCTGATCGTGGCGTTGCCCGACCAGAGCCACTGCGGGTCGAGGGGCGGACTCCCAGCGCAACTGGCCCGTGGTCGGGGTCTGAAGGCCAGCAATCAGTGCCAGCAGGGTGGTTTTGCCGGAACCGTTCGGGCCGATCAGACCGACCAACGTGCCACCGTCGAGGTCTAGGGACCGAACTGCCAGCGCGACCTGTTGGGAGTAGCGGACCGAAACATCATCGAACGAAAGCACCTCAGCAGTGTATTGCGACTGAGAACTATTCTCAATAAGCTCAGAAGATGCCGTTCCGACTCGGCCCCAACGCCCGCCTACAACTCCTTGCTGCGCCCATCGCGTCGGTGTGTCTCATCGCCGGGGCGTGCAGCCAAGCATCAGAACCAAACACCCAAGCGGACAGCTCGGTGGTCGCTACGGTTTCGGTTTGGGCCGATCTCACCCAGCAGTTGCTCTGCGAAACGCCGGTGACCGTCGAGACGTTGCTGCCGGCGGGAAGCGACCCACACCAGTACGAACTGTCGCTTCAACAACGAGCCTCGGTCGACGCCTCCACGGTGGTCGTATCCAATGGTTTCGGACTCGAAGAAACGCTGGTTGGGGTTTTGCGCGACGTGCAAACTTCGGGTGGCACGGTGATTGAGGTCGGTTCGCTGCTCGACGACGAGCGGGTACGACGCGACAACAACACTCCAGACCCACATTTCTGGCTTGACCCGCAACGGGTATCTGAAGCACTCGGCCCGCTATCGCAACAGTTGACCAACGCAGGAATCATCGATGCCCAGGCCGCAGAATCCTGCCTGGTTGCCGTACAAGCCGATCTAGCGACCCTCGATGACGAAATCGCCCAACGTTTCGCTGATCTTCCGGACACCAACCGGTCGTTTCTTACCGGGCACCGTGACCTGAGCTATTTCGCTCAACGCTACGGACTCCAAGTGGCCGGGTCGATCAACGACTCCTCGTCAACCCATCACGAAGCAGACGCGGAACATCTCGCCGAGTTGATCGAACTCGTCGTTGAGCAGGAGATCACCGTGCTGTTTATGACCGAAGGCGAACCGGATGCCGCGGTCGATGCGTTACGCAACGACGTCGGACTCGATGTCGTGTACGTAACCAACCGTCCCGCACCCGGCGACAGCTACCAGGACATGCTGCGTGAGCTTGCGTCAACAATCTCGGAAGCGCTGATGTGAACGTCGACTTCCTAACCGACCCTTGGCAATGGTGGATACAGCCGTTCCTTGACAACGGGTTCATGCAACGGGCGCTGCTCGCTGCCCTGCTTGCGGTCATCGTCACGTCAGTGGTCGGGACGTGGGTCGTGCTGCGCGGTTTGAGCTTTCTCGGTGACGCGTTGGCGCATGGTGTCCTGCCGGGGGTGGCGTTGGCTTGGGTAATCGGCGTCGATCCTGGTTTGGGCGCCATGGTCGCTGCGTTGCTGATGGTGGGTGGAGTGACCGTTGTCAAACAGCGGTCGTCGCTGCCTGAGGACACCTCAATCGGAGTGCTTTTCGTGGGGTTTCTGGCGTTGGCGGTCGTCATCATGTCGGCCCGCAGCGGTTCGTACGGTTCCGAACTCAACGGATTTCTTTTCGGTTCAGTACTCGGGGTTGACCGCAACGACCTGATCCGCCAAGCCGTCGCGGCAGTCGTCGCGGTCACCGGCGTTGCCGCCCTGCACCGCCCACTGTTGGTCTCCACCTTCGATCCGGTGCAGGCGGAAATGTTGGGGTTCCGGCCTCGGCTGACCCACGGGATGTTCCTGGCCCTGATGGCGATCGCGATCGTCGCATCCTACGAAACGGTCGGAACGTTGCTGGTGTTTGCGTTTCTCGTTGCCCCACCGGCCACAGCCAGTCTGCTGGTGCGACGCGTCCCGGTCATCATGGCGACGTCGGTTCTGCTTGGTGCCGGTTCGGCAATTCTCGGATTGCTCATCAGTTTCCATCACGGCACCGCCGCTGGCGCCACGATGGCGTTGGTCAGCGTGATGGTTTTTGCTGGCACGCTGCTGCTGCGACCCCCGCACGCAGATCGCGCCAAAACCGGTGCATAGGTTCAGGCGGTTGATGGTTACGGTATAGCCATGGGACTTTCTGAAACGCAGGCCATTGTCGTCGCAGACGACCAGAACCCGATCCAACCGGTTTTCTGGTCCCGTCCGCAGTCGGTGATCGAAGCTGACCTTGAACAGCTTCGGCGCCAACCCCTCACCAAGTTTCCAGAAAAGCCTCAGACGATTGCCAACCCTGACGATCCTGGTCTCGCCCTGT
>JAFMKU010000076.1 GCA_017852795.1 Candidatus Neomicrothrix sp.
GCCCCCACGATGAGAAACAGGCCACCGATCAGCAACAAGCTGCTTCCAGCCAACCCCATCCCGATCCATCGACCCGCGCCTTTGAGCGGTCCGACGAGCTCCTGGCGGGCGTAGGCCTTGACCATCTCGGCGACATCGGCAATCCCCGGTTTCGCCGCCCGCCCCTCGGATTGTCCAGCGTCCGCGGCGCTACGCCAGATCCGTTTGATGACCGATTGTTTCGCCTCGTTCACGTTTCATTACCTCGTTGGAAGACACCGCCGACTCGTCGTCGGTTCGACGAATACACCGAACCCTATCGTTCGTCGGGGCCAAGCCCATCGACAAGTTCACGGCGCAGGTCGATCAGCTCGATCGCTCGTTGGGCCCGCAGGCGACCGGTAGGGATTTCGAGCAGTTCGAGCGAGTCGAGCGGTCCCAAACCGCAGAATGCCACCAGACGCCACAACGCCAAATCCGGCTGGTCAGGGTCAACGGATGGCATTTCCAGTCCGGGTATTCGATGGTGGCGTTGCGCGGCGTCGAGAAGTTGCGCAACGGCTTGAACCACCCGGTCCAGGTCGTTGGCGAGGTCTCCGTCGAACTCGTCGGGCCAGTCGCTCACGGTGGCCCACGGAAACGGGGCATCGGCCAGCCATGCCGTTACCCGGATCCGTCGGGTGGTGGTTGCCACCAGCCGCCAACGATCATCAGGCAACGGTGACAGTTCAAGAACTCGAGCGACTACACCAACGTCAGCGCGAACATCGTCGCCTCCGACTTCACGGCCCCGTTGGATCCCGACGATTCCAAATTCGGGCTCCGGTTGCTGTTTGAGATATTCGGCGAGCGCCAGATAACGCGGTTCGAAAAGGGTGAGCGGCACTAACTGGCTGGGCAGAACCGGGTGTTCCAAAGGAAACATCGGGAGCGAATAGTCGGTGGTGGTCACCGGAACTCAGTTCGGTTGAACAGCCCGCGGTGCAAGCTCGGTGGGGTTGGGCCGATTGGGGTGGGCGGTGATCGCAGCCAACACCTCGAGTTGCAACGAGTTGCAGTTCGTGAACGGATCGCTAGCGGGTCGGTTCGGGTCCTGGGCAAGCACAGCGAACGTGAGCTGTTCACCGTTGGGTGTCGTCTGCCAACCCACCAGACCGGTGGTGCCTGCGTTGGCGACCGCCAGCACCCGAAGCCCGTCGTTCTCGACACATGCCGCGACAGTTGAATCGGCGACGGCCGGCAGGATTTGCGCACCGATCGAGGCGGTGTCGGCGATGGAGGCGTGCAGGAACTCGCAACTGGTGCGGTTCAACGACGAAAGACCCGATCCGTCCACAACCGTGACCGCCGAGTCGTCCACGTCGTAGGGCAACCCGGCCTCGACGAGTCCACCGATCGCCAAGATGTACGCCACGCTGGCTCGCTCGGCGCTGCCGCCGCTACGGATCCCGTACTCCTTGAACAGCATCTCGGCGGTGGTTCCGTTGGCAAGTGCGGAACGAATGATCGAATCGAGCGGTGGGCTCGAAGCGTCGCTCAACACGACACGGTTGCTCAGTGCTGGGGCATCACCGGTTGTTGGGGACCGGGAGATGGAGATCCCCGCGGCTTCGAACCGGTTGTCCAAAACGGTGGCGGCCATGCGGGCCGGGTTGCTGGCTCGACGGTTCGAGGCATCGTTGCCGAGCTCTGCGGGCCAACTCTCGAATCCATCGTTGACCAGCAGCGCCGAAAGCGGTCCGACCACGTTAGTGTCCCGCTGCTGAGAACTCCACACCCGGACCTGTCGGCCTTCGTCGACAATTCGTGCGTTGACGTAGTCGGTTTCCGATGGTGCGTACTTGCTGTCGTCACCGACGATCCGTCCCTGGATCGATGTGATTCCGCGTGCTTGGAGTTCGGCAATGGCGGTGTCGGCTAGGGCATCGAAGCTGGTGAACACCCGTTGCTCGCCGAAACGGCTGGCGTAGTCGGCGGTAGCGAGCCCCGGGTCTCCACCACCGATGAGGTAGACGTCGCCGACCAGCCGTGACTGCCCGGTGGTGTCGTCAAGCACAACTTCGGTGTCGCTAGCGAACGCGATCTGGGTTCTGAACCCGCTGGAACTCCCAACCTGATCGATGATGATCGCTGTGATCAGACGCTGAAATTCGCCGGTGGGAAACCCGGCCGCGGTGTTGCTCGAAGCCAGAAGTTCGCCGTCGCGGCCAACAACGACACAGGTCTGGGTTTCTGGTTCTACGTTCGCTAACGCGTCGCGAATGGTGTCGGTCAGAGCCGCGTCGGCTTGAGGCGCCGTAACCCAATCAGAAGCCCGTCGTGCGGAAACAATCGGTGTCGCAAGCCCCGGAGTTTCGGCGGCATCCACCGGAGGGTCCGCGTTGATGCGGTTCTCGGCTCGACGAGTCTGCACCGTCGCCGATACCACCACGAGAAGCAGAACCACGGGAAGAACGAACCGACGCATCGTCGCTCAGGCTAGGCCGGGACGTTTCCCGCCGGGCATCAGGCGTGACCGGTTTGGCCGACCGGCTCCAGCGCGGCGCGGAACAGGACCCGGATGTGTTCCAAACGTTCGTCGAGCGAACCCTCAGTGAGCGGACTTCGTCCCAGCAGACCAGCGATCAACCCTGCGTCGCTGAAATACGACAGCAAAGCGCCGTATCCGGTGAGCAGCAGCTGTTCAGGATCATGGCGTCGAAAACGCCCCGACTGCATTTCTGATTCGAAATACGTAGCCGCCCGGGCGAACAACGGTTGCAGCGCCACACCCAGTTCGTGGCTGGTTCCTTCCGCCGCCGCGAGAGCTTCGCGCCGCACCAGACGAACAAACGAAGGGTTGTCTCGGAAAAAGGCGAACCCGGCGGTTAAGACATGGTCCAACTTGTCCCAGCCGTCGGCTACCGGGTCCTGCACCGCCCGCTCCACCTGAACCCGCCACTCTTGAAGCGCCTGCTCGAACACTTGCCGGTAGAGCGCTTCTTTGGTCGGGAAATAGTGCAGGAGGCTCTGCCGGCGGATCCCTACATCGTCCGCGATGTGGTTCAGGGTGGTTCCGTCGTATCCGCGCTCGGCAAAATGTTGCAGCGCAGAAGTAAGAATGGCTTCTTTCGTGGCCGATTCCGTCATCAACGCACACCCTAGTAGGACTCGGCTTGAGCCCCCCGCTAACGTGCCGTGATGCAAATCATTGCGGCGCTGTTCATCGACGAAATTGATCTTCGACAGGTAGCGGGGCCCGCGACCCGAATTGACCTGTCGGGTGTGCAGTTCAGCGCAGTGGCGCCGACCCCGGTCCCGCTGACTTGGGCGCCGCATCTGGTGGTGATGGTGCATTGCCCGGCGGAAGGTTCGGGTCGTGGAGTGCTTGAGGTCACCTTTCACCGTGATGAAGAGCAGATCGCCCGAAACGTGCAGCCGTTCGATGTGGAACCGGGAAAGTTCACGTATCGACTGGTACGAGCCGAACTCGAATTCGACGACTACGGCACGATCGAAGCACGATGCCGACTGGACCGTGGGGACGTCGTGACGGTGCCCTACACGATGCTGCCGCCGGTGACCGACGCCCCGGATACTCCCGAAAGCTGAGACCGTCGTGTCGACCTTCGGTGCTGCCATCTCGGAGCATCCTGATGCGGCGTTGGCCGTCGGAGAAATCGTCGGTTCGGTAGTTGAGCAAGTGGGTGAACGGCCGGATCTGGCGTTGGTGTTTATCGCCGGGCACTCCCCCGACGTGTGCGACGAGATCGCCAGTGCCGTTCGGGACCTGCTCAGCCCCGCAGTGCTGGTTGGGTCAACCGCAGAAGCGGTGATCGGCGGTTCCTACGAAGCCGAGAACGGGCCAGCGATCTCACTGTGGGCTGGGCACCTAGGTCCGGTAGAGCCAGTCCGGTTGGAGTCGGTGCGGGCCCCGGAAGGGGTAGCGGTGATCGGCATGCCGGAGTCTGCCGCTGACGGCAACCGAACACTGCTCTTGCTCAGCGAACCGTTCTCGTTCCCGGCAGACGCCCTGACCCGGGCTGCGAACGAGCAGTACCCGCTGCTGCGTCTCGTCGGAGGTGTGGCGTCGGCCCCGGGAGGGCCTGGTGCGAACCGGATCATTCTGAACGGTCGCACCTATTCCAGTGGCGCGGTAGGTGTCCTGCTCCCCCAAGGTCTCGGCGAATTCACCGTGGTGTCGCAGGGATGTCGACCGGTTGGCGATCCGCTGATCGTGACCGACAGCGACGCCAACCAACTCAGCGGATTGGCGATGCGCCCCGCGCTGGAACGACTCCAAGAAGTAGTTGACCGGGCCGACCCTGACGAACGAGAACTCCTCGCTCGTGGACTCCATGTTGGTCTTGTCGTCGACGAGTCAGCCAGCGAATTCAGCCGCGGCGACTTTCTGGTGCGAGGTGTTCTCGGAGCGGACCACACCACCGGTTCGATCCGAGTTGGTGACCGAGTGCCGGTCGGTACCACCATCCAGTTTCAGGTGCGTGACGCCTCTACCGCGACCGAAGATTTGGAGACGCTGCTGGCTGGAGTGGAAGCCGACGCCGCGCTGGTGTTCACCTGCAACGGACGCGGGCAGCGCCTGTTTGGAACCAGCGACCATGATGCGTCCCGAGTGTCGCAGGCGGTATCGGGAGGACCAGTCGCGGGCATGTTTTGTGCCGGTGAACTCGGTCCGATCCGAGGCCAGAATCATGTGCATGGTTCCACGGCTTCGGTGCTGTTCGTTTACGGCTAAGGTCAGCGCCGGAGTATCCGCTGCACTTGAGAGGACAACAGCGTGACCGACTTTGATGCGCGTGCAATTGGTGCGATCCGTGGGATCGCCATGGACGGGCCTCACGCCGCACGCAGTGGCCACCAAGGAACTGCTATGTCGCTGGCCCCGCTCGCGCATGTGCTCTATAGCCGGGTGATGCGGTTCGATGCCGAGAATCCAAACTGGCCGGATCGGGACCGGTTCGTTCTGTCAGCCGGTCATGCGTCGATCCTGCAATACGCCATGTTGCATCTCTGCGGTTTTGGACTTACCCGAGACGACTTGATGGCGTTCCGCCAGTGGGGATCGCTCACCCCCGGTCACCCCGAAGTTGGGCACACTGCCGGAGTCGAAGTAACCACCGGACCGTTGGGTCAAGGCGTAGCCAACATGGTGGGTATGGCGATCGCAGAAACCCAGCTACGGGCCCGGTACGGCCGCGAACTTTTCGACCATTTCGTGTTCGGAATCGCCGGAGACGGCGACCTTTCCGAAGGTGTTAGTCACGAGGCAGCCTCGCTGGCTGGCCATCTAGGGTTGGGTCGACTGGTGCTCTGCTACGACGACAACCACATCACGATCGATGGCGAAACTGAACTAGCGCTCAGCGACGATGCGGCCAGTCGTTTCCGTTCGTACGGTTGGCATGTCGAAGAGTTGGGGGCGGTCGGTGAAGACCTCGACGCGCTCGAAGCGGGGATACGTCGGGCGATGGCTGTTGACGACCGTCCGTCGCTGGTCATCGTCAGAACGGTGATCGGCACACCCGCAACTCGTTCCGCCGATACGTCATCGGCGCACGGGTACGCCATGTTCGACGAGGAAATCGTCGAAACGAAACGGGCGATGGGGATGCCTGAAGACGCCACCTTCCACGTCGATGACGACGTGCTGGCGAAGTATCGAGAGCTCGGAACCCGCGGCGCTAGTGACCGGCACCAATGGGAGCAGCGATTGGCCAGTTTCGCCGGCAACCGGGCCGAACTTGATGTCCAACTGGCCGGCACCGGACTACCGGGTTGGGATCAGGAACTGCCGGTTTATGAGGTCGGAGCGAGCGTGGCGACCCGCAAAGCTTCAAACGACGTGCTCCAGCGGCTTCTGGATTCGGTTCCGGCCTTGACCGGCGGCGGAGCGGATCTGACCGGCAACACCGGCACGGTGATCAAAGATCATGGAGTGTTCTCCCCCGCGAACCCGGCGGGTCGGCAGGTGTACTTCGGGGTCAGAGAACACGCGATGGGGGCAATCGCCAACGGGATGGCGCTGCACGGTGGTGCGGTACCGGTGGTCGGAACGTTCCTCGTTTTTGCCGACTACATGCGGGGTGCGGTGCGCATGGCGGCACTTTCGAAAGCCAAAGTGGTGTTCGTCTGGAGCCACGACTCGGTCGGTGTCGGTGAAGATGGTCCGACCCATCAACCGATCGAGCAGGTGGCGTCGTTGCGGGCCATTCCCGACCTGCCTGTCCTTCGCCCTGCTGATGCCACGGAAACGGCTGGGGCTTGGCGGGTGGCGCTCGCAGCCGATGGTCCCAGCGCCCTGATCCTTTCCCGTCAGAACCTTCCGGTGCTGGCCGGCACCACCGTCAACGGTGTCGCAGAAGGCGCCTATGTGCTCG
>JAFMKU010000018.1 GCA_017852795.1 Candidatus Neomicrothrix sp.
CGAACCGTCATCGCGGACGGTTTCCCACATCGCAAGCAGGTGTTCCAGAACGGTGTCGGGGACTTTGGCCGATGGCCGAAGCGGCGCCAACCCCAAGGCCCGGTACGCCGGGTGGCGTTGCGCTCGTTCGAGTTCGATTTCTAAATGGGAGCGACGGTCTGGGGGTTCGTGGCTCAGCAACGACGCGGTTGAGGTTTCGAACACTTCCGCCAGTTCGTTGAGAAGCCCCAGTTTCGGTTCGATCTTGCCGTTTTCGAGTTGCGACAGGAACGGAACGGGTCGACCGATTCGTTCGGAAACATCGGCCAAGGTAAACCCCCGGCTTCTTCGGGCGTGCCGGATGCGGTGGCCTAACACGTGCAGGTCAAGTTCGTCTGCCATGGGTCAAAGATTGGCAGAACTTTCGGAAAATGCAAAGAGGAAACTACGAATGATCGAGAAAGCGCGTCAGTTTTGATGATTTTGGGGCATTGTCGTGGAGTGACAACGGTTCCGGAGGTGCACGAACAGATTGCGTTCAGCCCGCATCTCGACGCGCCCGCGGTACTAACCGACGACGTCACCGCGTTTCTTGCCGAACTTCATCACCGTTTCGAACCGGCCCGTCAGAAGTTGCTTACCGGGCACCACGACAACGCGAAGGCTCGTCAAACGGGAACCCGACCCGATTTTGATCCCAGCACGAACCGCCTGCGATCAAGCGACTGGCACATCGCTCCCGCCCCGCGCGATCTGGTCAACCGTCGTACCGAACTCGTCGGTCTGGTGTCTCCACGGGCGCTCTTGGAGGGCCTCAACTCGGGCGCTCAGGTGTACATGGCCGATTTCGAAGATTCGGCAACCCCGGTCTGGTCCACCACCTTGACCGGCCAGCGCAGCATCCAAGACTTTTACGCCGACCGTCTCCACGTGGAAATCGACGGCGTGGCCCACATCCCTTTGCAGAACCACGCCACGCTGATGGTTCGCACCCGGGGCTGGCACCTCGACGAACCCAATTTCCGAGTTCACAACACCCCCATCTCGGCTTCGCTGTTCGATTTCGGTGTTTGCGTGGCAAACAACGCCAACGCTTCGCTCAAGAAAGGCACCAGCCTTTACTTCTATCTCCCCAAGTTTGAGGGAGCCGCCGACGCCGAACTTTGGAGCGACGTACTCACCTGGAGCGAAGAACGGCTCGGTCTGGCCCCCGGCACGATCCGGGTCAGCGTCCTCATCGAAACCATCGGTGCGGCGTTCGCCATGGACGAAATCTTGTTCGCCCTCCGCGACCACATCACGGCGCTACACGCCGGGATCTGGGACTACCTGTTCAGCTTCGTCAAAACGTTCAGCACCGATCGGGCCATGCTGCTCCCGGATTTGGATGCGCTCGGACCGACCACGCCGTTCATTCGAGCGTTCAACGAGCTCCTCGTTTCCACCTGTCATCGCCGCGGCGCGCATGCCATCGGCGGTATGTCAGGGGTGATCCCCGACCAGATCGACCCGACCCGCACTGCCCCCATGGTGCGCAGGGTCACCACCGACAAACGGCGCGAAGCCGGTGATGGGTTCGACGGCACTCGACTGGCTCAAGCGGCAACGCTCCCGCTCGCACAACGAGAGTTCGACCGTGTCCTCAGCTACCGGGCCAACCAGCTTGAAGTACAACGAGACGATGTCTACATCACCGCCAGTGACCTCCTGACGATCCACACCAGTCAGGGGCGCTGCACCGAAACTGGTCTACGACGCGCCATCCGAAGCGCCATGCATTACATCGGTTTCTGGCTGACCGGAGTTGGCGCAGTGCCGATCGACGACCACCTCGAAGACGCGGCTATGGCCGAACTGAGCCGCGCCCAGCTTTGGCAGTGGCGACACCACGAAATTGAGTTGACCAGCGGCGTTACCGTCAGCAGCGAACTCGTTGACCGTCTGTTTCGCGAAGAAACCGCTTCGCTCCGCGCCAGCCTCGGCGAAGTTGTCTGGGCCCAAGGCCGTTTCGATCGTGCCGCGGAACTTCTTCGAACCTGGACCGAGCACGACACGCTGCTCCCCTTCTTCACCGTCGCGACCAGTCCAGAACTGGCCACCCCATCCGATGATCCCTCACACGAGATCTCGCACTGAGAAACCCTTCTCACACTGAAACCAAAGGAGAACCCCCGATGAACCCGAGCTTCGACCAGCAGGTTGCAGCCCTCGAAAAGGACTGGGCCGAGAACCCCCGGTGGAACGGCGTCACCCGTGACTACACCGCAACCGAAGTTGTGCGTCTGCGCGGCACCGTAACCCCGGAGCCGACCCTGGCCCGTCAAGGCGCCGAAAAGCTCTGGCAGCGCATCAACGAAATGGATTACGTCCACGCGCTGGGCGCCATGACCGGTGGCCAAGCCATCCAGTACGCCAAGGGTGGACTCCCCGCCATCTACCTGTCCGGCTGGCAGGTTGCCGGTGATGCCAACCTCGCCGGTCAGGTCTACCCGGACCAGTCGCTGTACCCGGCCAACTCGGTGCCTTCGGTGGTGCAGCGGCTCAACAATGCGCTTCGCCGCGCTGACCAGATCGAATGGTCCGAATCTGATGGCAAACCGTCGGTTGACTACATGCTGCCGATCGTCGCCGATGCCGAAGCCGGTTTCGGTGGGCCACTCAACGCCTACGAACTCATGAAAGGCATGATCGAAGCTGGCGCCGCTGGCGTGCACTGGGAAGACCAGCTCAGCTCAGCCAAGAAATGCGGCCACATGGGCGGCAAGGTCCTGATCCCCACCCAGCAGCACATCACCACGCTCAACGCAGCCCGGCTGGCGGCCGACGTCGCCGGTGTGCCGACCGTCGTCTTGGCCCGCACCGACGCCCTCGCCGCGAACCTGATCACCAGCGACGTTGACGAACGGGACCGGGAGTTCCTGACCGGTGAGCGTTCGTCGGAAGGGTTCTATTACACCGAACCTGGTCTGGCGACGCCGATCAAGCGGGCGCTGTCTTACGCTCCTTACGCCGACCTGATCTGGTGCGAAACCGGCACCCCGGACCTTGACGAAGCCCGCCGCTTCGCCGAAGCGGTGAAAGCCGAGTACCCGGACCAGATGCTGGCCTACAACTGCTCACCTTCGTTCAACTGGAAAGCGCATCTCGATGACGCCACCATTGCCAAGTTCCAGCGCGAACTCGGTGCCATGGGTTATGCCTTCCAGTTCATCACGCTGGCCGGATGGCACGCACTCAACGCGTCGGCCTTCGAGCTGGCTCAGGGCTACACCGCTGCGGACATGACGGCCTACGTTGCCTTGCAGGAACGCGAATTCGCGATGGAAAAGGACGGCTACACCGCGGTCAAGCACCAGCGCGAGGTTGGCGCCGGCTACTTCGATCAGATCGCCACGGTGGTTTCGGGCGGTCAAGCCTCAACCCTCGCATTGAGCGGTTCAACCGAAGAAGAACAGTTCCACTGATCAGCAACATCCGGGGGAGGAAGGGCCGTCGACGAGGCGAAAACCTTCTTTCCCCCGGGTGCTGAACTGGCACCCCTGACAGGACTCGAACCTGCAACCGTCGGGGTAGAAACCCGATGCTCTATCCAGTTGAGCTACAGGGGCAACGCTAAGGGTAGGGGCAACGCCCGTAACCCCGTTACACTCGTCTCGCTCCCGTCTTCGGATGGGCGCGGTGGGCGTAGCTCAGTTGGTTAGAGCGCCTGGTTGTGGTCCAGGAGGTCGGGGGTTCGAATCCCCTCGTTCACCCGTAGCATTTAGTTACAGAACATCTGCACCTCTAGCTCAATTGGTAGAGCATCGGACTCTTAATCCGCAGGTTCTGGGTTCGAGTCCCAGGGGGTGTACCAGTGAAAGCGAGAGGTTCGCAGAAGGCGGCGCGGGAAGCGTCACCGAGCTCGTTCCTTGAACCGCTTCGGTCGGAACCTGATACGAAACTCGCGACGATCCTGTGTTTCAGGTCTGGTACCGGGCCGAGAAGTCAGGGCATCACCTAGCCGCTACCATCGAAGAACAGCCCAATTTCGGAGGTCAACCATGCAACTCGTCAACACCGAATCCATTCCCGGAAACCGGATCGTGGAGGTGAAGGGTCTGGTTAGCGGGAGCACCATCCGGGCTCGAAACATCGGCCGCGACATCGGTGCAGCTATCAAAAACATCACCGGTGGGGAACTCCGGGATTACACCAAGCTGCTCAGCGATTCGCGGTCCGAAGCAACCCAACGCATGGTGGAGCAGGCCGCCGAAATGGGTGCCAACGCCATCGTCAGCATTCGATACGAAACCTCCGCGGTCGCAGCCGGAGCGGCCGAACTGTTCGCCTACGGCACCGCCGTTGTCACCGAGGCCGAGTGACCGTTCGCGTCTTTCTCACCCACAACCCGGAAGACCGTGACGCCTATTTCGGTCGCGCCCTGCCTGTCTTGGCGGCACACCCGGAAGTTGTCGTCGAGTTCAATCCGTTGGATCGAGATCTCAGCACCGACGAGTTGATCGACTACGCCGGTGACGCCGAAATCATCATCGCCCATCGGGCCACCCCCGGCGAGGCATCCCTGTTTGCCGCCTGCCCGAACTTGATGGCGTTTCTGCGCACCGCGGTTGACATTTCCACGATCGATGTCGACGCCGCCACCACAGCCGGGGTTTGGGTGGGGCACGCCGCGAAAAGCTTCGTTCCGTCCACCGCGGAACTGGCGCTAGGACTCCTCCTCGACGCGGCCCGGCACATTTCGGATTCTCGGGTCGACTATCAGGCCGGTCGGCTGCCAGCCCAACGACCCGGCCGCCAACTCGCCGGAATGACCGCCGGAATCATCGGGTATGGCGCCATCGGCCGGTACCTCGCCGATCTGCTCACCGGGGTGGGGTTAACCGTCGTGGTTTGCGACTCGAACGAAACAGCTCCGATACCGCACCAAAACGTCACGCTGCCCGAACTGCTCGGCTCCAGCGACGTGGTGTTCCCCTTGGTTCCGGCATCACCAGAAAACCATCACCTCATCAACGCCGAAACGTTGGCGGTTATGAAACCCGGCAGCCTGCTGGTCAATGTGTCCCGAGGCGAGATCGTGGACGAAAACGCGGTCAGCGACGCGCTTGATCGAGGCCTTCTCACGGCGTTCGCCTGCGACGTCGGCACCGCTGACGATCAACGTCCCAACCCCACGCTCGCCGCTCGACAAGACGTGATCGCCACTCCCCACCTCGGAGGGCTCACCCCTGAGAACGCCGACGCGCAAGCCCAGAGCGCAGTCGAACAGGTCTTTGCCCTTCTGGACGGAACCGAACCGCCCCGGCTCGCCAACCCTCTGGCTCGGTCTCGCTTCGACCAATGGCAGTCACGTCGATGAGTTTTCCGCACGGCTCCTGCGACACCCACCTTCATTTCTACGACGGTTCGTTTCCAACCGCCCCGCGCGCTGTGCTGCAACCCCCAGACGCCACCGTCGACGAGTACCGACTGGTCCAAGCCGAGCTGGGCTTGACCCGCGCCGTGGTCGTCCAACCCACCACCTACGGGTTCGATAACCGTGTGCAGTTGGCGGCGCTCAACAAACTCGGTGCCAACGGCCGGGGGGTGCTGGTCGTTGACTCCTCCACCTCCACCGCGGAACTTGAACACTTCCATGCCTGCGGGGTCCGAGGCGCCCGTTTCCACCTTCTCCCCGGTGGTGCCGTTGAGGTTCACGAACTCGAGCCGACCGCTCAAGCCATTCATGACTTCGGGTGGCACATTCAGGCCCAGTTCGACGGGAATCGCCTACCTGAATTCGTTGAGCGGTTCGCGGCGCTTCCCTGCCCGGTGGTACTTGACCACGTCGGACGGTTCATGCCTCCACCATCACCGGACGCCGAGGCGTTTGTTCAGCTTCTGAAACTGATCGACACCGGCCGGTGCTGGGTGAAGCTTTCCGCCCCCTACGAAGGATCAGCGGAGCCGCCCCCGCACCCTGACGTCGTCACTCTCATCGACCGCCTGATCGCGGCAGCACCCGAACGACTACTTTGGGCCAGCAACTGGCCGCATCCTGGGCAGGCATTACCCCCAACCCCGGCAGTCCTGCAAGGCTGGATGGAGCGCTGGATTCCTGCGCAACATCGTCAAACCATTCTCGTATCCAACCCGGCCGAACTCTACGGCTTTCCCACTACCGAAAGTGAACAACCATGATCGATCCTCACGCCGCCCCCGAAGCCAACTACGCCCGGTATCCGTCGCTTGAAGATCGGACGTGTCTCGTTACCGGCGGCGCCGACGGCATCGGCAACGCGGTGGTGAGTGGCCTAGCTGCACAAGGCGCCAAGGTTGCCTTTCTCGATCTCCAAGCCGACAAAGCGGCTGCGACCGTCGCCGCGTGCGAAGCCGCGGGGGCCAAACACACCCCCCGGTACCGGGTGGTCGACCTTCGCGACATTGACGCCATGCAAACCGCGATCGCCGAGCTGGTTGAAGAAGTCGGCGAGTTCACCGTTCTGGTCAACAACGCCGCCAACGACGACCGGCATCGCTGGGAAGACATGACCGCCGACTATTGGGATGATCGTCTCAACACCAACCTTCGGCACTTCTTCTTCGCGATCCAGTCGGTCGCTCCCGCAATGATCGCCGCCGAACACGGTTCGATCGTCAACATCGGGTCTAGCTGCTACATGATGCAAGAAGACATGTTTCCTGGGTATGCCATTGCCAAATCTGGAGTGGAAGGCATCACCCGCACGATGGCCCGAACTTTCGGACCGCACGGGGTCCGGGTCAACACGGTGCTTCCGGGTTGGGTCGCGACCGAACGCCAGCTTGAGAAGTGGTGGTCACCTCAAGACGAAGCGGGAACGCTCAACGATCAGGCCATCAAACGCCGGATCTACCCGCAGGAATTTGCCCAGATGGTGCTGTTTCTCGCCGCTGATGATGGTGCCGCCTGCACCGCTCAACAGTTTCTGGTTGACGGCGGTCGCCGCTGAGCGGCAACGAAAGCAATCTGTAATCGTTCGCCACAACCCGCTACGGTCGGGCCCATGATTGACATCAGCGACGCCGGTCGGGTCAGAACCATCACCTTTCAGCGACCTCACGCCAAAAACGCCATGAACGCCGAAATGTGGGATGCCACCACTGAGGCGTTCCTCCACGCCGCCGACGACCCGTCGGTTGCTGTCGTGTTGCTCACCGGCAGCGAAGATTCGTTCTCTGCCGGCCAAGACCTGCGAGAGATGGGTGAGCTGGCTATGGGCAACGCCGTTCCCGCCACCCACGGGTTCGCGGGGCTGTGCACCACCCTGATCGATTTTCCTAAACCGCTGGTGCTCGCCGTCAACGGGTTGGCCGTCGGTTTCGGCACCACAGTGCTCGGCCTCGCCGATCTGGTGTTTGTATCTGAACGCGCCCGGTTCAAATGCCCGTTCACCTCCCTTGGGGTCGCTCCGGAACTCGCCAGCAGCAGCACCCTGCCGACGCTTATGGGCCGCCAGAACGCCAGCTGGTTGTTGATGAGTTCGGAATGGTTGACCGCCGAAGACGCGCTAGCGATGGGGTTGGCGTTTCGGGTCTGCGCTCACGACGATCTGCTGGGTGAGGCCCGCGCTGCTGCCCAACTGCTTGCGTCGCGACCGATTAGTTCGCTGGTCGAGACCAAAGACGCGGTGATGGGTCCTCGCCGGCTTGAGCTTCACGCCGCTCACCAGCGCGAAAACGAGGCGTTTGCTCGCCTGATGGGCGGACCCGCCAACATCGAAGCCATGATGGCGTTCGCCGAGAAACGCGAAGCGAACTTCGACGGGATCGACTGAGGTGATCGATCATCCCGATCCGATCAGCCTGCTAGAGGCGATGGCTAAGACGCTGGACGAACAGGTTGTGCCGGCCACTTCGGGAGGGGCCAAACATCAGGCCCGTGTCGTGGCCAACCTGTGCCGGATCATCGCCCGAGAACTCGCCACCGACGATCAACCAACCCAGCGGGACCTCGCCGATCTGCTGGGCTGCGACGGTGACCTCGAGACGCTCATTCGAGAACTCGACGATCGGCTTCGCGACGGCACCGCACCCGACAACACGCTGCCAGTCCTGCTTGCCGATGCTCGGCGTCGGGCCGAGATTGCCAAACCGGGCTACACCGATGCTTGACCCCGAGCAGGTACGTCTCGATTTGAGCGACCTCGCTGGTGGGCCGGTCACCATTACCGGCGCCGCCTCGTTGGGGGCTCAACGAAGCACCCTGTTTGTCGACTACCCGGTTGCGGGCTCCAGCACTGCGGCTGTCGCCCAGATCAGCACCAGCGTGTTGCAGGCCGTTCCCACCACGCTCGAAGCCCACATCTTGGGACTCGTTCATGCCGCGGGGGTTCCCGTACCCGAAGTGCTGACCGCAGTAGACGAACTGCCCCGCATCAAACTGCCGGCCATGGTCGTTACCCGAGTCGACGGCGAAACCGTTCCCCGGCAGATTCTGCGAAGCCTGCCGGGCCCGGATGCCGGCCACGAACTGGCCCGGGCCTGTGGTGTGGCGATGGCCAGAATCCACGGCATCGACCCGACCCTGCTCCCGGCCTCGCTTCCATCGCCAACCAACGATGCGTTTCTCGCTACCCAAACCGAGGTGGTGAACCTGCTGAACGAACCTCGTCCGGTGGTTCGGTACGCCATCGAATGGCTCCGTCAACATCCGATCGCCGACGTTAACCCGGTGCTGGTGCACGGCGACTTTCGCAACGGCAACTTGGCGATCGACCGGGGCCATCTCAACGCGGTGCTTGATTGGGAACTCACCCACCGAGGCGATCCGATGGAGGACCTCGCCTGGTTTTGTCTGCGGACTTGGCGGTTCGGCAACGACCACGCCCCCGCTGGAGGTTTCGGATCCCTCGCCGCGCTCATTGAGGGTTACGAACAAGGTGGTGGAACGTTTCGCTCTGAGGCCTTTACCTGGTGGTCGATCGCCCGTTCGGTGTGGTGGGCCAACGGACTCGCAAGCCAAGGTGCGGCGTTCTCGAAGGGACTCACCGACTTGATCGTGCTCGCCGCCAGCGGTCGTCGGGTGCCCGAACTCGAATACGACCTCCTGACGCTAATCAACCAGTCCTAGCCCAGTTCGGGCACTACGGTTGGACTCGATGGACCATCGTGGTGTTCTTCGTTCGGCGGCCGCGATAGCGATCGTTCTTAGCCAGTTCGCGACAGCGGCTGTGGCGTCGCCGCGCACCGAAGATGCCGTCGGTACCGTGCTCAACCCCGACCAGATCAACGCAGCGTTCGACGTTGATTACCTTTTCGGCCTAACGCCGATCACCCAAACCGCCTCCATCACCGGCAACGAGTCGGTCGATGAACGGATCCGGACCGTCGCCGAACAACGCGGGTATGTCAAGCGGCCCGAAGCCGCCGGCGAGTTGGTCGACGTTGATGGGTTCCGGTTGCAGCCCAACGCGGCGGCTGCGTGGAGCGAACTCAAAGCTGCGGCCAACGCTGAAGGGATCGAACTCACGCTCACCTCCGGGTTTCGTACGACCGCCACCCAAGCGTCCATTTTCAACCGGCGACTCAATGGCACCAGCGACACTCAACTCGACACGCTGCTGGCCACCACTGCACCACCGGGTTACTCAAAGCACCACACTGGTTTCACTATCGACCTGCGCTCTGGTCCGTACGCCCTCCACGCTTTCGCAGAGAGCACCGCGTATGAATGGCTCAGCGCCAACAACTGGGCCAACAGCAAAGCCCACGGCTGGCTTCCGAGCTATCCCGACGGGGTGATCAACGTGGGGCCCGACCCGGAACCGTGGGAGTTCGTCTGGGTGGGCACAACCAACATCATCTGCGCCGCGTTCACACCCAGCTCTGCGAAACCGTTCTGCGACGATGAACACCCTGCGAACAGCGCGCTGACATGGATGCAGAACCATGACCAGATCTTCGGGTGCACCGCAGTGCGCTTCTGCCCCCAACAACCGTTGAGCCGCGGCGAAGCCGCGCTGATGCTCTGGCGACTCCATGGCCGCCAAATCCCGGAAATTAACCACCCTTACCGAGACGTCATCGCCGGCACCGGAGTTGACCTCGCGGTTCGCTGGCTGTACGAACGCACGGTGCTGAACGGCACCAGCGCAACCACCTACCACCCCGACCTCAACCTCAGTCGAGGCCATTTTCTGGTCATGTTGTGGCGTTCAGCGGGTCGCCCGGTCGGCACGGTCCCGTACCCGTTCAACGACCCGGCTCAGGATCGTTACGTCGAAACTGCGGCGGCGTGGGCTGCCGAATTGGGGCTCGTCGACGGGGTTGGGTACCGCAACCTCGCCCCGAGAGTCGCCATCACCCGCCACGACGCAGCGCTGATCTTGTACCGCTACCTGATGCTGATCCCGACCCTCAGCTAGCGGCTTCCCGCGAACCGCCGGAGCCGCAGGCTGTTGCTCACCACAAAAATCGAGGAGCATCCCATCGCTGCCGATGCGATCATCGGGTTGAGCACGCCGACCGCGGCCAACGGGATCGCCGCTGCGTTGTAGGTAAACGCCCAGAACAAGTTTCCTTTGATGGTGCTTAGTGTTCGCCGACTCAACGCGATGGCGTCCACCACCCCGCGAAGGTCACCGCTGACGATCGTCAGGTCCGAAGCTTCCATCGCCACGTCGGTTCCGGTGCCGAGCGCGATTCCGAGATCTGCGGTAGCTAGCGCCGGTGCGTCATTGATCCCGTCGCCAACCATCGCTACTCGGCGCCCTTGGTCACGCAACCGCTGAATGACCGCCGCTTTTTCGTCGGGAAGAACCTCAGCAAACACCTCGCTGATCCCGACCGCGGCCGCGACCGCTTCCGCAGTGGCGCGAGTGTCACCGGTTAAAAGCACGGTGGCCATGCCGGCGTCGGTTAGCGCCGCCACCGCAGCTGCGCTTGATGGTTTGGGTTGATCACCCACCACCAGCACGGCTTCGACGGTGTCGGTCCGGCCGGCGTACACCACGGTTCGCCCCTGACGCATCGCTTCGGTCGCCCGGGCCTCAAGGTCAGGTTCGACTGTGGCGAACAAGGCCCTCCGTCCGACCCGGACCGGACGATGCTCAACCGTGCCAACCACACCTTCCCCTGCGATCGCCCGGAACGACTCCGGGTCGATCTGCGAGGCGTCGACGACCACCCCCAACGAACGCATCCCTTCGACGATGCCGCGGGCAATGGGATGTTCACTGCGGGCTTCGACGACGGCCACGTCGGCGAGCAACTGGCGGTCACCGAACTGGTCGATCAACGTCATGACCCCGGTGGTGAGCGTCCCGGTTTTGTCGAACACGACCGTCTCAACTCGACGGGTGTCTTCAAGAACTTCTCCACCTTTGATGATGATTCCCAGCTCAGCTCCCCGGCCGGTGCCGACCAGCACACCGAGCGGAGTGGCTAAACCCAGCGCGCAGGGACAGGAAATGATCAATACCGCCACCGCAGCTGTCACCGCTTCTGACGTCGAACCCCCGAACAGCAACCAGCTAGCCAAGGTAGCCAACGAAACCAGAATGACGATGGGCACAAACACCGACGCGATCCGGTCGGCAAGGCGCTGAATCTCGGCCCGACCTCCCTGCGCGGCTTCCACCAACGCAATGATTTGAGCCAGCGCAGTTTGCGAACCAACCTGTGTCGCTTCCACCGTCAACGTGCCGTCGGTACACACCGTGGCCCCGATCACTTCATCGCCAGGCCCGACATCAACCGGGACCGATTCGCCGGTCACCATCGAGAAATCGACCGCGGCTCGCCCGTCAACCACTTGACCGTCGCAGGCAATTTTGCCTCCCGGCCGCACCACAAAATGGTCGCCTACCTGCAAGTCGGCGGTCGCCACCCAGCGGCCATCTACCAGTTCCGCTTCGGGAACCCCCAGCTCGACCAACGCCCGGATCGCCGCACCGGACCGGCGCCGAGCCGACGTCTCAATCCAACGACCAAGCAGGATCAACGTGACGATCATGCCCGCGGTTTCGAAATAAACGTGGCCGCCCGCATCTCGCAGCAAAGCCACCGACGACCAGGTCCAGGCGGCGAGCGTTCCCAATGAGACCAGCGTGTCCATCGTCAAGGTGCGGTGGCGTAAACCAACCCATGCCTTCTGGTGAAAAACCATCCCCGGCCAGAACACCACCGGAGTGACCAGCGCCGCCACCAGCCAACGCCAGCCAGCGAACTGCACACCCGGCACCATGGAAAGCACCATCGCCGGCACGGTTAGTGCCGTTGAAACCAGAAAGCGGGTTCGCAACCCCGCAGCCCTCGTCTGCTCGGAACGGTCACGATCACCATCGGTTTCGACGGTGTAGCCCAGCGCTTCGATAGCCGCGACCAACGAGGCGTCACCCACCTCGCCGTCATGGATCACCGTGGCCCGGGCAGTGGCGAAATTGACTCGGGCATCGCTGACCCCGGTCATGTCGGCCAACGCGGTCTGCACCCGACTGGCGCAACCCGCGCAGGTCATTCCGCCGACGGTCAGCTCGCTTCGTGTCCGCAACGCCCCAGCAGCCATCCTTTGATCCTACTGAGAAGCCGGGCTCGGCGGCCTAAGCTGACGGGGTGGCTTCGACGCTGTCTGACCTGCGCTTCGATAACCGTTTCACCGCGGACCTTCCCGCTGACCCCGTTTCTAGCGTCCAAAGCCGTCAGGTTGCGGGTGCAGGGTACAGCCGGGTCACGCCGCGCCAGCCCGGAAAACCTTCGCTGTTGGCCACCTCAGCCGAGATGGTTCACGAACTCGGGTTGCTCCCGGACACGGTAGCGAGCGACGACTTCCTGCTGGCGGTTTCCGGTGGGGTGCTGCCTGCGGACGCCGACCCATACGCCGCCTGCTACGGCGGTCACCAGTTTGGGAACTGGGCCGGTCAACTCGGCGATGGTCGGGCCATCACGCTCGGCGAGATCGTGACCGGAGCCGGGCACCGCCACACGCTGCAACTCAAAGGAGCGGGTCCCACCCCGTACAGCCGGGGGGCTGACGGGTTGGCGGTGCTGCGAAGCTCCGTCCGGGAGTTTCTGTGCAGCGAAGCCATGCATCACCTGGGCGTCCCGACTACCCGAGCGCTGAGCTTGGCCCTGACCGGCGACCCGGTCATGCGCGACATGTTTTACGACGGCAACCCGGAATGGGAACCCGGCGCGGTGGTCTGCCGGGTAGCTCCGTCATTCATCCGGTTCGGGAACTTTGAGATCTTTGCGTCTCGAGGCGATCACACCAACTTGCGAACGTTGGCCGATCACGCTATCACCCTGCATTTTCCTGAACTTGTCGATGGCCGCCACCAGCTCACCGCCGATGACTACGTCTCCTGGTTCACCGAGGTTGCTCGACGCACCGCCACCATGATCGTCGAATGGCAGCGGGTTGGTTTCGTGCATGGGGTGATGAACACCGACAACATGTCGATTCACGGCCTCACCATCGACTACGGGCCGTACGGATGGTTGGAAGACTACGACCCTGGTTGGACGCCGAACACCACCGATCGCCAGTTCAAGCGATACCGGTACAGCGCACAACCCCACATCGGCCAGTGGAACCTGACCCAGTTGGCCAACGCCATCTATCCGCTGGTGGGAGCCGCCGAAGGGCTCCAGGCCGGGCTCGAAACCTACGTCTCGACGTTTAACGAACAGTGGGCGTCGATGATGGCAGCCAAGCTCGGGCTTGTCGGGGCCGATACCGAAGCTGTTTCGGGGCTGGTGCAGCGCCTCTTGGAGATCCTGCCCCGCACCGAAACCGACATGACGTTGTTCTTTCGAGAACTGGGTTCGGTAGAAACCGCGGAAGCGGTCGAACCCGAGCAGCGCCTCGCTCCCCTGCTCGATGCCTATTATCGCCCCGATGAACTCACCGGCGATCTTCGAGCCGAAACGTTGGCTTGGCTCGACGACTACGCCGCTTGCGCTCGCCGTCACCAGCTCAACGATCAGCAGCGTCACGAAGCGATGAGTCGAGTGAACCCTCGGGTGGTGTTGCGCAACTATCTCGCTCAGGTGGCCATCGACCGGGCTAGCGACGGTGACCCGTCCGGTATCCACGAACTGCTTGAGGTGCTTCGGCACCCCTATGACGACCAACCTGGATGCGAACGGTTCGCTGAGAAACGACCAGAATGGGCTCGTAGCCGACCCGGTTGTTCGATGCTTAGCTGTTCAAGCTGACCCGGCAAACGTCGACCAGCCATTCGATTGCCGGATCGGAACCACCGAGCAGCTCGGGATGCCATTGCACCCCCAGCACCCGCCGATTTGTGACTTCGATCGCTTCGATCAGCCCGTCATCAGGTCCACCGTCGACGATGCCGACCCCGACCACACCCTCACCGAGCCGATCTAGGCCTTGGTGGTGCAGGCTGTTGACCGGGGTTCGGTCACCAAACACCCGATGAGCTGCCGAACCCGGTGTGAACACCACATCATGCAGCCGGTAGTCGAGGGTTTGGTTCTTGTCGAAATGCGCGGGAAGGTACTGATGGAGTGTCCCACCGCAGTGCACGTTGATGATCTGACAACCCCGGCAGATTCCCAGCACCGGCAGGTCATGTTCTAGCGCCCGTCCCAGAAGCTCCAGTTCGTAGCGGTCCCGCTGCAGGTCCGGAGTTTCGGCTTTCGGATGTGGCGCCTGCCCGTAGCGACTGGACGCGACGTCGACCCCTCCGCTGAGCACAAGGCCGTCGAGACGCTCAAGGATCTCCAACGGCGTATCGAGCGGTATCCACACGGGAAGACCACCGGCTCGCAGCACCGCGCGGGCATAGTCGGCAAAGAACACGTCGATCTGCAACGGCCGGATCGCTTCGATCATGCCGTCGAGTTGCGCCGCTACGTGTTGTTCGCCGGTGATTCCAATCAGCGGGGTCATGGCCAGCATGCTAGGGCCGCCGGTGGGGTTCATCCACGACTGGTGTGGGGTTCCGGTACGGCGTCGCGAGACTGGGTGGTAAGCCAGATCACCGCCGAAAAAATCACGGCTCCACCGATCAGGGTACGAGCCGCCGGTACTTCACTGAACGCCAACCAAACCCAGACCGGACCTAGCACCACCTCGGACAGAAGCAGCAGCGTGGCGTCCGGTGCCGGAACCACTTTCTGTGCATGGTTAAAAAACGGCAACGGCAGACCAATCAGTGCCGACCCGGCGAACAACCCAATCATCATGTCGTGGGTTGAGACGTCTAACCCGGGACCGGACAAGGAAACCAGCATGCCGGTAGCCATGGTCACGATCGCGGCGATCACCACCGGAACCATCGGGTCGGCGCTCGGTGCTGAACGGATCAGGGTGGAGTACAGGCCGAAACCGATCGGGATCACCATGACGACCAGCAGCGCCCAACCGATCCCAGAATCGAGTCCGGACGAAACCATGATGACCACCCCGATCACGGCTGCGACCGCGGCCACCATCGCGTTGCGTTCAATTCGTTCTTTCAGCAGGATCCAACTAAACGCGGCCGCACCGACCGGTGCAACCGCCTGAAACAGCAACACGAAGGCGGCGTCGGCGTGGCTCAAGGAAACAATGAACGAGATCATCATGGCGCCGAGCAGCGCCCCAGCCGCGACATGGCTGAAACTGGTCTCTCGCACGACCGCTCCGAGGTCACGGCGATAGTTCCAGAGCAGCACCGGAGTGACCGCCAGGAATGCCCCGAGCCCCCGAAACGTCAGATACTGCCAGGCGTCAACGTTGTCGGTAGCCCGAAAGAACAAAGCCCCGAAACTGAACACCACACCGGTGAGCAACACAACGACCGCCCCAGAACGTCGGGTCAGTGCCACCGTTCAGCGCTCCCCGACCTGACCGGTGTGTTCCACCTCACTGGTTGGCAATCCCACGGGCCCTCCTTGGGTGGAGCGAGACCGCCCGCAGCATACCTGAGGTGAGTTACCGGCCAAAGATCCCAAATCAGGGCAGCTTGGCGACCACATCACCGTGACGGATCTCCCCCGGTACCAGCACTCGGGCGTTGATCCCCCGCAGATGCAGTTGCTTACCGAGGTCCGAGTTGACCAACCGGTGAGCGTCAAGCCCGAACCGTTCCGTGAATTTCGAACAGCCGTTGTGTGGTTCTTCGGTCACCTCGATGACCGCGCCTCGCCACTGCGCGGCCGGTTGTCCGGTCTGTTGATACTCGTCGCTGCTTTCCAGGGGCGACTCGCCGATACTGAGCCGAGTCCCGGCTGGAACGTTCTGTTCGCTCAAGTCAAGATCGACGATCAGCTGGTCACCGGCGAGCGGCATTCGGTCGGGTTGTTGTGCGACCACCGCAAGGAACCGGCTGTTCATCACGTTGAGTTGCATCAACGGATGGGCGCCACCGTCGTCGCTGCGGCTTGAGGGGCGATGACGCCAGTTGTCCCCGGCCAGCCCCTCTTCGGTGTTGAGATGACCGGCGCGGAGCACAACCCGTTCGTTTTCGGCGGGCCGCTGCACGATAAGTTCCAGCGTCCCTTGGTGCTGAGGCGAGGCACGCACATGGTCAAGTGCCGCCAGGAGCTGTTCGGTGGTGAGCGGTTCTGGTCTCGTTTGGGATGGATCAGCGCCGGACATCCCCCCAGCCTAAACCCGTCGTGGCGAGCTACCAGAGTTCTTGGGCTATTCGGCTAGTACAAACCAAGCAGTCGACCCGAGAGGGCCACCACGGCAAGGACCAGCACCGGCCGGACCAGCCGTTCTCCTCCGGCCACCGTCAACCGAGCACCAACCCAACCACCTGCCCCGAACCCGACCGCTAACGGGACCGCCAACGCCCAATCGATCTGGCCCGCGAGCAAAAAGACCGGGATCGCTAACAACGTAAACACCAGCGTGGTGATGACTTTGATGTGGTTGGCGATCACCAGATCAACCCCCGACCGAGCCAACGCGACGATAAAGAGCAACCCGACCCCGGCCTGAAAAGCCCCGCCGTAGAGGCCGATCGCGAAAAACACGCAGGTGGTGACCCTGCGGGGCCAATTCGGGCGGTCCCCTAACGTTTCGGTGTTTGGACGTTTCAACGACAGCAGCAACACCGGGATCATCAAGATCCCGAAGGTGCGTTCGAACGCGTCGTCGGCGAGACGACTAACCAGCACCGAGCCAACCACGCTTCCGACCGCGGCGGGAACCAGGATCGCCCCGATCCCTTTCATGCCTTGAACCCCAAGGTGAGAAAACGTTCGGGCCGCGTTGAACGTTCCGGCCAGGATCCCGACCCGATTGGTGCCGTTCGCTACCGTGCCGGGCGCTCCGGCCAGCACCAGCAGCGGAACGGTGAGGAGCGAACCGCCACCCGCGATCGTGTTGATGACGGCGGCCGCGAAGCCTCCGACGAGCAGCAGCAGGGCGTCGAGAAAGTCCATCACCTGCGAATGTAGCCGGGTCACCGAAGCGCAGCGCCCGCCGAAGCGATCGCCTACGATGATCGATGGTGCCTCGACTTCTCAAAACAGTTCTCGGTTCGTTTGCTCTGCTGCTCGGAATGGGTGTTTTTAGTATCAGCGGGTGGTGGCTCAGCCAGACCGAGGAGATCACCTACTACTGGGTGGGGGCTGAAGTCACCGGGGATGGCCTCTGGGTTACCGAATACATCGGTTTTGACTTCGCCTACACCCCAGATCGACACGGGATCGAACGAATCATTCCCGGCGCCTACGCCGATTCGGTGAGCGTCTATTCACCAACCGCCCCCGACGATGTGAAGATTACTGAGCGGGGTGATGAGCTAACGATCCGGATCGGCAACCCGTACGTCACGATCGATGGTCGCCACGACTACATCATTGATTATCTCCTGCCGTTCGAGGCGATCCTGGCACCGGACCAGTTCGCTTGGGACGCCATCGGTTTTGAGTGGCGACTACCCATCCGAGAAGCCCACATCGAACTTTCCTACCCGTTAGATGTCGAGACGATGGATTGCTTCACTGGCGGTTTCGGCACCAACCAAACCTGTACGAGCACCCAAGACGCCGACGGGCGATGGGTTGTTGACGTCGCCGGTCTCGAAGCAGGCCAAGGAGTGACGCTGTTTGCGCCGCTAGTAGGACCCGAAACCGTCACGCCAGCTCCGATCCTGCCCGACGCGTTGCCGCCATCGGATTCCGGGCTAGGCGCGGCAACTACCGTGCTGCTGGTGCTGGTGTTCGGTGTCCCGGCGCTGGCGGTTGGCGCCGCCGGTCTGTCACGGGCCGGACGCGAACGGGTGTGGGCGGGTGGCGCCACCAACGCGGCGTATGGCCCCGAAGACGCAAACGGCGCCCGCGAATTGATGACTATGCCGCAACTCGCCCAGTTGGCCACGATCGAGTTCGAACCGCCCCGGGATGTGCCCGCCCATCAGGCCGGAATGGTGATGGCTGAACGGGTTGAACGTCGCCACCTTTCGGCCTGGCTGCTGGAAGCTGCGAACCGCAACGAAGTCGAATTGTCGTCGAGCAACCAGGGCAAAACGCTCACCATCACCCGAGGGACCGCGGTGGCAAGCGATGCCGATGCCCGGGTTTTGGACCGGATGTTTGTTCTCGGCGACACCCTCGAACTCGAAGGCTATGACCAGTCGTTCGCCACGGCGTGGACCGAGCTTCGTAAGCAGCTTGATGCGTGGCGGACCGCGTCGCCGTATTGGGATCCTCGGGGGGCCAAGCGAGCGATCTGGGCGAAACGGTTGTGGGTCCCGTTGTTGGTGGTGGGGTTCTTCCAACTGGCAGGGGCCTCGTTCGCGGCCAACGCGCTGGGTGGGGTCGTTGCTTTCCTGCTGCCGGTCAGCGCGTTGCTGGCGGGTTTGACTTGCGCTTTGGCGCTTCGTCACCGCAACCTGCACGTACGGACCGAGATGGGTTCTTCGGTGTGGATCCGAACCGAGTCGTTCCGGCGGTTCCTCGCCAATTCCGAAGCACGTCATGTCACCGAAGCAGCCGAGAAGGGTGTGCTTCGGGAATACACGGCGTGGGCGGTGGCCCTAGACGAAGCCGAAGTCTGGAACCGAGCGGTTCAGGCCGCAGCGACCGAACCAACAGTCGCCGCCACTGACCTAGCGTTCGCCTCGCTCAGTACCTTCATCGTTTCGCAGTCCTCAGCCGGTTCGGTTCAGCCGTCCTCATCGAGCAGCGGTGGCGGTTTCAGCAGCGGGGGTGGCGGCGGTGGCGGGGGCGGGGGCGGCGGGAGTTGGTAGCTGTCGCTGCCCGACCTCAGGGTTGAGGCTCTACGGTGGAGCGATGCGGGCCCGGGCTTTCGCCGGCTCCGAAAGGATCAGCGTGAACGACCACACCGAGTTGGATTTTCCGTTTCAGACCCTGCTGGGTTTTTCGATCGAGCATGGCGACGGTGAAGCGTGGAGTCGTATCGAGATCATCGACGATCACCGTAACCCCAACCGGGTAGCCCACGGTGCGATCCCGTTTGCGCTGATGGACACCGCGATGGGTGGGGCGGTGATGAGCCAGGTTGACGAAGGCTGTTTCTGCGCCACCATCGAGATCCAAACCCGGTTTCATCGACCGGCCAGCGACGGTCTCCTCACCGCTCACGCCCGGATCATCGCCCCCGGTCGCCGGGTGGTGCAGCTTTCGGCCGAGACTCGTGACCAACAAGACCAGCTGATCGCCAGCGCGACCGGAAGTTTTGCCATCATCCGGCCCCGAAGCGAGTAACCCCCGCCGCTAGTCGTCGGTGGGTAGCACCAGCTGACCGTTGGACCCGTCCACGACCAGTTCGGCACCGACCGGTACCTGGCGACCGTCGATGAAGATCCCGCCACCGACGATCCGAAGTCCGGCCACACCGAGCACGGCGGGAACGCCAACGTTGCGGGCCACTACCGCGGCGTGGCTGTCGCGTCCACCGATGATGGTGATCAGACCAGCACAGCCAACGATGGCCGGCACCTCACCGGGGCTGGTAGTGGGGAGGGCGAGAACCACCGGTTGGCCGTGATCGATGGCGTCGAGGGCATCGTCGACGTTGACGTGGAGACATCCTCGGCCAACCCCGGCCGAACCGGCGTGACCGTACCCGATGACCGTCCCCGTCGTGGCCGGTTCGATGGTGAACTCAGGTGCGCTAAACCGGCGAAGCTGGAGGTACCAGAGTTCGCCGCTGGTGATGGCGAACTCCACCTCAACCGGCGACGCTTCCTGATCGGCGGTCCGTTGCAGGTCGTTGAGGATGCGGCGGTGGAGTTCGCCGAGGTGTTCATCCAATGTGGCCAGCGACTCGACGGGGACTTCGGCGGCCATCACCGCGGCGCCGCGCTGGGCCCACGCGAACGAGCCGCGGGCGCCGGGTTGGCCGTTGACCGGATCGCAGCTGGTCGCCACCCCCGCCCCCGACCGCGGGTCGGCTGTGGTGTCGAGCTGGCGTTGAACAATCACTGCGCTACGGGTCGGTTCTGAAACTCCAAGGGCTTCCGCTATTGGCTTCACGTGGGGTTGATCTGCTGATCTCAGCACCGTGGCCAGAGCTTCAGGTACCGAATCAGGGTCAACATCAAACACGCTGATCAACGCCCCCGGAAGGCTGTGCGGCCCGCCAGAACGAACCGCGAGTCGCTCCTGGCGTGGACCGGACAGTTGCCTAGACAGTGCAACAAGTTCGTCGGTGTCCAACCGCTGGGCCTTGATGGCGTAAGCGGTGTCGATCGGAACGACCAACGCTTCCGGGACCGGAAGGCCGTAGCGAAGCAACCGTTGCAACCCAACCGCTTTCGCCCCGTGAAGGTCCGGGTGCAGGTCAGCACCTTCGGCCCGGATCGCCACAATCGGACCGGCTGAGGTTGATGAAGAAGCCACGGCCCTAGTCTGGCCTGCCCGCACCGGCGCCGCCCGCGTTACCGGCGACAACCCGAGCCGTCACCGACCCGGCCTAGTTCTTCGGCAGGTCTTTGAACGGGGTGTCTTTGCCGGGGCCGGGTTCGCGTGGCAGTCCCAGGACCCGTTCGCCGATGATGTTGCGCTGGATCTGGTCGGTGCCGCCGTAAATCGACGGGCCGGGCGAGAACATTGAGATCTCGGCCACACCACCAGCGGTCTGACTGTCCGAATCGCCCATCAACATCGCGTCGGCGCCAATGACCTGGCTGCCGACCTCGCGGAACGAACGGAACAGTTCGGACATGACCAGCTTGCCAATGTTGGGTTCGGCACCGGTGCGCTGGTTGGGGTCTTTGGCCCGTTGGATCGAAAGCCGGTTGACTTCGATCAGCGAGTACAACTTGATCAGTTCTTGACGCAGCACCGGATCAGTGTTTTTCCCAGCTTTTTCTGCCGTGTCAACGAGGTACTGCCAGAGGCCGATCCCGATCGGTGGCACGCCACCTTCACCCGAGGTGCGGTTGGTGAACTTCGTGACCGGTTCGCTACGGACCGAGCGGATGCCCGAACCCGCGGCCGACGCCGGCGATTTCCCAGCCGAACCCAACGAGGCCCGCTCAAACATCAACGTTGAGTTGGCTACCGCCCAACCCTGATTCAACCCGCCAATGATGTTGGCATCCGGCACTCGAGCTTCGTCAATGAACACTTCGTTGAACAGCGCCTTGCCGGTCATTTCCACCAGCGGACGAACCGTCACCCCCGGCTGGTTCATGTCGAACGCGAAGTAGGTGATGCCTTTGTGTTTTGGCGCTTCCGGGTCGGTGCGGGCGATCAACATGCCCATGTCGGCGATCTGCCCGCCCGACGTCCAAACCTTCTGACCGGTGATGATCCATTCATCGCCGTCCTTTTCGGCTTTGGTCGACAACCCGGCCAGGTCGGAACCGGCGCCCGGTTCGGAGAACAGCTGACACCAGCCAACCGTGCCGTCAAGGATCGGAGGTAGGAACTCGTCGATCTGCTCCTGGCTGCCGTGCAACGCAATGGTCGGTGCGGCCAACATTCGACCCAGTCCGGTTGGTGGGCCCATCACTTCACGATCGGCCATGATCGCCATCGCCGCTGCGGCCTGTGCCCGGCCCCAACCTTTGCCGTAAGCGTTGGTGGGCAGCGACGGATGGGCCAGCCCGCTGGGTCCCAAACGGTCCCACCAGTCGCCTACCGACAAGCCTTCATCCCAATGCTCATCCAGCCAGGCTTCCACCTCAGCCTGTACTTCTTCGACCGAAAGTTCGTCACTCATGGTGGTAACGATACGGCAAAGACCGGTGCTGCTCACATACCGGCGGCAACAAAGCCACCCGTTGGTTACAGCGGTTGCGGGGTGTTGAGCGCCGTGACGTTATCCAGCATGATTTTACGGATCTGGTCGTCGTCACAGTTCTTCAACTCGACCAGGTAGTCCAACGGTTGCGGCATGCCTTCGATGTGGGGCCAATCCGAACCAAAAATCACGTGATCGGCACCCATCAACGAGACCACTTCGTCAACGTCATCTTCCCAGAACGGGTTCATCCAGACGTGCTGTTTGAAGGTTTCCACCGGATGATCCTTAAACCACCAGTACGACTTTTTGGCGGTCTGTTCGAACTTGCGGAACATCGGTGCGAGGAAGTCTGAACCGTTCTCGACCGACGCAATCCGCAGGTTCGGGAAACGGTCAAAGATCTTCTCGAACACGGCTTGGATCAGCCAGTCTTGGGCTGCCCGCTCAATCGCGAAACCACGCAGGTTCGGGCCGCCACCGGAACCAAGCCCCGCCGAGGAGAACTGGTCGTCGGCGTACCCCTGCGACGAATATCCGGAGTCGGCGGCGTGGATCACGACGGTCACCCCTGCCTCGTTGACACGGGCCCAGAACGGATCGAACTGCTGGTTAAACGGCGACACCACCCCAAGCCGGGTGGTGACCGGAGCCGGGCGCATCACAAGCACCTGCGCACCCAACCCGAGCACCTTGTCCACTTCGGCCACTGCCGCGTCAACATCGCCAAGCGACAGGTACGGCGCCGCGAAGATTTTGTTGTCGTAGTTGTACTTCCAGTCGTCGTACAACCACTGGTTGAACGCCTGCATCAGCACCACAACCGCGTCGACGTCTTGTTTGATGAGTTCCTCGTAGAGCACGCCGAGGGTCGGGAACAACCAGACCGCCTGCAAACCCTGCTTCTCCATGATCTGCACCCGCGCCGCCGGATCCATGTAGTAATCGGGCAGCGGTTCGCGATCCTTGAGCATCTCCAACGGGTTCAGACGTTCCGGGTTGCCTTCGAAATAGGGTCGCAGCGCCCCCGGCTTGGCGATCGGATCCCAGGTCGGGTTGGCCACGGCCTTGGCCAAACGTCCACCAACAAGATGATGTTTGCGGCCCCCCATCTCCACCCACTGCACGATCCGGGGTTGCATCGCTTCGGGAACGTGACGGGTGAACGCATCCAGCGCCTCGTAGTAGTGGTTGTCAGCGTCGAAAGGAACAAAGTCAAGCTGGTCGGGGTTCATCGCACATACCTCCACGGGATGAACTCTACGGTAGCCAACGAAGTCCCCCGGCAAGAAACCGGACCGGGTCGAGGCAAACGTGACCGCCGCCGATGTCACCACCGCCGGGATTGAGCCGCTAGATTCGGTACCCGTGCCCACTACTGCAGAACTTCAGGCCACCAGCTTCAAGCGGGGAACGAAAGTCCGGCTCGTTGACGACCACGGAACGATCCCGGCTGGCACCCGAGGCAAGGTCGCAGTAGCCAACGGCGTGACCTGGAAGCGGTACTGGCTGCGCCTCGCCGACGGCCGGGCTATCAGCCATGTTGACCATCGGTCGCTGGTGCACGACAAGGACTACGACCGTTTCTTGGTCGCTCGCGAACGCGAAGCTGCCGAAGCAGAACTTGCGCAGGACTCGGCGGCGTTGACCGAAAACACGGGGGCTTCGGCGGCGAGTGCCGGTGGCGGTGTTGAAGTCAACGGGGTGACGATCCCGCAACTGCTGCTTGATCGTTCCGCGGCGGCTCGAACCCGACTCGGCGGCTAACCGTCAGCGAATCTCCGGTTTGAGCCGGGCTCCGGACGCAAACGCGTCGGCGCCTTGTTCCATCCCAGCTCGATCAAATCCGGTGGTGAGCAGCGCCGGCCCCATCGCCAATGCGTTTCGGGTGCCCATGTCAGCGGCCGCCCAGATGGCCCGCAGCGTGGCCTGAACTCCCACCGCCGGTTGTGCCGCGATCGACTCGGCCACCCAACGAGCCCGATCGGCCAACGTTTCGGAGGTGCACACCTCGCTCACCAGGCCGATCCGTTGCGCGGTTGCTGCGCTGAGGCGTTCGTAGTTGCCGAGCAAAGACATGCGAAGCACTTCGCCCAACGGCATTCGTTGCAGCATCTTGATCGGTTCGTACACCGCAGCCATGCCGTAGGTGACGTGCGGGTCAAAGAAGGTGGCGTGTTCGGCCGCCAAGATCACGTCGCATTCGGCAAGCATGTAGAACGCCCCACCGCAGGCCATCCCGTTGACCGCCGCCACCACAGGTTTCCAAAGGTCGCAGGATTTTGGTCCGAGATCGTCCCCCGGGTCGTCGTACATGAAGTTGTTGGAGGTCCCGTACAGCTGCTCGCTTCCGGCCATGTTGGTGAATTCGGCTTCGTTACGGTCGATCCCGACACAAAACGATTTGTCCCCGGCTGCGGTCAAGATGATGGCCCGCACGTCGTCGTCTCGACGAAACGCTCGCCACGTAGCCCGAAGCTCTTCTTGCATGGTGGGACTAAACGCGTTGTACGCCTCGGGCCGGTTGAGCGTGACCACCGCAACGTGGGTCGTGCGGTCAACGTCGACGGTTAAGGTCGACAACGAGGAGAAATCGAGGGCGGCGGAATGTTCACTCATGATGTCGCCCAGTCTTTCAGACGAACCATGACCTCTGCGCAATCCTCACCGGACTCGGCGATGCGAAGCCGTTCCGAGATTGACCAACCGTGAAGCTTCGCTCGGGCCACCAACCGCGTTGGCGTGCCGAGCGGCTACGTTCTTACGCCGTGACCAAGACCGTTGGAATCTGTGGTGGTTCAGGAGCTGGCAAGACCACGCTGACCCGACACATCCTTAACCATCTCGGACCCGAACAGGTTTCGGTCATCGCCTTCGATTCGTATTACCGCGATCAGGGCCATCTGACGGTGGAACAACGCCGGGTTGTCAACTACGACCATCCCGACTCGTTGGATCACGACCGGTTCGTGGCCGATGTCGAATCGCTGCGTTCCGGGCGTCACGTCTCTGTGCCGGTCTACGACTTCAACACCCACACCCGAACCGAACAGGTCGTCGTCGTCGAACCCCGCCCGGTGGTGATCGTGGAAGGGATCTTGCTGCTGAGTTTCGAGCAGATCGCCGAACGACTCGACCTCGCTGTCTACATCGACGTACCCGAAGATGTTCGCTTGGAGCGGCGGATCAAACGTGACGTTGCCGAACGAGGCCGCGAACCCGATGATGTGCGGCGTCAGTTCGCAGCGACGGTCGCCCCGATGCATAACCAGTTTGTCGAACCGTTCCGGCACCGGGCGCATCGCACCGTCGAACTCCACGAGGAGTATCAGCCGGTAGCTGAAGAGGTCGTGAGTCGGGTGTTGCGAACCGAACCAGGAAACCGTTAAACCACGAAACGGGCCACGGTCTCCACATGGCTGGTGCCCGGGAACAGGTCGATGACGGTCCAACGATCAAGCCGCAACCCGCGCTCCTGCAACAGGCGAGTGTCCCGAGCAAACGACGACAGGTCGCAGCTCACCAGCACCAACACCGACGGTTCGGAACGCATCAACGTCTGGACTGCCCGTGCTCCGAGTCCTTCCCGAGCCGGGTCGGCGATGACCACCGCCGCCGGCGACGGACGCCAACGAGCCACATCGGCCCGAACCACTTTGGCATTGACCTCCCGCAGGTTGATTTTGGCATCAGCCACCGAGTCGGTTCCCCGTTCGATCGCGACCACCGGCCGGTCATGCGCCAACGTGGCCGAAAACAAGCCAACCCCGCTGTAGGCATCGACCAGCAGACCTTCGGGTGCGTCGCCGATCATCGCTCCGACTTCGCCGACCAGCGCTTCCGCTCCGGCCGGCCGGTTCTGAAAAAACGAGTTGGCACTGACCCGAAACCGGAACCCGGCGACTTCTTCGTGGATCCATGCCCGCGTACCGGCCGCCAGTTCCGGTTCGGAAATCACTCGCACATCGGCGGGGACCGAAACATCCGCGGCGCCAGCATCGACCACCACGATCCGTTCACCGGTACGGTTCCCGACCCGGGCCAGCACCCGTTCGCTGTGAGGGAAGCGGCAGTCGACCAGCAACTCTTCAAGGATCGGGTCGAGCACCTCGCAGGAATCCACCTGCACCAAAGCATGCGAACCTCGTTCACGAAACCCTGCCCGACCATTCACTACCCCGGCTCGGGCTGTGGTGCGTCCAGCATCGTTGTGCAACGCTCGCAGGGTCGGCGTTGGTGGTTCAATCCCGACCCTGGTTAGTTGCTCGATCGCCATCGACAACTTCATTGCCCGTTGACCATCGGGCCCTACGTGGAGCAGGTCACACCCGCCACACCCTTCGAGTTGATGGACACAGTTGACCGGGACACGTTCTGGTGAGGCGTCAATGACTTGCACCGTGCGAGCCCGGGACCAGCGACGGTCGGCCTGCACCAGTTCGGCCACCACCCGCTCACCAGCAAGCGCGCCCTCGACGAAGACCACCCGACCATCATCGGCTCGCGCTACCCCTGCACCGTCTCGCGCCGTCGCCGTTACTTGGAGTTCCACGACGGCAACGGTACCGACCATCATCGCGATTGCTGACGCCGCGACTAGCCTCGGCTTCCGTGAGCCGTCCGATTGAAATCAGCCCATCGGTGCTGCCCGCCGATTTCGCCCGACTCGGCGAGGAGTGCGTGGCCCTCCAACACGCCGGATGTGACCGCATCCATTGGGACGTGATGGACGGCGTGTTTGTTCCCAACCTGACCATCGGGCCCGACATCGTGGCCAGCGTGCGCCCCCACGTGGACCTCCACTTCGAAGCGCACCTGATGGTGGTGAACCCCGACGAGCTGGCTCCGCTCTACGTCAACGCTGGTTGCGAAACGGTGATGGTCCACGCCGAAACCTGTCCGCATCTCCACCGCTCGCTGGCCAACATCCGTGATCTCGGCGCCCGATCTGGAGTGGTGCTCAACCCGCACACCCCCGCCTCGGTGCTCAGCCACGTGCTCGATGTCACCGACCACATTTTGATCATGACCGTCAACCCGGGTTTCGGCGGCCAAACCTACATTCCGTTAGAAGACAAGATCCGCACCGTGGCAGAGATGGTGCGCAGCAGCGGTCAGTCGATCGACATCGAGGTCGATGGCGGCATCAACGAAACCACCATCCGGGGGTGTGCCGCGGCGGGAGCCAACGTGTTTGTCTCCGGTTCCGCCCTGTTTCGTTACGACGACCGGGCGGCCGGGGTGACGGCGCTTCGGAGCGCCGCCGAAGAAAGCCGTTCGGCCTAAAGCATCTCTCCGCGCTTCACGATCACGTGATCGATGATGCCGTACGCTTTGGCTTCCTCGGCGGTGAACCAACGGTCGCGGTCAGAGTCGGCGTCGATTTGTTCGTAGGTCTGCCCGGTGTGCTGCGCGATTCGTTCCTGAAGCAGACGCTTGGTGTAGGCCATCTGCTCGGCCTGGATGGCGATGTCGGTGGCTTGACCCTGAACGCCACCCAGCGGCTGATGCATCATGATCCGGGCGTGAGGAAGGGCGTAGCGCTTTCCGGGCGCACCGGCACACAGCAGGAACTGTCCCATCGACGCGCCCAGACCCATGCAGATCGTTCCGACCTCGGGGCCGACGAACTGCATCGTGTCGTAGATCGCCATACCGGCGGTCACCGAACCACCCGGGCTGTTGATGTACAACCAGATCGGTTTCTCGGCGTCTTGGCCTTCGAGGAACAACAACTGGGCGGTGATGTAGTTCGCTACATCGTCGTTGACGTCGCTACCGAGCACCACGATCCGTTCCTGGAGGAGACGGTTGAAGATGTCAGCTTGAGGGTTTCCTGAAAGCGCAGCGCTACTCATTGGAACGGGGACGGTGTTCGGGTCGCTCATATCTGTTCAGACTACCGCCGGCCGGTGCCGCACTGGCACGCCGGGCTGGTCACCTCAGTAATCCGGGTGCTGAACCATCCGACGTCGCTACGCTGAGTCCCCAACCCGCGGACGTGGTGGAATTGGCAGACACGCCAGGTTTAGGTCCTGGTGCCCGCAAGGGTGTGGGGGTTCAAGTCCCCCCGTCCGCACGCAACGAAGATGACGGTGTCCCCGAAGCGCCCTGAGGGCCGGGGGAACGCTGCCAGGTCCCATAGACCAACCCGGCGAGAATGATCGTTCCGCCAACAAAGGTGCGGGCCGGAGGTTGTTCTGCGAACGCCCACCAGGCCCAGATCGTGGCCGCCAACGTTTCGACCGGCGAGAACAACGCCACTTCCGAACTTGGCGCGTAGCGGGGTGCCGTGGTGTGGCAGAGCCGACCCAGCGGGTTAAACACCAACCCCATCGCCAGCGCCACCAGATACACCCGGGGTTCTTGGTCAAACGGTGAGGCGAACGGTCCGCTGACCACGATCGTCACGAGCGCCGCCACCGCCAAACCAACGAACCGGCTCTGGTCTCGGTAGTGACGCCAGACGCTGATGTTGAGCGAAAACGCCAGCACCGCGGACAATGCCAGCAGGTCGCCTCGCAGGTTCGGGCTACCGATCGACGCCGAAACGACCACCACCACCCCCGAAATGGTCACACCGATCGCAATCCAAACCCGTCGAGAGGTTCGTTCTCCGAACAGCAACCCTCCACCGACCGCGGCCATGATGGGGGACGCGGCAACGATCACAACCACGTTGGCGACTTCGGTGTGGGTGGCGGAACTCAAAAAGGTGATCTGGCTGAGACCCGACAGCAAACCAACCGTCAGCAGACCTCTCGGCGATTGTCGAAACCGTCGAATCGGATGCCCACCGTCGAACCGGCGCTGCAACGCCAGCTGCAACGGGAGACCTAAGGCTGCTACCAGAAATGCGATGGTCCAGCCGTCGGTTTCTGACCAGCGAACGAAGATCGTGTCGGTCGAAACGAGCAGCATCCCCAGCGCAGCCAGCGCCCAACCGCGACGGCGATCGTCTATCACGACAGTTCACCCGGGTCAGGGTGCTCGGCCAACGCCTGCGACAGCGCCCGTAACGCCCGACCCCGATGGCTGATGGCGTGCTTTTCGTCTCCCATTTCCGAAAACGTGCGACCGCCGCCTTCGTCGGGCACGAAGATCGGGTCGTAGCCGAAACCAAGTTCACCACGCGGTGCGCGGGCGATCGTCCCTTCCACCACTCCTTCGGCTTTGAGTTCCCGGCCGTCCGGCCAAGCCACCATCACCACCGTCCGGAACCGGGCCCGACGCTGTTCGGGAAGGATCGCGTCTCTGCGTTCCAGTTCTGACAGCACCTTGTCGAGGTTCTCGCGATAGCTCGCGTGGGGGCCGGCGTAGCGAGCCGACCAGACCCCGGGTTCGCCACCGAGCGCGTCGACTTCGAGTCCGGTGTCGTCGCTTACCGCCGCGTCCTGAGCCGCGGCGCACACCGCCCGGGCTTTGAGGCGGGCGTTTCCTTCAAGATCGGGGGCGTCCTCCACCACATCGCCGAGCCCGGCGGGACGAGGTTCTAACTCCACCAGCCCCACGAGCACACTGGCCATCTCCGCCACCTTGTCCGGGTTGGCGCTGGCACAAACCAGCCGAGGCAATGCGGGCACCGGGGTTACCGATCAAGCGTCAACGGTGCCGGAGCTTCGGAAAGCACAGAACGTTGCGCCGCGGTGATGCTGGCAACACCACCCGCAGCCAAATCCAGTAGTGCATCGAGTTCGCTGCGGCTAAACGTGTTGCCTTCCGCGGTTCCCTGAACTTCGATCAGCCCCCCAGTGCCATTCATAATGACGTTGCAGTCCACGTCAGCCGTCGAATCTTCCGGGTAGGGCAGGTCGAGCATCGGTTGGCCGCCGACAATGCCGACCGAGATCGCGGCGCATTCGGTGGTCAACGGCAAGGTAGTTAGCCGCCCAGCCTGGATCAGGCGGGTGCAGGCATCGTGCAGGGCCACGTAAGCGCCACAGATGGAAGCGGTGCGGGTTCCCCCGTCGGCTTCGAGAACGTCACAATCGAGCCGGATCGAGGTTTCGCCCAGCAGCGACATGTCGGTCACTGCTCGCAACGAACGACCAATGAGGCGTTCGATTTCCTGGGTGCGTCCTTTCGGCCCGCGGCGCTCCCGATCGATCCGGTCCGGAGACGAACCGGGAAGCATCGAATACTCGGCTGTCACCCACCCCTGCCCGCTTCCTTTCATCCAGCGAGGCACGTCGTCTTCAACCGAGGCGGTGCACAACACGCGGGTCCGCCCGAACGACACCAGGCACGAACCCATGGTCATGGTGGTGAAATCACGAACAAATGAGAACGGCCGGAGCTCGTCGTGCTGGCGGCCATCGGATCGTTGAACCATCGGTTTCTCCCGGAACGGATTAGTGGGTCGGATCAAGCGCGAAGGTCATGCCGGGCACGGCGACCTCCACCGGCCCACCGTAGGCCAGTTCTGCTTCCGCGCGGTGCGCCGCAAGATCAGAACCCGGCACCAGATGGGTGAGCACCAGGCGTTTCACCCCACCGGCACGGGCCCGTTCCCCGGCTTGGCGGGCGCTCATGTGCGGGATCCCCTGCCCTTCGTACTCTTTCAGGTGGCTGGCGTCGACCAACGCCAAGTCCACGGTTGGGTCAATCCCGCTGAACGACCAGCCGGGCCCGGTGTCGGACGTGAAACAGAATCGACGACCGTCGACGTCAACGAGCGGGGCGAGCGTCTCGACCGGGTGATCCGAGCGGGTAAATGACCAGTGTTGATCGCCGACCGTGAACGTTGACTGATCGTTGATCGTTGTCCATTCGAACACTTCGGGGCGAGCCGAAACGGTCAAGGCCCGATGCATCGCGTCGGTTTCGGCGGTTCCGTACACCGGAAGGGCTGGCCGGGGCATGAAATAGCAGAAGATGTTTCGCAGCACCGGCAGTTCGAGCCAGTGATCCGGGTGACAGTGGGTGGTGACCACCGCGCTGAGGTCCGCCAGGTTGATGTGTTCCTGAAGCGGACCGAGCGTCCCTGGACCGCAGTCGAGCAGCACGGTGGCTGACTGGCTTCGGATCAGATAACCCGAACACGGATTGTCGACCGTGGCGTACGACCCGGACGAACCGAGGATGGTGACCGTCAACGTCATGTGATGTCCCAACGATGAGCTTCGACCACTCCCAGTTCGGGTCCCAGCAGACGACGCCCGAGGTGGGCGAACGCGTCGACATCTCCGCTCGACAGGAACCGTTGCGTTCCACCTTCTCGGCGAGACGACCGAAGTCCGGTCGATTCCAAGATGCGAGCAACGGCAAAAGCCGTTTCATCTGCCGACGAAACCAACGTCACCCCTCGACCCATCACGTCCCCGATGGTACGGGCCAGAAACGGATAGTGGGTGCAGCCCAGCAGCAGCGCGTCGACGTCCGCGGCCTGAATGGGTGCGAGCAGTCGTTCGGCCAGCACCCGAACCTGGTCGGATCGGGTGTCGCCGCGTTCCACAAACTCCACAAACCCGGGGCAGGCGGCGCACACCAGTTCGACTTCGGGCCGACTCTCCGCCACGGCCCGCTGATACGAGCCACTAGCGACCGTCCCCACCGTTCCGATCACCCCAACCCGGCCCGTGGAGGTCACCTCAAGCAACGAACGCAGACCAGGTTCGATCACCCCAATAACCGGCACCGAAATTCGTTCACGCAACACGGACAGGGCAGCGGCAGTTGCGGTGTTGCAGGCCACCACGACCATCTTCGGGTCGTAGTCGGCCACCAAACGGTCACTGATCTGCACCGCGAACTCTCGGACCTGTTCCAAAGGTCGTGAACCGTACGGGTAGCGGCCGGTGTCTCCGAAATAGACGAGGTCTTCTCCCGGCAACAGGTCGATCACGGCCCGGGCCACGGTTAAGCCGCCGAAACCCGAATCGAACATGGCGATTGGACGTTCCGGAATCCCAGACCCTGACGCCACCCGTTCGATTTCCACGATCACTCCCGGAGTTTGGGCCCGGGAAGAGAAACGATTAGCGCTCTTCCTTGAAGACCACGTGCTGGCGGATCACCGGATCGTACTTCTTGATCTCGATGCGCTCGCGGGTGTTGGTCTTGTTCTTGGTGGTCACGTAGGTGTAGCCGGTACCAGCAGTTGAACGAAGCTTGATGATCGGACGCTTGTCGCTAGCCATGATGAAACCTCAGACCTTCTGTCCAGCCGCACGCATGTCGGCAACTACCCGCTCAATTCCGCGCTTGTCGATGGTCTTGATGCCTTTGGTGCTGACATTCAAGGTGATCCACCGCTTCTCGGAAGCGAGGAAGTAACGCTTGGTCTGCACGTTCGGATCCCAACGACGGTTGGTTCGACGATGCGAATGAGAAAGCTGTTTACCGAAGTGAGGCTTCTTGCCGGTGACCTGGCAGATCTTGGACATCGGAACTCCTAGAAACACCCGCGGACGCGAGTACAGAACGACTCGGAAGCATAGCGACATGCGACGTGGTCTCCACCCACCGCAAAACGTCCCAGAGGACCAAGACGAGGTTAGCCTCGACTTCGTGAACGGTTCGCCGCCAGACCAGCTTTCCGCCGTGCAAGGTGTCGAAAAAGTCTTGCTTGCTTCCCCCCGGGGATTCTGCGCTGGGGTGGAGATGGCTATCAAGGCGTTGGCCTGGATGGTGAGAGCGTTCGAGCCGCCGGTGTACTGCTATCACGAGATCGTTCACAACCAGCTCGTGGTGCGCCGGTTCGAAGAATCTGGGGTCGTGTTCGTCGACGACATCGCCGAAGTTCCTGAGGGCCGGCCGATCATGTTGTCTGCTCACGGGTCCGCGCCCGAAGTCGTCGCGGCGGCTCGAGCCCGAGGCGGTTACGTCGTCGATGCGGTCTGCCCGCTGGTGACCAAAGTCCACCATGAGGTCAAAACCCGGGCCGGCAAGGGGTACCAGATCGTGTACGTCGGCCACGAAGGCCACGAGGAAGCGGTCGGGACGATGGCGGTGGCCCCGGAGGCGATGCATCGGGTAGAAACCGTCGAGGACGTTGCGGCCCTCCCCGACCTTGACGGTCCGGTAGCAGTGTTGGCCCAGACCACGTTGTCTCACCGTGAATGGGCGGGGGTGCTGGACGCGACCCGCGAACGGTTCCCTGAACTCTGGCAACCAGGCCGCTCCGATTTGTGTTTCGCTACCACCAACCGCCAGTCGGCGCTGATGGAAATCGCGCCCCGCTGCGATGCCATGGTGGTGATCGGTTCGGCCAATTCGTCGAACACCAATGCCTTGGCCTCGTTAGCGCTCGAATCGGGATGCCCGGAAGTTCACCGCGTCAACGGCCCCGACGAACTCCCCGACCACCTTCCGCCCACGGTCGGTGTGACCGCTGGCGCGTCCGCCCCC
>JAFMKU010000019.1:0-20317 GCA_017852795.1 Candidatus Neomicrothrix sp.
GGAATGGCAGATCCCGCTGTGATGCACTCGAACCATCACTTCCCCCGGAAGCGGCCCGGACACCGTCAGATCATTGACAACCTCAAAATCGCCCGGGTTGGATGACAGCAACGCAGCACGCATTCGGACCTCCTGACGGGCAACGTAGCACCCTCAGAATTGGGGTCGAAAACGACCGGAAGAGGCTCAGGGCAAGAACGCGATCGGGTCTTTGGGGACGCCGTTGACGCGAACTTCGAAATGCAGGTGTGGTCCGGTTGACCAACCGGTGCTGCCTACCTCACCGATTAGTTCGCCCTGATCAACTCGGTCACCGTTGGAGGCGTGCAGCACCGACATGTGGGCGTAGAGGGTGCTGACCGCACCATCGTTGTGAAGCACAACCACCGTGTTGCCGTATCCACCCTTCCAACCGGCGTAGATGACCCGTCCCGACTTCGAAGCCCAGATCGGGGTTCCGGTGGCGGCACCAATATCGACACCGGTGTGTTGGCGGACCGTTCGAAAGATTGGGTGAAGGCGAGGACCGAACGACGAACCGACCGTACCTCGGGTTGGCATGATGAACCCCGACAGCGACGGAGATCCTGGTTCGAGACCGGTCACCAGAGCGGTTTCGCGAAGGATCAGTTGGGTGAACTCTTCGCTTTCCGCCGCGGCCTGTTCTGCTTCAGCCAACCATTCGTTCAGCCTGACTTGGATTTGGTTCTGAATTTCGCTCTGAGTGGCTCGACGCTGCTCGAAGATGTTGAGCGCGTCTTCGAGTTCCGCCCGGTAACGGTCCGCGTCTGAACGGGCCTGCTGTCCCTGTTCAACCTGCACCTGCAGTTCGGCACGAAGACCCCGCAACTCGTCGACCAGATCTCGGTCGGTTCCGGCGGCGAGATCAATGAACGCCAATCGAACCGCGGTGCGGTTGACGTCTTGGGACATCAACCAGGGATCCAACGCGTTGTTGGTTCCCACGTAGGCCGTGACGGCGTGGTTTTGAAGCTCCCGCTCTTTGGCCTGAACCGCCGCCTCGCCTTCCGCTAAAGCCTGTTCGCGAGCCAACACGTCCTGCTCGGCATCGGCGAGCGCTTTGCGGGCTGCGTCGACCCGGATCTGTTGGCCCGCGATTAACGCTTCGATTTCATCAAGGGCCGCTTGCACCGCTTCGTCGTTGACCCGAAGCAGATCAAGCTGTTCGAGCGCCTGCTGCTCTGCTTCCCGAGCTCGTTCGCGTTCACGCCGCAGATCGCTCAGTTCGCTCGCCAGGGAAGGCGAAACGGCAAGAACCGCAGCAGCCACTGAACCGGCGAGCAATGAGGTACAACGGGTCGACAAAAGCAATTTCACGAGAGACTCCACCTGCCCGCTGCGAAAAGCGTAGCGGGCCGGGGCTCTACGGTGGCGCATAAGCCGGGTTGGCGGCGGGGCGGCTCCATCATCGGTCAAGCGACGTCGCATTCGTGACCTGAGCTGCTTCACTTGTGGCGGTGTCCGATATCCCGCTTGATCCGCGTTCAATCACGGTCGAACGTGCCCCCGAAATCGCTGAACCACCGCGTCGACGCCGAGCCCGCCGGATCGTGCTCATTGTGCTTGCGGTGCTGCTTGCCTTGTCAACGGTTCCTGCCTATTTGGCTTGGTCGGCGTGGTCCGGATGGCGGTCGGTTGAACGGGTTGAACTTTCGGATCTGCTTCAGGGCAGCGCTTCGGGAACCAACTATCTGATCGTTGGCACCGACTCTCGTGAAGGCATCAACGCCGACACCGTCAACGCCGGTCTGATTCTGGGCGAAGGAACCGCCGGTGCCCGAACCGACACCATCGCGGTGCTTCGTGTCGACGACGTGGGAGTGTCACTGTTAGCAATTCCACGTGATCTCTGGGTCGAGATTCCGGGAGGGAAAACGAACCGAATCAACGCGGCGTTCGCGTTTGGAGGCGGACGCGATCTGGTGCAGACGGTTCAGAACCAGCTCGGCATTGGTCTCGACCATTATCTCGAGATTGATCTGGCCGGGTTCCTGGGGCTGGTCGACGCCTTGGGTTCGGTCACCGTAGATTTTCCGTATCCCGCGTTCGACACCCGTTCCGGGTTGAACGTTGCTCAAAGTGGCCCAGTTGAGCTCGACGGTCCCACCGCGTTGGCCTACGTGCGGTCGCGCCGCTACACCGAACACATCAACGGGGAGGAAATCACCGACCCCACCAGCGACCTTGGCCGGGTCCAACGCCAACAGCGGTTTCTTCGAGGGTTGATGGCTGAACTTGGCGGAACCCGCAACCCATTCACGCTGCTCGATGCGTTGGATGCGGTTGCTGCCAACGTCAAGGTCGACGATGGCCTTTCGATCACCGAAGCAGCCCGGCTGGGTCTGCGTATTCGCGGTGCAGAACCGATCACCGCGACCGTCCCGACCACGCGCTACATCACTCCCGGTGGAGCCGATGTGCTGGTGTTCACCCCGGAAAGCGAACAGGTGCTCGAAGCGTTCCGCGGCTAGCGAACACCCGCTACGGTTTCGCCATGCCGTCATCGACACCGACGTCCCTCGACGGGTTCCACTCCCAATGGCTCACTGAAGAACTTCGACAGGCAGGAACGATCGCGGCAGCTAGCCGGGTCGAAACGGTTCGGATCGAACGGTTAGGCGAAGGCGAAGGCTTCGTCGGTGATCTCGCTCGTCTCCACTTGGGTTACTCCGGCGAACCTGGCCCGGCAACGGTGGTGGCCAAAATCCCCACTGCGGTTGAACTCAACCGGGCGATGGGGCGGGCACTGGGGGTCTATGAACGCGAAGTGATGATGTACCGAGAAATCCTTCCCTCGTTGCCGGTCCCCCACCCCACGGTGCACGTTGGCCGTTACGAAGCCGACGGGACCGAAGCCTCGGAGTTGGAACGAATCAAACGAGCGAACCGGCTCCCCATGGCCCTGCTCCGGCTCCTTGTCCGAAGCGAACAAAAGAACGCTCGCGTGCCTCCGTGCGTGCTGCTACTGGCCGACATTGCCGATGAGCTTGGTGACCAGGTCGCCGGTTGCGATGTTGAACGGGCTGCCACGGTGCTGGCCACCGCGGCAGATATTCACGCACCGACGTGGGGGGTTCGAAGCCCGCAATCGCAACACTGGTTGACCGGTGGTGACGTGGCGCCACGGGTCTTTGACGCGGTGTACCGAAACAACCGTCGCGAGTTTGAGCGCCGAGCCAACACCACATTCAGCGAACACTCGCAACGAGTGCTGCGGTCGCTGCGACGCAACGGCGCAGGCCGGATCCGGCACCTCCACACGCAGGCCCCAACCTGTCTGCTGCACGGCGACCTTCGACTCGACAACATCTTCTTTTCTCCCGAAGGAACCGTGTCAGCCATCATCGATTGGCAGACCGCGAACCTCGGACCGGCAGTGCTTGATGTCGGCTATTTCATAACCGGCTCGTTAGGTCACGACGTGCCCGAGTCAACCATTGATGACCTTCTAGACGTCTACCATCAGCGGCTTCTCGCCAACGGAGTCGAGGACTATTCCCTCAAGCAACTCCACGCCGATTACGACCAGGCGCTGCGGGTACTGCTTCACCGAATGTCAGCAATAGGTGGCCTTAATTTTGGCGACGCACGCGGTCAGGAACTGCTTGATCGCTGGCTGATGCGCTTCGATGCCCGACTCGCCCGCGTGACGCCGTAGGCTTTTGGGATGACCAGCCATCCGATTTCGCCGCTTTTCGATCCGGATCAGTGGACCGAAGTCGACTCCGTCGGCGAACTGCACGACGTCACCTACCATCGAGCCCGGCATCAGGGAACCGTCAGGATTGCCTTCAACCGTCCCGAGGTCCGTAACGCGTTTCGTCCTCAGACCGTTGACGAACTGTATCGCTGCCTCGATCACGCCCGAATGTTGGGTGACGTCGGCTGCGTGCTCATCACCGGTAACGGTCCGTCGCCCAAAGACGGAGGGTGGGCGTTTTGTTCCGGTGGAGATCAGCGCATTCGGGGCCGAGACGGGTACCAGTACGCGTCCGGTGACACCGCAGAAACGATCGACCCGGCCCGTTCCGGTCGGCTGCATATTCTTGAAGTGCAACGGCTGATCCGAACCATGCCAAAAATCGTGATCGCCGTGGTGCCGGGTTGGGCGGTCGGAGGCGGCCACAGCCTGCACGTGACCGCGGACTTGACGTTGGCCAGTGCCGAACACGCCATCTTCAAGCAAACCGACACTGACGTGGCGAGCTTTGATGGTGGTTTCGGTTCGGCCTACCTAGCTCGCCAAATCGGGCAGAAACGGGCACGCGAGATCTTCTTTCTTGGCCGCAGCTACAGCGCTGACGAGGCCTTCGCGATGGGGATGGTCAACGCAGTGGTCCCGCATCAGCAACTCGAGACGGTGGCGCTCGAATGGGGTGCCGAAATCAACGCCAAGAGCCCAACCGGTCAGCGAATGGCCAAATTCGCAATGAACCTTATTGATGACGGTTTGATGGGCCAGCAGGTCTTTGCCGGCGAAGCGACCCGTCTGGCCTACATGACCGACGAGGCAGTCGAGGGTCGTGACGCGTTCCTAGAGAAACGCAGCCCGGACTGGTCTGCGTTTCCTTGGTATTTCTGACCGTTGGTGCTCAACGATCCTGACCTTGTCCTGCGGTTCTGGAAACCGTTCGGTTGTTTGACGGCGTTCACCGACCGGGAAGGACGCGAAACGCTGGCTGATTATGTTGACGTCGCCGACGTGTACCCGGCGGGGCGACTCGATCGGGACAGCGAAGGGTTGTTGCTGTTGGCCCGCAACCCCAACCTCCGAGGCGATCTCACCGACGCAACCATCGGTCACCCTCGGCGTTACCTGGTGCAGGTTGAAGGAGTACCTGATGCGGCTGCGTTGGCGGCGTTAGCGGCCGGGGTAACCCTTCGGGACGGGCCCACGCGCCCCGCTACCGTTCGGTTGTTGGACGAACCGCCGGTACTGCCGGAGCGTTCGGTACCGATTCGAGTTCGCAAAACTGTCCCTGACCGTTGGCTCGAATTGACGTTGACCGAAGGGCGGAACCGGCAGGTTCGCCGAATGACCGCAGCGGTGGGGTACCCAACGCTGCGGTTGGTCCGAGTTGGGATCGGCCCGATCGGACTCGACGGATTGTCTCCTGGTCAGTGGTTGCCGTTGGCTGATGAGCAGCGCCAGCAGCTTGACTTGAGCCTCAGGCAGGCGAAAGGCACCAGTCGATCGGGGGTTGCCCGGCGGCGACGAGGGCCTCGTTCACGGCGCTAAACGGGCGGCTCCCAAAGAACCCCCGGTGGGCTGAAAGCGGTGAAGGATGAGGGCTTTCCACGATCCGGTTCGGCGGGGTCGGGATCAACGCCCGCTTGGTGCGGGCGCTCTGGCCCCACAACACGAACACGGTCGATTGTGGCCGGGCTGCGACCGCACGGATGATCTGGTCGGTGAACCGTTCCCACCCCTGCTTTTGGTGACTTCCGGCTTGTCCCTGTCGGACCGTGAGCGTCGAGTTCAACAACAGCACCCCTTGACGAGCCCACGCGCTCAGGTCACCGGTGGCAGGGGGCGCACATCCAAGATCCGCGCCGAGTTCGGCAAAAATGTTGCGCAGTGACGGCGGGATCGGGGTACCGGGCGAAACGCTGAAACAAAGGCCGTTGGCTTGACCGGGACCGTGGTAAGGATCCTGACCCAGCACCACGACCCGAACCTGATCAAACGGGGTCAAACGAAGCGCGGCGAAGACATCTGGCGCGGCCGGAAACACCTGGTGGCTGCGGCGTTCAGAAGTAACAAACGTGCGCAGGTGTTGCCAGTAGGGATCCTCAAATTCGCCAGCGAGTTGCTCCGCCCAATCGTCGGGGACCGGCACAGGCTCAGCGCGGTCGGTCGCCGATGATGCTGGCCCGTTCCATTACCCGAACGTCCGGGAAGTAGTCACTGACCGCGTAATGTTGCACCGCCCGATTGTCCCAGAACACCACCTGATCGTTTTCCCAACTCACCCGGTACTGGTATTCACAAATTGCGGCTTGGGCGAACAGGCGCCGAAGGAGTTGGTTCCCTTCGTCGTTGTCCATGCCAACGATGTGAGACGTGAAATAGGCGTTGACGAACAGCGACTTACGTCCGGTTTCGGGGTGGGTCCGGACCACGGGATGATGCACGACCGGATACTGGGCTCGCATCTCGGCCTTTTTGTCCTCAGGAACCACGTTTCCGAACGCCAGCAGGTAGTCGTGGGCGGCTTCGAGCGTGTCGATCCGTTCTCGGGTGGCTTCGTCGAGCCCGTCATAGGCGGCTGCCATGTCGGCAAACAGCGTGTCGCCGCCGGTACGAGGAACTTCAACCGCCCGCAGGATCGCTCCCATCGACGGAACCTCTCGCCAGGTCACATCGTGGTGCCAGCCGTTTTCGAAACCACCGGTGTCGGCACCTTTGGCGAACCGAACCAGTTCCGGGTTGTCGTCGCTGCCGGGAAGAAACGGGTGCACTTCTAGGTCACCGAACTGTCGGGCAAACCCAACGTGATCGTCGGCGCTAATCGGCTGGTTGCGGAACACCAGAACCTTGTAATCCAACAACGCCCGTCGAACCTCGGCGACCACTTCGCCAGACAACGACCCGCTCAGTCGAACCCCAGAAATTTCGGCCCCGAGCGTGGCCCCCAGCGGTGTCACGTTCAGATGCGCATACTGCGGGTGGGCGAGCCGCCTGCGTTCCTCGGCTAGGTGCGGCATCGGGCCGAGTTCCAACCCGAACTTGGCGATCTGAACCCGGCGAGCAACGATCGTCGATGCCGGATCGGTACCGACCTTGTAGTCGCTTTGATGCTGGGAGTTCATTGGTTTCTCCTACTGCACGACGACCGTACCGCCCCGCTATCTATCGACGAACTCTAGGGGGCGACACAATCCTCGGGCAAACCCTTGGGCGCCGCGGGGACCGGTCCCCCGCTCGGGCTCTTGGTGGCGCGAAACTCAACGGGTGAGCGATTTCACCGACCTAGAAACGGAAGCGTCGTGGCTCAGCGACGGGGACTTGGAAACCGTGCGGGGACGGGTCCCGATGGTGTACGTGGATGCCGTACCGGTCCGGGTCGACAGCATCGGGGAGGTCACCCACATTGGGCTGCTTCTGCGAGCAATGGCCGACGGAACCGTGAGTCGAGCGCTGGTAACCGGACGGGTGCTGTTTGGGGAACGGATACGCCACGCACTTTTACGCCACCTCGAAAAGGACCTTGGACCGCTGGCACTTCCACGGTTACCCGCGAACCCAACCCCGTTTACGGTGGCCGAGTACTTCCCCGACCCCGACGTTTCCGGCTACCACGACCCAAGACAGCACGCGGTGAGCTTGGCCTACGTCGTGCCGATCGACGGTGAACCTGAACCGTCCCCCGACGCACTGGACCTGGCGTGGGTAACCCCCCACGAGGCGATGAGCGTCGAAGTTCGCGAAGAAATGACCGGCGGCCATGACCGTTTGCTTCGCCTGGCGTTGGCTCACGTCGGCCTTCTCCCCTAGCCGGGCTGCTACTCGTCGCGGCTCCGGTGTGACGTTCGGCGCTCGGCTGCGTATCCCGGTTCGTCGTCGGGCAGGATGTGGCGGTGGAAACGCGTGATCTGCTCGTAATCGGAGGGGGCCCTGCTGGTGCGGCGGCCGCTATTCGAGCGGCCCGAGCAGGCTGCTCGGTAACCGTGTTCGAGAAAGGCCCGAAAGGGCGCGACAAGGTGTGCGGCGACGGTTTAACCCCTCGGGCAGTGTCGGCGCTCAACGAGTTGGACATCCCGCTTGATGACGCGCACCGCATCGACGGTCTGCGAATGATCGCCGGCCGTACCCGCCGGGAGCTGGCATGGCCGAGCAATGGACGGTTCGCCCCGCACGGTGCGGTGTGGCCTCGGCGACGGCTCGACGAGGCGCTGATCGATGCCGCGCTCGAGGCCGGGGCCGAAGTGCTCTTTCACACAGAAGCCGTGCCGATCTTTGACGGCGACAAGGTCATTGGGGTCGAAGCTGATGGTCGCCGCTGGACCGCACCGTTGGTGGTCGTAGCAGCTGGGGCACCGGGAACGGTTGCTCGGATGCTCGGAGCCGAACGGGATCCGCGTGAGCCGTTTGGTCTCGCGATCCGCACCTACGCGGCATCGCCCCGTCACCTCGACCGGCACCTTGAAGCCTGCCTGACCCTTCGCGACGAACACGGCACTCCGATCCCGGGTTATGGCTGGATGTTCCCGGCCGGTGACGGCACCGTCAACATCGGGGTCGGTGCGCTGTCAACGATGAAAGGTTTCAAAAAGCTGAACCTGAACACCTTGCAGGCCAGTTATCGCTCGCTGGTGCAGGACGAATGGGAACTCGGACCTGACCTCGAACGGCCTCGGGCTTGGAGACTCCCGATGAGCACCGTACGACGTCACGGACCGGGCTGGGTGGCGATTGGTGACGCCGCCGGTTTGGTCAACCCGATGAACGGTGAAGGAATCGATTACGGGTTGGAGTCAGGAATGCTGGCCGCCGACCTGTTCGTCAACGACCCAGGTCATGTGGCCGAAGCGTACGACCAGCAGATCGGTGAACGTTTCGATGCGTTCCTCCGAACCGGTCGTCGGTTTAGTTTCCTGATCGGGCACCCTTGGATTCTGCGTTCAGGTTTGCGGGTAGCGGTCGGAACGCAAGGGATCGCGTCGATCACGTTGCAGGTGATGGGCAACCTGATCGACAACGAAAGTCCCGGCACCGCGGGTCGCGTGATGCGGGTTGCCGACAAGACGCTGGCCGCCGCTGATCCCCTGTTGCGACGAACTCGGGCTGCGGCCTGAACGACAAACTCGTCGGCCACTCAGTGCTCAACTCGGATCTCGTACGGTCCCACCGCTAAGGTTGCCCCATGAGTGACGTCACCCCAGCCGAAGACCAGCTTCCCCTGATGATCTCCGTGGATGACCACGTGATGGAACCCCGAGATCTCTGGCAGCAGCAGCTTCCACCCAGCCTTCGAGCGCGAGGCCCGAGAGTCGTCCAAGAAAAGGTCAGTCTGAAGTTTGAGGGAGGCCATTACGGGTTTGAGCGCAACGACCCTGACGGGCAGCTTTGCGACGTCTGGCTCTACGACGATCTGGTCACCCCGACCGGGTTCCTTCATGGTCCGGCTGGTGTGCCCCGCGAAGAACAACGAAACGTTGCCGCGACCTATGAGGATCTTCGTCCCGGAACGTGGAACCAAGCGGACCGCCTGACTGACATGGACCTCAACCATGTTGAGGCGGCCATCAATTACCCAAACATCTTTCCCCGGTTCTGTGGTCAGGGCTTTCTTGAACGTGACGACAAAGATCTGGCATTGCAGTGTTTGCAGATTTACAACGACTGGATCATCGACGACTGGGGCGGCGGTGATGGCCGCGGCCGTTTGATCCCGCTGACGTTGGTTCCACTCTGGGACCCTGAACTGGCCGCGGCTGAGGTCCGCCGCTGCGCCGACAAAGGCAGCTACGCCATCGCTTTCTCGGAGAACCCGGCGAAACTTGGTTGCGCCACGATGTATTCCGGCGAATGGGATGTGCTCTGGCAGGCCTGCGCCGACGCCGATGTGACAGTTTCGATGCACATCGGTTCGTCGTCGTCGATGCCCACCACCTCATCGGACGCACCGCTGGCCACGTCGATGAGTCTTTACGCCCAGAATGCTGAAGGGTCGCTGGTGGACTGGGTGTTCTCGGGCACGTTGCAACGCTTCCCGTCGATCAAGATCGCCTACGCCGAGAGTCAGGTGGGCTGGATGCCGTTCCAGATGGAACGGATGGATTCGGTGTTTCGCGAGGGCCGCGGTGGGGTCGGTGGTGACGGCCCACTCCCCAGCGAAATTGTTCGAGGTCGAGTGTTTGGGTGCATCTTTGACGATCTCGTCGGGTTGAAACAGCGTGACGACGTAGGGATTGATCAGATTCTGTTCGAGACCGACTACCCCCATTCCGACGGTACGTTCCCGCACAGCCGGAAGGTGGCTCATTCGATGTTTGCCGCGGTTGGCATGAACGCCGAAGAGTGCCACAAGGTGCTGCGAGCCAACGCGGTTCGGGCCTACGGCCTTGATCGTTTCGGCATTTCGGCCGACTGATCAACACTGCCTAAAGATCGGTCGGGCGGCTGCATTACCTGCAGCCGCCCTCTGACAGTCATGTGCTACACCGTTCGTTAGGGGGTAACACCTGACCGATCCTCGGTGACCAACCGAGGGGCCGCCGCCCCGCTCTTGGAACCAGGTTCAAAGAACACGTACAGATCTTTTGGCAAGATATTTACCGTTTTGATCGGTTGGCGTGTTCGTCGCATTATGAACCTTGGTTGGACTGGACTCTCTTGAGCCCGTGCTTGTTTCTATAAAGTACGGACGTTTGGTCGCAATTTCAGTGCAGAACTGCTCGATCTGGACCATAAACCTGCACTTTTCCTGCGCGCGGTCAAGACTTACACTCACAAAATGAGAAGTGAGTTCGACAATATCGACATTACGATTATCAACGCCCTCCAAAAACAGGGGCGTCTTTCTCATGCTGCAATCGCCGCCGAAGTGCACCTCTCGCCTTCGGCCTGCCTGCGCCGGGTGAAACGGCTTGAAGACGAAGGGATCATCAGCGGTTATCACGCTCGACTAAGCCGTAACCACACTCGTCAGAACACGACAGTGTTTGTTGAGATTTCGCTGGACTCGCTCACCGACGACACTCGAGAAGAGTTCGAGTCGGCGGTCATCGACGTGGCCGAAGTCGTCAACTGTCATTTCATGGCGGGCCAATTCGACTATTTCCTTCAAGTCTGGTGCGAAGATCCCCGGGCCTACGAACGGCTGCATCGGACGGTTCTCTCGCAGCTCCCGCAGGTGACCGCAGTTCGGTCAACGATCGCTCTACGGACCATTGTTGAACGTGGAGCGAGCGTTTCCGCCATCCAGATCGAGAACGACCAACCCGATGTGGCGGTGTAACCGCACGTTCTCAGCGGGAAGAGTTCTCGCCGGTTAGATCCGTCTCGGCAGTTTGGTGGCGAGCATCGCGACCGCCAACGAGAGTCCGGCCAGCAGCAGGAAATACAACTCGAACGGGCCTAACCAGAGAACGAGCGCACCTAAACCGGGAGCGATCAGCGACGACGCGTCTCGGGCCGACGAGAACACCGACGTCATCTCTGGCCGTTCGCGGGGTTTCACCGTGCGCATAAACGGAAGGTTGCCCACCACGTCAAGCACCACCGCACCCATCGTTCCCAAAACCCAGAACGCCAAACCGATCGTTTCCGGTTCACCGATTTCGGCCAGCGACGCCAACGACAACCCCACCAAGATAAGACCAGCAACGATCATGGACCGATTGGAGAACCGTTGGGCAACCCGTTGGATGATCGGGCTGGCGAGCAGCAAAACCGCCACTACCGACACCAGAAACCCGACCGATTTTCGAGGTAGACCACATTCGATGGCGTAAATCGGGGCGTAGATGAAGAACGACACCCAATAGATACTTCGCATCAAGGTGATGGCGAAAGCAATCCGTAGGTAGCGCTGATGAAAAAATCGGGGAATGCTTCGGAACGGCGAAGGGGCTGGGGTTTTGGGGGTCGCAAGCGCCGGGTTGGGACCCAAACGGAGTTTCCAGAAATAGCCAAGCGCGGTGGTCATCGCGACCATCGACACGACGAACGGTGCCCAGCGCCCAACCCCGCTGTAGAGGGTGTAGGCCAACGCTGGACCGACGATCCAACCGATTCCGCTGTAGACAAGCCGCCGGCTTTCGTTTCTGGCGAGTTCGCGGCGACCGATGTAGTCCATGATGAAAAGTGCCAACAGCACCGTGAACGTCGAAGCTTCGATGGTGACCAGCGCAACCGCAATCGCAATGAGCGGCCCATGGGAAAGCGCCGCAATGAGCCCACCAATGACCGAACCTGACATGGCCAAAGTCAGCAACCAGCGGCGAGGCAACAGCCGTTCGAACCGTCCGACGTTTAACGTGAACAGCAGGGCAAAGCAGGCACCAACGAAATACACGTTGGAAACCGCCTGAGATGAACCCAACGAATCAAGAACCGCGAGGGGAAGCACCGTAGCGATCGAAGAGCGGGCGAAGCCCTCAAGTCCACCAAGGCGGGACAATTCGCCACCGACGTCGTCACGAACGATGTGTTGGAGGTCATTTGGTCGATTGAAGAGCACTAGGTGCCCTTCACAGAGGCCTCAAACTGCCGTGGGCAAAAGACCTTCGAACGTCGACTGCGGTGCAAATCACCTCCCGATGTTGCGGACTTGACCGGGCCAGTCTGGCACGATTCTTCGATCACGGGCGGGCACTATCCGGCAGAGATCAGCACGGTAGCCAGCAACGCTAAAGCGACCCCGGCCTGCTGCACCCGACCCAGACGCTCGGCAAGCACCACCCGGGCGAGAAGCACGGTCGCCACCGGGTAGATGCTGGTCAAAACCGACACCACCGTAAGTGAGCCATTCTGAATCGCGTACAAAAACAGCACGTTAGAACCGCTGTCGAGAACCCCCACCGCAATAACCAACCACAGGCCGCTAGGAGCACCGAACGAAAGCGGAAACCCGCGGCGGCGGAGTTGCCCGAGACGAACCGCGAGCACCACCAGCAACACCACCAACGACGCAGCACGAGCCCCAACAATCGACCAAGGAGCCGACGCCGGGTCGGTCTGGTCGAGGGCAACGAACATCAATCCGAAACCGGTCCCCGCCGCGAGCGCTTCGAGTATCGAAGAAACAACAACGGGAGATTCTTGGTCCGTCGTGGTACTGGAGGCGCCAATAGCCACCAGCGCGCACGCCACACCGGCCCAGGCCAACCCTGAGAGCACATCGCCCGCAATGAAGACCCCCCAGGCCGCGGGCACCAGCGCAGACGTAACCGCAGTCATGGGAGCCACCAAGCTCATTGGTCCTCGGGCCAGTCCTCGGTAGAGCAACATGAGGCCAACCAACCCAAAGGTTCCACCCAAACCTCCCCAAATGAAGTCGTCGAGGATGAAACGATCAGCGATCAGCAGCGACGCCGCGAGGGTGCCTCCCAGCCCAATAAGGTGCGCGACCAAAATGAGGTCGAGGACCCGCCAACGACGTCCAGCTAACCCTCCGCAGAAGTCGCTGATGCCGAACAGTGTGGCGGTCAGGAGACTCAACGCGATGGCCATCGCCGGAGGCTAACGGGACGCCACGGACACGGCGCCCATCATCGGTTCAGAAAGACTCTTTCCCATTTGGTTGAAACCCACCCCGGGGGTCAGAATGAACCCAATCGACTCCGGGGGTTCGCATCATGCAAGGTCTGATCTGTGAGGGCACAACCGAAGACAGCGTCCGGCTGTCGAACAGTATCGAAATCGTTGGTCAACTTTCTCCCCGCCAGGTCCGGGTTGAGATCCACGCTGCTGGTGTCTGCGGGAGCGATCTGAGCTGCATCCACGGCAAGTACTACATGCCTACCCCTCTCGTGCCCGGACACGAAGCAGCCGGAATCGTGGTTGAGGTCGGTTCGGCGGTCACGTACTGCGAAGTGGGTGACCATGTGATTCTTTCGACGTTCGGCAACTGCGGGCATTGCGGTGACTGCGAAGCGGGAGAACCCGGAAACTGCGCGGTGGGGATGGGTGGACTTTCGCAGCCCTACGTTGAAGGCGACCAGCCGCTGTACAACTTCGCCAACATCGGAGCGTTTGTTCAAGAAACGGTGGTGAGCGAAAACCAATGCATCCCGATCCCGAAGGAAATGCCGTTGACCTCGGCTGCGCTGATCGGGTGTGGAGTGATGACCGGCACGGGGGCGGTGTTTAACCGGGCTCGGGTCCAACTCGGCGACACAGTGGTCGTGATCGGCGCCGGTGGCGTTGGTCTCAACGTGATCCAGGCGGCCAAGCTGGTGGGAGCCAGCCAGATCATCGCCATCGATCGGGTGGCCGAAAAGGAAGGCCTCGCTGTTGAGTTTGGCGCGACTGATTTCCTGATCGCTGAAGGAGACGATTTCGATGCGATTGCCGAAGTCAAAAAGCTTTCCGGTGGTGGCGTGAACCACGCGTTCGAAGTCGTAGGCCATACCGGCCTGCTAGCCGACGCCATCCAGATGACCCGACCGGGCGGCACGATCTGTGCGGTTGGTGTACCCGACCTGGCCGCCACCGTCACCTACGGTTTCCAGTCGCTGCATCAGAACAAAAACCTGATGGGTATTCGTGCTGGTGGGGCCCGGCCCCGCAAAGACTTCCGGACGCTGGCCAACCTTTACATGAAGGGGATGCTCAAGCTCGACGAAATGATTTCGCACACCGCAGGTTTGGATGGTTTGCAGGGTGCGTTTGATGCGATGCGGGCCGGCACCGAAGCTCGCACTGTGCTGCTCCCCCACGGCTAGTCGAAACCGTCAGTTCACCCGGACATCAGAGAACCGATTAACGCGGCGAAGGTCCGGGAAGTAGCGCCACCAGACGGCGACAACGAGCAGCGTGCCGATGCCACCGAAGAGCACGGCACCGACCAACCCAAACGCGGCCGCGGTGATCCCGCTTTCGACCGCACCCAGTTCGTTGCTGGCGCCAATGAACACGTTTTCGACCGCCAACACTCGGCCTCTCATCTCTTCAGGTGTGGCGAGCGGAACCAGCGTCGAACGTATGAACACGGAAACGGCGTCGCCGGCGGAAGCAACCGCCAACGCCAGGAACGCCACCAGATAACTGCGAGTCAACCCGATCACGATGGTCATCACGCCAAACAGGCCTACCACCGCGAGGAGAACCGGGCCGATCCGCTGGCGGAGGGGACGCACCGACAACAAGATCGCTATCCCGGTAGCACCCGCCCCGATGCTGGCCCGCAACCCACCAAGCCCGACCGCTCCGACCCCAAGCCGTTTCTCACAAATCGCCGGTAGTAACGCCACCACCCCGCCGAACAACACCGCGAAAAGATCCAGCGTGATCGCACCGAACACGACGGGCTGCCGGCGAATGAACCGCAGCCCTTCTCTGGCATCACGAAACGCCTGCACTCCCCCAGTGGTCGCCAACTTGCGCGTAGCGGGCCGAGGGATTGTGACAACCAGGCAGAGTCCGATGATGTAGGCCGCGGCAGACATGAGATACGGCGCGGCGGGGTGAACCAGGAACAAAACGCCGGCCGCGATCGGACCGGAGATCACCCCGGCTTGATAGGCCACCGAACGAAGGGCGGTTACCCGTTCGAGGACATCCCGTGGGGCGAGATCGATCGGGAGCGCCCGGGCGGCTGGCGACGCCACCGCCCGACTCACGCCGTACACGGTGACCAGCAAGAAAATCGGGCCAATGTTGGTCGGCGAAGTTCGGATGACCAAAAACAAACCGACCGAAACCATGATTTCGCCAAGCAAACCGCAAGCGAACACGATCCGACGATCCAGACGGTCGGCTAGCGAACCAGTGAACGGTGCAAGAACCGCCAGCGGAAAAAACTCTGCGAACCCCAACAAACCAAGATCAAGTTCTCGACCGGTCATGTCGAAAACCTGTTTGCCGATGATCGTGATTTGAGCGACGGTGGCGAACCCGGTCAGGAAAAACGCAAACAGCAGAAACTTGACGGGACGAGGAATCGTTCCCTGCTCGGCGACCGTTGGGGTCACTCGCCTCGCATCACCTGAATGACTTGTTCAGCGAAACGGTGAACAGGCTCTGCCGACAGTGGATGCCCAAAATCCATCGTGAAATGAGTGATGCCGAGTTCACGCATCACGGTGAGTTCTTCGAGCAGCTTCTCACTTTCGACGTCCGATGTGGGCAGCGGACGTTCGACGGTGGTGCCAACTTCGATGACGTTGGGGTCCCGTCCCGCCCCTTCCGCGGCTCGACGCACCACGTCGTGGCGCATTTGCCAGTCGTCGGCACCCAAATAGGAGCAGTTCCAACGATCGGCTTTGCGGCCAACCAACGGAAGCCCAATCTGTGTTCCTCGCGCCCCGATGCAGATTTTCGGAACCGGGTTGGGAAGCGGTGGAGCGGACGCACCGTCGATCGAAAAGTACCGGCCGTGAAACGTTGGCTCGTCTTCGGTCCACATCAGCCGGCAGATGTCGATCACGTCTTCGAGCTGTCCGAACCGAACGAGCGGTGACGGAAAGTCATATCCGTACGCTGCGTATTCGTCTTCTCGCCACCCCGCCCCGATGCCCAACACGAACCGTCCACCGCTCAGGGTTTGCAGCGTGGCCGCCATTTTCGCGGTGAGCGCCGCGGGCCGGTAGCCGTGACCAAGCACGTGATGACAGAGCTCGATGTGTTCGTAGCGAGCCGCCAGCCAAGTAAGCGTCGTCCACGCTTCAAGGAACGGATCCGTTTTCGCATCGAACCCATAGAAATGGTCGGCGACCCAGAGACTGTCAAAATATGGGAGGGCTTCGGCCAGGATCTCCCGGTCTTGATACATAACGATCGGTTCGTGGTTACTTCCCGCGTTGCCGATCACCGGAGACAACCATCCGAAATGCAGACCGCCGGAGTTCGCTGACGATCCTGTCGTTGCTGTGGGTTCAGCCATAAACGAACGTTAGGCGCGCCGGATGGGCAAACCAGCGACCGAACGGTGGTCAGAGAACAAACCCAGCCAGTTCGATCGCACCGCAGAACGCCTGCAAGCGGGTGCGGTCACCGATGATCTCCAACCGCCGCGCCGCTTCTGCCTCCGCTATGGTCAACCGGCCACTGAGCAGTTCAGCGAAACAGGTTCGATCGAGCACGACGGTCACGTCCGGGTCGATTCCGTCGGACGGCACCAGCACGCATCGACGCAACTGCACGGTGTGGGTAAGACCATCAACGACAAAGGCCACAACCCCGTCCGCGCCAACCGCCGCGTCGGGGTCTACCGCAACCCGAAGCGACGCCAGCGCGGCGCCAGGGTCAGTCGTTAACGCCGCCCGATACCCGAACCCGAACGTCCGGTGTCGAGAAAGGTCGGCGGTCCCTTCCGCCTCGCGGGCCGTCGTCAACGCCCAGTTGCGCACGTTGGCTGACGTGGTTCGTTGGCCGATCAGCCGAAGTGCTGTCGCCAACCGACGCTGATCGTGCGGTTCGCAATCCGGTGAACGGGTCAGCCAACCGGCCAGTTCAAGCGCCCAGCGGAGATCTCCGGAACCACACGCCTCATCGCAGAGAACTCGAACCCGCTCCGGTCCGCCAAACCCGTCGATCATTCGCTGGGCTCGGTCGTTGGGGTCGAGCGGGAAGAGGTTGGCTGGATCACCATCGAACCAGCCTCGAAGACCCGCATAGATCTGGCGAGCATGATGCTCTGCGAGCCCGTAATGCTGCTGGGTCAAATACGAGTCGTTGAACACCGCCGGCAACTCAACGGCCGCACCAACCTCAGACGAGGTCAGGCCCTGGTTGACGTGTCGCACGGTCTGGTCCCACAGAAACTGGATGCTGTCGCGATACGCGGTGACTTCTTCGGTGATCCGAGACGCGCCGCTGATCGGTGGACCGTGAGCACCGATCAGGTGATCGGCACCGAGTTCGATGATGTGGTCGATGCCGTCGAGAAGTATCCGGGGGTCGCGGTATTCCTCGCCGCGAAGGGCAAACACGTTGAATAGTGCAGGCCACACCAGGTTGTTGACGCAGACCCCGAGATCAGGGAACCAGATCGTGAGGTTGTCGTCGGCATCGGAAGGAGCGGGCCGCAAAACCACTCGGAGACCAGCGATCGACGTCTCGGTCTCGGTGTCGATGGTGTGGGTGGGAGGGACAAACCCGGGGGTGAACGGTGCATGCTCGGCTTGTCGATACCGCAAACCGAGCCCAACGTTGACCAGACCATCAGGCCCTTCTTCGGGAAGGTCGGTGCCGAACTGGAGGATCAACCCCCGGCGGGCTACCGGTCCGATCTCTGAAGCCATGCGGGCAAGGTTTGTTTCGATCAGTGCGTGGCCCCAGACTTCGTCCGGTTCTTGTGAACCGTCAAACAGTGCCGCGGTGCCGTTTACGTAATGAAAGTGGCTGTAGATGACTGCGACGACGGGGCGATCGCAGACTTCGCGTAGTTCAGCCAACGCCGCTGACATTTCCTCCACGCTTTCGCCGCTGTCAATCGCGATGACGCCATCTGGTCCTTCGACGAACACCTGATTTGATAGACCGTTGCCGACCATGCACCAGACCTTGGACCGCACTTCGTAAAAGTGACGTTGGAGTCGTTCGGTGTGGGCCACCAGCGAAGAATTCGCGATCTGGCCGTTATTAGCCACGGTGGTCACGTTGGCGTTGCGAAATGCCTGCATGCAGCGCAGTGTCGCAGAGGGATTACCGGGACACAATCCAACCCTTTGGTTCCGGTTAAGGCGTGTAGTGGGACAGCGCCGCGAGGAACCGATCGTTTTCGGAAGCCAAACCGATCGTGACCCTGAGCCCTTCGCCGCTGAAGGGTCGAGTGATCACCCCGCTGCGTTCAAGGTCGAGCGCTACGGCATCGGTTCGTTCCGCGAGCGGCAGGTAGACGAAGTTGCCTTGTGGCCTAGGAACGTTCCATCCCATTTTCTGAAGTTCACCAACCACCCGGGAACGTTCACTTCGCACCAGATCAATCATCGGCTGGTATTTGTCGCGATGCTGCACTGCGGCCACCGCCGCGGCTTGCGCCAGACCGTTGACCGCGAACGGAACAAGCATCTTGTCGACTTCAACGATGAGTTCCGGGTCGGCAACCAGATATCCGGTGCGCAAACCCGCTAGGCCAAACGCTTTCGACATCGACCGACTGATCGCCAGATTGGGATATCGAGGGAGTAGTTCCCGCACCGAATCGCCAAACTCAGGGTCGACAAACTCTCGGTACGCCTCGTCCAGCAAAACCACCACATCGTCGGGAATGGCCGCTAACGCAGCATCGAGTTGGGCGACCGTACGCGCCGTTCCCGATGGGTTGTTGGGGTTGGCGAGCAGCACCAGTTTGGTTTTGTCGGTGATCGCCGAAACCACCGCGTCGAGATCCAACTCCAACTCCGCGGTTAGAGCAGTTGTCACAAAGGTTGCGCCCATCATCATGGTTTCGATCGGGTACACCTCGAAGGACCGCCAGGGACTAACCACCTCATCACCGGCATCGACGAAGGTCAGAAACAACTGTTGAATGAGCCCCACCGAACCGCAACCAACGGTGACCGCGTTGCTGTCAACCCCCAGCATGGCAGCGACGGCGTCGCGGACAGGTTGGGCTCGATGATCGGCGTACCGGTTGATGTCAGCGGCCGCGGCGTTGATCGCTTCCAGCACTTCAGGGATCGGACCGAACGGGTTCTCGTTGGAAGCCAACTTTACCGAGTCGGTGACTCCATGGTCCTGCTGGACTTGAGCGATGCTGCGTCCCGGACGGTACGCGGGCAAGGCGGCGATAGCGGGTCGAACACGGCCGTGGCGCATCAGGCAAGTATGCCATCGGCGTTTACGGGCTTTCGTATTCGATATTGACTATTGGTCAATCGTGCGAGGCAACGAACTGCGGCGGAGGTCATCGATGAAGCCGTACTGCATGGCAACGATCGGTTCGAAACCGGCGTCAAGCAACGGTGCCGTTTCATCCCCAACCGCGGTCCGGAGCGTCTCTAATGCCTCGGTGGCGGGACGGTCCAACAGTTGCAGTTCTATTTGTCGGCCCGGCTGAAGCGCCGAGTCAAAACGGAGCGAGGCCAACACTGCGGGGCCTCCGGATGCCACCGCCACCGGGCTGGTTTCGATACGGACGCGCAGGCCCGCGTGCACCACGTGGGCGGGGTCTTCGGGGTCGAGTCGAAGGTCAGGATCAGACCAGGTAGAACGCAAAATGGCGGCGTCACCGATGCGGACCACCCGCCGACCGGCGCCGTCCATCCGACCTGTCGCTTCAAGCTCATCGCGCCGTTCGGTCATGGCGGCGATGACCTCCACCGGGTCGCCGGTCGTGAAATAGACGGTGAGAAAGGTCGATAACCCGTCGCGCCAGAGGCGTTCACCGGCTGCGGTTCGGCGCGACGCATGAAGTTCCGGGGTTGCCACGTAGCGGTGGCCGCTGACCACGCCCGGTAGCGCGACGTTAGGCGCGAGGTGCTCACGGTCATACCAGCGGTTCCATGCTTCCAAGTTGTCGATGTCGGTATCGATCGCGGCCACGATGACGCCGGTCACTGGTTCAGCCATCGTTGGTTCAGCCGTGAACAGTCATCGAAGAGTTCGGGTCGATCGCCCGGTTCCTGCTGAAGAAACCAATGTTGAGTGGACGACCGGTGTAGCGACCGGTGGTCGTCAACG
>JAFMKU010000019.1:20327-33462 GCA_017852795.1 Candidatus Neomicrothrix sp.
ATCGTGTCCGGCCTGCACCGCTTCGATGAGGTCAGCCATCATCTGACCCGCTGAACCCGCGTTCTTGTACTGGTTGCCGCTGGTTCCGATGGCAACGTAGAAGCCGTCAAGATCGGTCCGGTCGTAGATCGGGAGCCAGTCGTCGCTGACGTCGTAAAGATCGACGATTCCTCTTCGTTCGTGAGGAACGCCCAGCGTGGGAATACGACGGTTGGCTCGAAGCACCTGAACCCGCCACTGTTCTTCACCAATCTGCGTGTCGTAGTTGTCAGGGTCGACATACTCGCGTTCGTCACACGACGGGTCCCCCGAGCCGATCAGCAGGTTGTTGCCGACTTCTGGCCGAAAGTAGATCCCGAGATCGTCATCGGCGCCGGTAGGTGCACCTTCGGAAAAGTCTGCGCCTTGAGGGGCCGGAACATGATGCACTTCGTGGCGCAACGCTCGAGTTTTGATGTTCATCGTGTCGTACACCCCCGCCATCTGGTTGATGAGATAGCTGTGCGGCCCGGCGACGTTGATCACCACCGGGGCTCGAGGGGCCCGTCCGTCGGTCAAGGTCACTCCGGTCACTTTTTGGCCGGTTTGGTCGATGGAGGCCACCTCGCTATGGAACCAGAACGTGGCCCCGCGGGCTTCGGCTCCCCGTTGCAGGTTGTGGCAAGACAACTGGGGGTCGCTGACGTAACCGGCATCCGGGGCGAAATAGGCCATCTCGATTTGGCCGTCAGGTTCAGCCCAGAACGCCTCATCATCGGGTCGGGTTGGCGGTCCATAGATGCCCAGATCGAGGTACGGGTACCGGGCCCTCAACTCGTCGGCGTTCCAAACTTCGTGGGGAATGTCGAGCTGATCCCACAGCATCTTGACGCGTGCCGAATGAGTGCCTTCCCCCGGTGGTTGAAACACCACCTGGCCGGTCATGTGGTAGTCGATCAACCCGAGTTCGTCGTCAGTACCGATGTAGTTGGGCCAATCACGCCAATAGTGCATCCCTTCCCACGCCAAGTTGATTCCGGCCACGCTCGAGTAGCTAAAACGGACGATCGCACACGAGTTGCTGGTCGAACCGGTCCCGGCGGAAGCGCCTTTATCGACCGTCAAGGTGCGCCATCCCCGCCCGCTGAGTTCATGAGCGATCGCCCCGCCGATCACTCCAGCTCCAATAACAATCGCGTCGAAAGCATCCGAATCGTCTGTCATACCCGCGACCGTACTCACCTTTAGAGGGTCCTGTCGATCCTCTTGAGAACCCGAACCGGGCCCAACGTGAATACCTGACGGTGCGTCAGGTACGATGTTTTCATGCCCGTCGATCTTTCTGACTTCCCAAAAATCATCAGCGTCGACGACCATGTGGTCGAGCCGCCGCACCTTTGGCAGGATCGTCTTCCGGCCAAATACAAAGATGTCGGACCCCGAATTGTGATCGCCCCCCAAGGTGAGATGGCGTTGGTCGATGGGTCATGGGTCGAAAGCCCAGGTTCGGGCGACAAGATGGCGGCCTGGTGGCATTACGAGGATCACCGTTACCAGCTCAAAGAGATGATCGCCTGTGCTGGTCGCCCACCAGAAGAAGTCACCATGCAGGGCGTCACCTATGACGACATTCGCCCCGGCTGTTTCGAACCAAACGCTCGGCTTGCCGACATGGACGCCAACCATGTCGAAGCGTCGCTGTGTTTCCCGAACTACCCCCGCTTCTGCGGGCAGTTGTTTGCCGAACGCAAAGACCGTGAGCTCGCCCGGCTGTGTGTCGAGGCCTACAACGACTGGATGGTCGAGGAATGGTGCGGGGGTTCCAATGGCCGACTTCTCCCCCTCTGCTTAGTTCCGCTCTGGGATGCTGAACTGGCCGCAGCCGAAATTCGACGCAATGCAGCCCGAGGGGTTCGGGCGGTGGCCTGGTCGGAACTCCCGGCCTGGTTGGGACTGCCGTCGATCCACAGCGGCTACTGGGACCCGTTCTTCACCGCCTGTGAAGAAACCGGAACGGTCATTTGTATGCACATCGGTTCGGGTACTCGCACCGTGCGCCCTTCCGATGATTGCCCGACCATCGTTACTGCCGCCATGATCTCGGCTAACTCGGCGGCATCCATGATCGATTTCTTGTTCTCCGGTGTGCTGGTTCGACACCCGAACCTGAAACTGATGTACGCCGAAAGCCAGATCGGCTGGATCCCTTACTACCTCGAACGAGCCGACGACAACTATCGGACCCATCTGTGGGCTCAAGGCGAAACTCGGCTTCCGGAACCGCCATCTCATTACTATCGCCGGCAGGTGTACAGCTGTTTCTTCAAAGATTCGGCGGGAATGAAGCTGCTTGACGAAGTAGGGATCGACAACGTGCTGTTCGGAACCGACTACCCGCATTCGGATGGAACGTTCCCTCGGTCCAAAGAGGTCGCCCATTCGCTGTTCGGGCACCTCGACGCAGAACAGGTTTACAAACTGGCCCGCGGTAACGCCATCACGTTGTTTGACTTGCCCTTCGACCGCTGAGCGACTTGGAACAATTCGTTTTCAGTGTTGAACGGGTTACGTCTGCAACGCCTGCTGCAGGTCAGCCCAAAGGTCTCCGGGTGCTTCGCAACCCACGCTGAACCGGATCAGACCGGCCGGCAAGTGTTCCTGGCCGGGGGTCGCAGCCCGTCGCTCAAGCGTCGATTCGACGCCGCCGAGGCTGGTGGCGTGAATGATGACACCCAGCGCCTGGCAGAGGCGATCGGCTCGTTCTCCGTCGAGCGTTTCGAAACTCACCATTGAGCCGAAACCCGGGTAGCGGACGTTGAACACCGCCGGGTGTTCGCTCAATTGCTTGACTAGGAACCGGGCGGTTGACTCGGCGCGGTCAAGACGCAGTGCCATGGTGCGCACCCCTCGTAACGCCAGAAAGGTTTCTAACGCACCCGGGGTTGCGCCTTGAAGACTCCGGGTTTCGCGCAGTTGCTTCAACAGGTCAGGGCGCCGGGTAGTGACGACACCACCGAGTAGGTCGCTGTGCCCGCCGATGAACTTGGTGCTGGACTGCATGCACAGGTCAGCGCCGAGGTCTAAGGGCCGCTGGCGCAACGCGGTAGCGAAGGTGTTGTCGACTGCGACCAGCGTCGAAGTTCCAGAACCGGCTCGAAGGATTGTGGTCAGGTCCGCGGTTTCCAGCAGAGGGTTGGTTGGTGACTCGATCCAGGCCAAATCAACGCTCCCCATTCGAGAACACCAACCGTCCGTGTCGGTCATCGGTAACCGTTCGACCGTCCAACGCGCCTGTTGAGATCCGTTTTCGGCCAACTTCACGACCCCGTGGTAGCAGTCGTCGGGAAGTAGCACCCGAGACCCGGTCGGCAGCGGAGCGAAAACGGCGGCGGCGGCCGCCATCCCCGACGCGAAGGACACGGCATCGGCTTCTTCGAGTCCCCCCAGCACCGTTTCCAACGCCTCCCAGGCCGGGGTGCTGTCACCGCGGCTGTAGATGCGTTCCGCGCCGTGCGCGAACGTCGAAACCGGGCTAATCGGATAGTTGAGCGGTTCGCCGGCACGACCCGGCCGTCCGGCGGTGACTACCCAGGTGGAAGGATCGAGCGGATCGTGAGCGACAGACACGGTCCGAGGCTAGTGGGATTGTTGCCTCAGGATGCGAGACTTGACCCGATGGCCCGGCCACCTGAACCACCCGTACTGCAACACCCGTTGGTGCAGTGTCGTCAACCCCGCCGGTTTCCGGTCGGGCCGGTCACCGTCGACGAAGCGTTGGCGGCACATCCGGCCGAACGTCTGGCGTTGATCGACGGCGAACAGGCCTGGACGTTTGGAGATCTCGACCTGACGAGCCGGCGTCTGGCATCGCATCTGGTGGCGTCAGGGGTCTCGGTAGGCGACCGGATTGCGTGGACGCTGGCGTCGGCCGGTGATCTGCTGGTGGCGTTGTTGGCCACGATCCGGGCCGGAGGTATCTGGATTAGTATCGATCCCCGCGCCACCGAACACGAACGGGTTGCCGTTCTGGCTGACGCCACCCCGCAGGCCTTTCACACGGAACTTCCCCGTTTCAGCCTCGACACCGGGCTCGGGCCGCTCCCCGACCCTGATCCCCACCGACCCGCGGCGATCGGGTACACATCGGGCACCACCGGCCAACCGAAAGGCGTCGTCCACATCCATCAGCAACTGCTCTATCCCGGGGCAGCTAGCCTCGCCGAATCTCGGGCCGAAAGCGACGAACGAATCGGTACCCCTTTGGCGTTTTCGACCCTCAACATCATGGCGCTGGTTCCGCTCACTGCGCTGGTGCGAGGAGCGACCGCCGTGGTGCTCCCAGGCGGAACCGAACTCGCCGCTTCGATCCGAAACTCGAACGTTACGCAGGCGGTGCTGGTCCCAACCCACCTGTATGACCTGATCTCCGGAACCACCCCGCAGCATCTCGGTGATCTCAGCAAGATTCTGGTGGGTGGGGCTCGCCTCGACCCGAACCTTGAAACGGGTTTTGCCGGAACCGGTGTGACGATCACCAGCAGTTACGGGTTGACTGAGGCTCCGACCGGAGTGGCCCGTCGCCAGAGCCACGAAACCGGTGGTGCGTTACTGCCCGGAATCATCGCCCGTGCCGATACCGAAGGTGAGCTGCTGCTGGCCCCGGACCCTGAAGGAGCGTGGGGAGGCTGCTGGTGTCCAACCATCGGATACTGGAACAATCCGGATGCGACGGCGGCGTTGTATCGCGATGGTTGGCTTCGAACCGGAGATTTTGGCCGGGTCGACGGGCAGGGCCGGGTGTTTGTGGACGGTCGAATTTCCAGCATGATCAACCGCGGTGGATCAACCATCTCGGCCACCGAGGTTGAAGCGGTTTTGCGCACCCACCCGCAAGTGAACGACGTCGCAGTGTTCGGTTTCGACGACGAACGACTTGGTCAACGGGTGGCCGCCGCGGTGGTCGGCAACGACCTTGAGGTGGCCGCCTTGCGAGACCACGTCCGTCAGCAACTCAGCGGCCACAAAACCCCGGAGCGGTGGTTGTTGCTCCCTGAACTCCCCCGAAACCGGATGGGCAAAGTTTCGCTGGTGACGTTACGAGAACAACTCGCTGCGGCCGGTGAGGATCAGTCGTCGCTGCCCGAACTTTGAGTGCCGTGCACTAACGTGCTCAGAGGTCGGCCCGCCCGACGTTCGCCCCAACCTACGGAGACTTTGCCATGACCAACCTCCAGGACCAGACGGTACCCAGCGAGTTTGAACCCACTCAGGAAGGGCTCACGATTCCTCGCCCGACCGAAACCGACGACGTCGAAGCGGAACGTCTGGCTCGCAAACAGCGTCTAGCGGCGGGGTTGCGGATTATGGGCCGGTTGCATCTCGCCGAAGGGGTGGCTGGCCACGTGACCGTCCGTGATCCAGAACATCTAGATCATTTCTGGGTCAACCCGTTTGGGGTCAACTTCAAGTTGATGACCGTGTCCGACCTGATTCTGGTCAACCATCAAGGCGAAGTGGTCGAAGGCGATCGGCCGGTGAACGCCGCCGCGTTCGCGATTCATTCGCAGATCCATCAGGCCCGCCCCGATGTCATCGCCGCCGCGCATTCTCATTCGATGTACGGCAAAACGTTTTCGACGATGGGTCGTCCGCTGCGGATGATCACCCAGGACGCCACGATGTTCTACAACGACGTGGCACTGTGCAACGCGGGAAGCGGTGCGGTGGTGCTTGACGTTGCGGTAGGTCGACAAATGGCCGAAGCCCTCGGGGATAACAAAGCGATGATTCACCAGAACCACGGACTTATTTCCGCCGGTACGTCGGTGGACAGCGCGGTCTGGTGGTTCGTGGCGCTCGAACGGTGCTGCCAGAGCCAACTGCTCGCCGAAGCGGCGGGTGAACCGATCGACATTCCCGACGAACTCTGTCAGGCCGGATACGACGCGCAAGGCGGCGAACTCGCCGGTTGGTTCCAGTTCCAGCCGTGGTGGGACGAACTGGTCCGTGACGAACCCGAGTTCCTCAACTAACGAACCGGCGTCACCGGCCCCAACGTCACAACGCCGCGATAACCGCGGCGACACACGCTTCGAGCGGTTGGCTCGTGTCGACCACCAGTTCAGGGTCGCGTGGCGCTTCGTACGGTGCTGAGATGCCGCTGAACTCGGTGATCTCACCGGCCCGGGCTTTGGCATACAAACCTTTGACGTCGCGTGCTTCGCACACTTCCAGGGGCGTGTCGACGAACACTTCAACGAACGACCCCTGCGGGTGAAGGGCCCGAACAAGGTCACGGTCGGCTCGGTACGGAGAAATAAACGCGGTGAGGACGATCAGGCCAGCGTCGTTGAAGAGCCGACAAACTTCGCCGATGCGGCGGATGTTCTCGGTTCGGTCCTCTGGCGAAAATCCGAGATCTCGGTTCAAACCAAACCGTACGTTGTCACCGTCGAGGACATAGCAGGCCCGGCCGGAGGCGATCAGGGCTTGTTCTACTGCGAACGCCAGCGTCGACTTGCCAGAACCCGACAGGCCCGTGAACCACAGCGTCTTTGCGGTTTGGCCAAGCAACGCTTCGCGATCCGCGGAGCTGACATGACCTTCGGCGCGCACAATGTTGGTGGCGACGGGTTGGTCAGCCATACAGCGCGCCTCGCTGCTGAAGCAGGTCGACGATCATCGCCACGCTTTCGGCAACGGTTGACCGGCTGGCATCAAGTCGAAGATCGAACGTGCCGTCAGTTTCATACGCAGACGTGACCCCAGGGAACGCCGCGATTTCGCCACGGTCGGCACGTTCGTACAGTCCGCTGGTGTCTCGTTCGCGGCAGACCTCAATCGGGGTATCTACAAACACCTCGACGAAATGATCATCGCCGATCATTTCCCGGAACCGTTGACGGACCCCAGCTTCTGGTGCGACAAACGCGGCGACCGCCAGCAACCCTTGGCGGTTTACCAGGCGGGCGACTTCCGCGGCCCGACGCAAATTCTCGGACCGGTCGGATTCGTCGAAGCCGAGATCACGGCTCAAACCCAAACGAAGGTTTTCTCCGTCGATCCGGACCGCAACCTTGCCTCGGTCGAACAGTTCTCGTTCCAACGCGGTGGCGATCGTCGATTTGCCGGCACCAGTCAAACCGGTCAACAACACGGTGAACGGTTGCTGGCCGAAACGCATCGACCGTTCCTGAGCGGCGATCGATGACCGCTGACCAACCAGAGTCGCTTCCGGGACGCGATCCCACGTCGAGCCCCGTCCAGAAATCATGCCGGCGCCGACGGTGGCGTTGCTGAGACGATCCACGAGGATAAACGCGCCGGTTTGGCGGTTGGTTTCGTACGGGTCGAACAACAATTCGCGATCGGCTCGGACGAGACAGGTGGCGATGTCGTTGAGGCCCAGCGACTCGGTGTCTTCGTGCTCGAGCGTGTTGACGTCGATGCGGTAGTGGATTCCTTCGACCACGGCGTTGCTGAGCCCGTTCGCGGATTGGACAAGGTAGTGGCGGCCTGGCGTCAACGGTTCGTCGGACATCCAGACGATGGTGGCTTCTACCTCATGGGCTCGCAGCGGAGCCTGACCGTCACGGATCAACAAATCGCCACGGCTGATGTCGATTTCGGCGTCCAACGTGACCGTCACGGCCCGTCCGGGACCAGCCACGTCGAGGTCGCCGTCGAAGGTAACGATCCGTTCGATGTTGGCGCTCATCCCGGAAGGCAAACTGATGATTCGATCTCCGGGTTCAATCGTTCCCGACGAGATCGTCCCGGCGAAACCGCGGAAGTCAAGGTTGGGGCGGGTAACCATCTGCACCGGCAACCGGAAACGGTCAAGGTCTACGTCGGCGTCGACGTCGACCGTTTCAAGGTGTTCCATCAGGGTCGGACCATCAAACCAGTCGAGATTCTCGCCCCGGTCGACGACGTTGTCGCCCAGCAGCGCCGACATGGGAAGAAACACTGGATCGAAACGTTCGAACGTCTTCGCGAACGACCGGAAATCTTCACAAATCTCGTCGTAACGTTCCTGAGACCAGTCGACGAGATCCATCTTGTTGATGGCTACGACTGCGTGGCGGATCCCGAGCAGGTTGGCGATGAAGCTATGCCGCTTGGTCTGCGTGCTGACTCCGGCCCGGGCGTCGATCAACAAGATCGCCAATTGGCAGGTTGATGCGCCGGTCACCATGTTGCGGGTGTACTGCTCGTGACCTGGGGTGTCAGCAATGATGAATTTGCGGCGCGCCGTCGAAAAGAACCGATAGGCGACGTCAATCGTGATGCCCTGCTCACGTTCCGCTTTGAGACCATCGGTGAGTAGGGCAAGGTCGAGGTGCTCGCCGGCGCTTCCGTGAGTGGTTGAGTCAACTTCGAGACTGGCCAACTGATCTTCGTAAATCATCTTGGAGTCGTGCAGGAGACGGCCGATCAACGTTGATTTGCCGTCGTCGACACTGCCACAGGTGAGAAAGCGAAGCAGGTCTTTGCGTTCATGCTCAGCCAGGTATGCGTCAATGTCGGTGGCGATCAGTTCGCTCTGATGAGACATGGCTAGAAGTACCCTTCCCGCTTCTTTTCTTCCATAGAACCTGACTGGTCGTAATCAATGACCCGGCCTTCGCGTTCGGATCGGGTAGCCAGCAGCATTTCTTGAATGATTTCGGGAAGGGTGGTGGCCGTGGACTCGACCGCTCCCGAAAGCGGATAGCAACCGAGGGTTCGGAACCGAACACTGCGGATCTCGGGGGTCTCCCCCGGTTCGAAACGGAACCGGTCGTCGTCGACCATGATGAGAACCCCGTTGCGTTCAACCACCGGTCGAGGCGCCGCGAAATACAACGGAACGATCGGAATGTTCTCCAAGTGGATGTATTGCCAAACGTCGAGTTCGGTCCAGTTGCTGATCGGGAACACCCGGATACTTTCGCCTGCGTTGACCCGACCGTTGTAAAGGTTCCAGAGTTCAGGCCGCTGGTTTTTGGGATCCCAACGGTGGAACCGGTCTCGGAAACTAAACACTCGTTCTTTGGCCCGGGACTTCTCTTCGTCGCGCCGTGCACCACCGAATGCGGCGTCGTAACCGCCGGCGTCAAGAGCCTGCTTGAGCGCTTGGGTCTTCATGATGTCGGTGTAGTTCTTGGAACCGTGATCAAACGGGTTGATGCCGTCAGCGAGACCTTCAGGGTTGCTGTGTGAGATCAGTTCAAATCCGAGTTCGTCTGCCATACGGTCCCGAAACTCGATCATTTCCCGGAACTTCCAGGTGGTGTTGACATGCAGCAACGGGAACGGAATCCGACCGGGAAAGAACGCTTTGCGGGCGAGATGCAGCAGAACGGAACTGTCTTTGCCAATCGAATACAGCATGACCGGACGCTCGAACTGGCTCACCACTTCACGCATGATGTGGATGGCTTCAGATTCGAGCTGTTTGAGGTGGGTCAGGCGAACATCTTCGAGGGTGGTCGTCACCCCATGAGGCTAACCCGGCGCAGCCAAATCGCGAAGATTACCGGGTGACTCCGGCGTCGTCGGACCGGATAAACAAGCTCATCACCATGGCGGGGACGAGCAGCAACGCGGCAACCAGAATGGCCCAACGGTAGGCAGCGAGCCCGGCCATCCCCGAATCTGGCCCGAGGCCCACCGAGGGAGCAGCAAAGGCCAACGTGGTGGTCGTCAACGCAATACCGAAAGCAGGTGCGGCTTGACGCTGCGTGTTGAACACTGCGGTCGCTCGGGAAAGTTGCGGCATCGGGATGTTGGTGTAAATCGCGGTTTGCATCGGGAGAAACACTGCCCCGACCGAAATGCCTCGCAGGAACATCAGGCCCGCAACCATCACCAGCGGCGTGTTGGCATCAACCATGACCAGCAGCACCGAAAACACAAAGGCCGAAGAGGTGCCTGCGATCAACATCGGCCGCGGCCCGTACCGACGGTATAGGTGGCGACCGGCAAGGTTCGACAACAAGAACACCCCAATGGCCTGAGGGGCTTGAGCCAGGCCTGCCTCCATAGCCGAAAAGCCGCGGAACCGTTGCAGGTACAGGGTCAAGATGATCAGCAGACCGATGAAACCCCCGTAGAAAAACACTCCGAGCAGGTTGAGGGTTCGAAACAACCGTTCTCCGAGCAGTCGAACGTGCAGCAGCGGGTTCTCTAGGCGATTCTCGACCGGTACCAGCAGCACCAGCGCCAGGATCCCGCCGATACCAAACAGCAGCGTGCTACCCGCAAACCAGCCCCGGTCAGGTGCGATCGAAACCGCGTAAACGATCCCGGCCAGACCTGACGCAGACAACACAAACCCGGGAAAATCGAAGCGACCCGCCGGCGCGCTTTCATCGTTGCGAAGCCACAGGCACGACAAGATAAACGCGGCGCTACCGATGGGGACATTTAGCAAGAAGATCCAGCGCCAGGAAGCGTTATCCACGATCGCGCCACCGAGCACCGGGCCCATCGCTGGAGTGATCACCGCGACACTGAGCACTGCGTTGGCGGCCACCGCCCGCTCTTCGATGGGGAACGCCCGAAAGAGCATGGCGGAACCGACCGGGGTGATCAGGCCCGCTCCGACCCCTTGAAGGATCCGGAACAGCACCAGCTGATCGAGGCTGGTGGCCGCCCCGCAGAGCGCTGAAGACCCAGTAAAGACGGCAAGGGCGAACAGGAAGACGCTTCGGCTACCGAACCGGTCTGAGAGCCATCCTGCGACCGGGATACTCATCGCCAACGCCACCGAAAAGCCGACCGCTACCGTGTCGACGTTGGTGATCGAGACCGCGAATTCATCAGCGAGTGCGGGCAACGCGACGTTGACGACCGTTGCGTCGAGGATCTGGATGAACAGCGACGCGATGTAGACAATCATCACGCCGTACTTGTATTCCGGTCGATACACCATCAGGGCCTGCCCATCGAACACTGGTTGCCGCCGGACATTACGTCGATAGTGAGAAAACCAACAATTGACTCACCGCCTTTCCATCCGACGGTGCTGACCGAAACCGCCGCTCACGCTGTTACCGTCGCGGACGGTGAAACTCGCAATTTTGTCCCGGGCGCCTCGTTCCTATAGCACCAGCCGGCTCGTCGCGGCTGCGGTCGAACGCGGTCACGAACCACGAGTTCTGGATACGTTGCGGTTCGCTATTGACCTTTCGAGCGACGAACCTGACCTTCAGTACCGGGGACGCCCACTCGACGACTTCGACGCTGTCCTGCCTCGTATCGGGGCGTCGATCACGTTCTTTGGTCTGGCAGTCGTTCGTCAGTTCGAGCAGATGGATGTGTACACCCCGACTCCGTCCAATGGGATCGCGAACTCCCGGGACAAACTGCGGGCCATCCAAATCTTGTCGCGTCATGATGTGCGTATTCCAGCGACCACGTTCGTGCGGGACCGGGCCGATGTGCTCCCTGCGATCGACCGGGTTGGTGGGGCTCCGGTCGTGATCAAGTTGCTTGAAGGTACGCAGGGCATCGGGGTCATCCTTGCTCCCGACACCAAAGTGGCCGAAGCGGTGATTGAGACGCTGCAAAGCACCCGGCAGAACGTGCTGATCCAACGGTTCGTTGCCGAAAGCCGCGGTCGTGACGTTCGTGCATTGGTGGTTGGTGATCGAGTGGTGGCGGGAATGCGTCGGGTCGCTCAAGACGGCGAGTTCCGATCGAACGTTCATCGAGGGGGACGGGTCGAGGCGGTTGAACTCGATCCGGAGTTCGAAGCGACCGCGATCCGGGCCGCCCAAATCATGGGTCTTCGGGTGGCTGGGGTTGACATGCTTGAAAGCGCCGATGGTCCGGTGGTGATGGAGGTCAATTCGTCACCTGGGCTTCAAGGCATCGAACAGGCCACCGGACTTGACGTTGCTGGTACGATCATCGATTACGCCGCGCAACAGGTGGCGTTTCCCGAACTTGATGTTCGCCAACGGCTCACCGTTTCGGCCGGATACGGGGTGGCGGAGATCAGCGTCCACGAGGGGGCTTCACTGCTCGACGCTGAGACAACCCTTGGCGATCTTCGGCAGTTAGACATTTCCGTTCTGACCCTGCACCGCGGAACCATGGTCATCCCGAACCCTCGAAGCGACCGGATCATCGAAGTCGACGATCGCCTGCTGTGCTTCGGCAAGCTCGAGTCGATGCGGGGCCTGGTACCGGAACGGCGCCGCCGCCGGTCGGTCATTCAGCCCCTTCCCGAAACTCCACTCCCCGACGAGTTCTGATGAGCTCCGCGACCAGACCAAAGGCGCAGGCACCATCGGATATCCCGGCGTCGGATACGGGGCCTGTAGATGCCGACGCGCTTCGCGCCAAATACCGCCAGGAACGCGACAAGCGTCTGCGCAGCGACGGCAACTCGCAGTACCGAGAACCGACCGGGGCTCTCGCCCGGTTCCTTGACGATCCCCACGTTGTTGCCGAGGACCGCCCCCCGGTCCACGACCACGTCACCTTCGCGTTTGTGGGTGGAGGGTTTGCTGGTTTAGTTACCGGAGCCGCGGTTCAACAACGCGGAATCGGAACGGTTCGGATCATTGAGAAAGGCGGAGATTTCGGCGGTACGTGGTATTGGAACCGGTATCCCGGAGCGCAATGCGACACCGCTTCGATGGTGTATTTGCCGTTGCTCGAAGAAACCGGTCACGTCCCTACCGAAAAATATGTGCACGCCCCGGAGATCCTGGCTCACTGTCAGCGGATCGGTCGCCACTTCGGGCTCTACGAACACGCACTGCTGTCCACCGAGGTCACCGGTCTGATCTGGGACCAGACCCAACACCATTGGAGGATCACGACCAACCGCGGAGACGATTTCACCGCGGATTACGTCGGGATGGGAACCGGTCCGCTTCACCGACCGAAACTTCCGGGCATTGCAGGGATCGAGAACTTCGCCGGCCACTCTTTTCACACCAGTCGTTGGGATTACGCCTACACCGGAGGCGATCCGTCAGGTGCACCGCTGACTGGTCTTGCCGACAAACGGGTTGGGATCATCGGTACGGGAGCGACCGCGGTGCAATGCATCCCCCATCTGGCTCGTTGGAGCGCCGAACTGCTGGTTTTTCAACGCACCCCCTCGTCGATCGACGCCCGCAACAACGAACCGATCGATCCGGTGTGGTTCTCGACT
>JAFMKU010000020.1 GCA_017852795.1 Candidatus Neomicrothrix sp.
AGGCGGGGGTTGGGCGTAGACTTTCGCTCACAGTGACGAGAGAGTTCCGCCCGCTGTACCCCCTTCCCAGCTGATTCGAGTCAATGTAATGCTGTTAGATACGGTTCTTTCGAGCTTCGGTGCGGTTATCGGCCGGGACATGGCTGTCGACTTGGGCACCGCCAACACCTTGGTGTACGTCCGCGGTGAAGGCATCGTTTTGAACGAGCCGTCGGTGGTTGCCATCAACACCCACGACGGTCGACCGTTAGCGGTTGGGGTGGAAGCGAAGCGCATGATCGGTCGGACCCCGTCCAACATTCAGGCCATTCGGCCGTTGAAAGACGGTGTGATCGCCGATTTTGAGATCTGCGAAAAGATGCTCCGCTATTTCATCCAGAAGGTACATCAACGGCGCTGGGCTAAGCCCCGCATGGTGATTGCGGTTCCGTCTGGGATTACCGGGGTTGAACAGCGAGCCGTTCAGGAAGCCGCCGAGTTCGCGGGTGCCCGCAAACCGGCCTACATCATCGAGGAGCCGATGGCTGCAGCGATCGGGGCGGGTTTGCCTGTCCAGCAGCCAACCGGAAACATGATCGTTGACATTGGTGGCGGCACTACTGAAGTCGCGGTGATTTCATTGGGTGGCGTGGTTGCCAGCCAGTCGGCCCGGGTGGGTGGCGACGAACTCGACGACGCGATCATTCAGTACGTCAAAAAGGAGTTCAGTCTGGGTCTGGGTGAACGGACCGCAGAAGAAATCAAGTTGCAGCTGGGTTCGGCCTACCCGCAGGAACGAGAGCTGCGGGCCGAGATTCGAGGTCGGGACGTCGTATCGGGCCTGCCTCGGACCATCGTGGTGTCCACCGCTGACATTCGTGAAGCCATTGAAGAACCGGTCGCGGCGATCTGTGACGCGGTCAAATCGACGTTGGACAAGACGCCACCCGAACTGGCCGCCGACATCATGGACAGCGGGATCACTCTGGCTGGTGGCGGATCGTTGCTCACAGGAATCGACACTCGGCTCAATCAGGAAACCGGTATGCCGATCAAGCTCGCACCGAACCCGCTGTTCGCAGTAGCGATCGGTTCGGGACAGGTTCTTGAAGAGTTCGAAGCGTTGCGCGGCGTTGTGCTGAGCTCGGGCGATCTCTAAGCGGTTCACGATGGCGCCCTCCCGAGGCTTTGCGCCGCCTCGTCGGCGAATCTTGTTGCTGGTCCTTTGTGGCTTCACGCTTTTGACTTTGGACCTGAGCCGGTTCGGCCCGATCGGTTCGGCCCAGTCGCTGGTCCGCGACCTGCTCCACCCGGTGGTCGAAGTGGCGGGCGCGATCGTAAGCCCGTTTGCTAACGCCTGGAACGCCGTGTTCGACTACGACGACCTCGAGACGCAGAATCGAGCTCTCCAAGCCGAACTTGACCAGCTGCGTGGGACTGCGCTGGAAGTTGATGCCGAACGGGAAGCGTTTCGACGGCTGTTAGCCGCGACCGAAATCCCGTACCTCGGCGAAGTTGAGCGGGTAACTGCGATGGTGGTTCGGCGTGGAATCGGAAACTTTGACGATGACGTGATCACGATCGACAAGGGGTCCACCAGCGGGATCACGACCGGGATGGCCGTGGTCACCGGGGCCGGGATGGTAGGCCGAGTTGATCGAGTTGATTCGACGACGGCCACGGTTCAGTTGCTCAGCGACTCGTCGATGGTGGTTGGGGTTCGGTTGACCGATAACGACGAGATCGGGTTGGGAAGCACGATTCCTAACGAACCGCGAGTGTTTCGTATCGACCGAGGTTTGGACTGGCCGCTCGATGGTGACCTTTCGGTGCTGCCGGCCGTTGGAACACCGGTCGTAACTGCGGGAAGTAGCCGATATCCGGCCGAGATCCCGATCGGGCGCATTTCGGCGGTGGAGTCGGCTGATGATGACCGGTCGATGATTGTGCTGGTTGAGATGGCTAACGATGTCACCGACCTGAGTTACGTGACGGTTCTGTTGGCGGAGGGAATGTCGCAAATTTCGTCGGAGGTGGTCGTCCCGAGTACGTCCACCGCGCCGGCTGCCGATGCAGGAGAGGGCTAATGACGGCGGTCCCTGTCCCGATGCGACTAGCCATCGTCTTGGTTGTTGGGTTGACGGTTCAACTGACGGTGTTTGTTGATGTTCGGGTAGCGGGTGTCGCCCCCGAACTGCTGGCGTTGGTGGCGGTTTCTGCCGGTTTTGTTGCCGGGCCACAGCGAGGGCCGGTAGTCGGTTTTCTTTCGGGGCTCCTGTGGGATGTGTACCTTCCGACGCCACTGGGGGTCGCGGCGGTGGTGTTCGCCAGCGTTGCCTACGGGGTAGCGATGTTTAGCGAAGGGTTGTTTCGCGACAGCCGAGCCCAGATGGCTGCGATCCTCGGGTTGGCCAGCACCGTCTGTGTGATCGGCTATGCCCTGCTGGGTTCGATCGTGGGTGGGTCAGGGCTGCTGTCCTTCGGGTTGTTGGGTATCGCTGTGGTGGTTGGTCTGGTCAACGCGTTGTTGTCGCCGATCGCCGCGCTGATGGTGGCGTGGGCGTTGGACGGAGAGGCCCAATTCCGGTGAACACAAATCCGGTCCGGATGCAGATGTTTGCCTTTGTGGCGTTCGTGCTGTTTGGAGGGTTGATCGCTCGCCTGTGGTTTCTTCAGGGCATTGAGAGCCGTCGTGAAGAGTTTCAGGCCCAGGCTGAAACCAACGTGTTGGAAGTGGTGTTTGAAGAAGCACCGAGGGGTCGAATCCTCGACCGGAACGGCCGGGTGATTGTCGACAACGAAATCATCGAGGTGGTGACCCTTGATCGGGCATCGATCGACGAATACGAATCAGACATGGGGGTCGAGGCGCGCAAAGCGCTGCTGTTGCAGTTGGCGGTGGCAATCAGCCGGTCGGGCCGGCTCACGAAGGTGAGCGACATCGAGGCCCGCCTCGGAGATCTTTCCTACGGACCCCTCGAACGGGTTCCGGTCGCGGTTGACGTGGACCCAGACCTGCTCGTGTTTCTTGGTGAACGCACCGATCAGTTTCCTGGGGTCGCTGTCGAGCAACGCACCGTGCGGAGCTACCCCTACGGTTCGTTGGCCGCCCACCTGCTTGGTTACGTCGGGCCGATCACCCGCGAAGAATACGATCAGGCCCAAGCCGATATCGACCCGTCGAACGCCGACGCCAAGACGTACCAACTCAACCACGAGATCGGAAAAACCGGTATTGAGCGGACCTTTGAGAACGAACTGCGGGGTATCCCCGGGATTCGCTACTTAGAAGTCGACCGTACCGGCAAGGTGATCGACGAACGTCAGGACCGGTATCGGGCACCGACCCCAGGCAACGATGTCTGGTTGACCATCGACCTTGACTTGCAGGCGCTAGCAGAGCAGCAACTCGCCAACACTCTTGAACAGGCCCGGCAGCGAGACCCGGTGGCTGGTGAACCCCCGATCGTGGCGGTGGCCGGGAGTATGGTCGCGGTTGACCCGGCCACCGGTGACGTCCTGGTGATGGCCTCGCTGCCGACCTACGAACCGAAAGATTTCGTCAACGGCATCAGCACTACCCAGTTCGAGCAACTCACCGCCCCCGAGAATTTCTCGCCGGTGCTGAACCGAGCCATTCAGGGAACGTACGCCCCCGGTTCGACGTTCAAGGCGGTTACTTCGCTGGCCGCACTGGAAGAGGGTGTGCTGGGTCCCAACGGCATCCGCGAACCGTTCCAGTACTACCGGGACACCGGCACGTACATCTATTCCAACTGTTTCGAGGAGTCCGATACCTGCTCGTTTGGTAGCCCGTTCGAAGGTGTACGAGATGTGGACCTGGCGCAGGCCATCACGGTGTCGAGCGACACTTACTATTACGAGATTGGGGGTGAGGGCTTCTGGAGGCTTTCAAGTGACCCCGATGAGGAAGGCAACCGGCCCGATGAGGGGATCCAGAAATGGGCTCGGCGCCTCGGGTTGGGGGCGACAACTGGTATTCAGTTGCCTTACGAGCGCTCCGGGGTGGTTCCGGACCGCGACTATTACGACCTGCAGTTCGCCAACGGGGTGTTCGCGATCGACGGAGACAGCTGGCCGGCCGGGTCGACGATCAATCTGTCGATCGGTCAAGGTGAACTGTTGGTGACCCCCCTGCAACTGGCCGAGGTGTATTCGATTTTTGCCAACGGTGGGACGGTCCATCAGCCCAACGTGGTGTCGAAAGTCACTGACCGAACCGGCAACGACGTTCGGGTGTACGCCCCTCGGGTACTGCGTGAATTGGCGATTCCGGCGGAGTATCTGGCTCCGATCGAAAAGGGGCTTCTGGGGGTGACGATGCAACCCGGAGGTACCGCCTACCGAGCGTTCAACGAGGCCGATTTCAACATTTGGAACTGGCCGGTCGCCGGCAAGACCGGAACTGCCCAAGTTCGCGACAAAGCGGATACGTCGTTGTTCGCGGCGTACGGGCCGGTGATTGACGGTGGGGCCCCGCCCGAAATTGCCATAGCCGCAATTCTCGAAGAATCAGGGTTTGGTAGCACGGCGGCTGCACCGGCGGTTGCTGGTGTCTTGGAACGTGTTGCTTCGGGGACGGTCCCGACAGCCCAGCCAGTTACCGGTTATCAGATCTCCGCTGATGCAGACCCGGCCGAGGCGGCGCAATGATCCGGCAAGCTGGGTGGGTACGGTCGTCAGGTTCGGGAGGTGATCGCCGGTGACCGGGATGCTGCAACCGAAAGGCGAACTGCGCGATGAAGGCGTGCAGTGGCGGTTCGTTTTTGATCCGGTACTGATCCTTTCCACGTTCGCCATCATCGGCATCGGTGCGTTGCTGGTCTATTCGGCGACCCGGGGGCCAGCCACCGAGTTTCTTCCTGCGAACCGTTCGTTCTTGTACCGGCAGATCGCCTACGCCGTGGTTGGGGTGCCGGCCGCGGTTGCCGCGGCGACGTTCAGCGTTCGCAGGATCCGGGAACTGAGCTGGTTCGGATATGCGGGTTTGACGTTGTTGCTGCTGGGGATTCTGCTGTTTGGGGCGGTTCGCAAAGGGGCTCAGTCTTGGTTTGAGCTGGGGAGTTTCACGATCCAGCCTTCCGAACCGGGCAAAGTGGTGGTGATCTTGTTGCTGGCCGCGGTGCTTTCGCAGGCAACGGTAGCGATACGCGAGGTAGCCATCGCGCTCGTTTTGGCCGGCGTTCCAATGGTGTTGATTCTTGCTCAACCCGACTTAGGAACGGTGCTGGTGTACATCTTCATCACCGCGTCGATGATTCTGGTCAGCAACGCCTCATCGCGGGTGATTGTGTTCCTGAGCCTGCTTTCGGTTTCGGCAGTCACACTGATTTTCCGGTCCGGGATGCTCCAAACCTTCCAAAAAGATCGCCTCACCGTGTTCTTGCTCAACGACGAGGCAGTGGCCGAACTCGGACCGGCCGCCGAACGCGTGGCGTACAACGCAAAACAGGCACAGATCGCGATCGGTAACGGCGGGATTCGTGGCACCGGATTGTTCCAAGGAACCCAAACGGGGTCGAACCTGGTTCCTGAACAGCACCACGACTTCATTTTTTCGGTGGCGGGCGAAGAGTTAGGCTTTCTCGGAGCTGGGCTGCTGTTGACGTTGTTTTCCCTGTTGGTGATCCGGATGTGGCGGGCCGCGGTCTGGGCGTCGGACGAGTTTGACCGTCTGGTCGCGGTGGGGGTGATGGCCATGTTCGTCTATCAGGTCTTCCAATCGGTCGGAATGACGATGGGGATGATGCCGGTTACCGGGATTCCGTTGCCGCTGGTGTCCTACGGTGGTTCATCGATGGTGACGTCGCTGGTTGCTCTCGGTCTGGTGCACGGCATTTACCAACGGCGCTACGAATACAGTCGCTGACCGGGGGATTCGCGGCTCAGGCCGGGTCCGCCGATAGCCTGCAAAGATGCAAAGCGGCGACAAATACGGAGGAGGCGGGTCGTTGTGGCCACGTCTTGAGCCTCTGCTGCCGCAGGTGCAGAAACCAGCCCGTTACATCGGCTGTGAGGACGGGATGCAAGTACCCGAGCACGGACCGGCGATCGTGTCCTGGCTATTGACCTACCCCGACACCTACGAGATCGGGCTTCCGAATCAGGGTCTGCAGATCCTCTACGAGATTCTCAACGAACGCAGCGATGCCGCCGCTGAACGGAGCTACGCCCCGTGGACGGACCTTGAGGCGTTGATGCGCCGGGATCGGCTCCCGCTGTTTTCGGTGGACACCCATCGAGCGGCCGGCGAGTTCGACATTTTGGCGTTCAACCTCAGCGCCGAATTGACCTACACCAACTTGGTCAACTGCATCGACTTGGCTGGGGTGCCGATCCACAGCGCGAGCCGTTGCGACGCTGACCCGCTGGTTGGGGTGGGCGGGCATTGCACCTACAACCCGGAACCGATCGCAGATTTTGTCGATTTCGTGGTGCTAGGCGACGGCGAAGAAGTGGTTGGTGAGATCACCGATGTGGTCCGTGAATGGAAACGGGCCGGCAAAAACAGCGGGACTCGCGAAGGGCTACTTCGAGAACTTTCCAAAGTTCCGGGCGTGTATGTGCCGTCCATGTACGAGGTGGACTACGACGGTCCAGCGCTGGCGGAGGTTCGTCCTCGATACGCCGATGTTCCGGCTCAGGTCGAGAAGCGAACGGTTGCCGACCTTGCGGAATGGCCGTACCCGAAACGCCAACTGGTGCCGTTGACCGAAGTGGTGCACGACCGATTGGCGGTTGAAGTCTTTCGTGGCTGCACCCGTGGCTGTCGTTTTTGTCAAGCCGGGATGATCACCCGACCGGTGCGTGAACGACCCGCGGAACAGGTTTCTTCGATGATCCAGCAGGGTCTGCGACGCACCGGATACGACGAGGTCAGCCTGACGTCGCTTTCGACCGCTGATTTTTCTGGAATCGAGCAGGTCATTTCAGACACGGTCAGCGATACCGGGGTCGGTCAGGTTTCGGTAGCGCTACCGAGTTTGCGGGTGGATGCGTTCACGGTCGGTATCGCGGCGCAGGTCCAGCGAGCCCGACGCACCGGGCTGACGTTCGCACCCGAAGCCGGCACGTGGCGGATGCGCCAGGTGATCAACAAGCTCATCAGCGACGACGATCTTTTCGGCGCGGTGGACAGTGCCTACAGTCAGGGTTGGCGCCGAATGAAGCTCTACTTCCTGACTGGTCTGCCTACCGAAACCGACGAAGACACGCTGGGTATTGCCGAGCTGGGTCGTCGATGTGTCGAAATTGGGCGCGAATATCACCGGTCGCCGGCGGTGACCGTCTCGGTCGGAGGGTTTGTTCCAAAACCGTTTACCCCGTTTCAGTGGTTTGGGCAGAACACCGAACCGGAACTGCGGCGAAAGATTGAGCTGCTCAAAAACGATCTGCGGGGCACTAAAGGTGTCCAGCTCAAATGGCACGACTCTCGTGCGTCGCTCGCCGAAGGCATTACCAGCCGCGGTGATCGACGTTTGGGGGCAGTTATTGAATACGTGTGGCGTCACGGCGGCACGTTTCAGGAGTGGTCCGAACACTTCTCGGTTGATCTCTGGTTGGAAGCCATGGCGGCCAACGGTCTTGAGGTCGAGTGGTATGTGTATCGGCACCGCACGCAAGATGAGGTGCTCCCTTGGGACCACCTCTCGGCAGGACTGCACAAGGATTTCTTGTGGCAGGACTGGCGCGATGCACTCGAGGAACTTGGCCTTGAGGATTGCCGGTGGACACCGTGCTACGACTGCGGAGCATGCACCGGTTATGGGATCGAACATGTGGTCGCTTCGGCCACGCCACCCGCGGGTGGGAGCCAAGGAACAGGGAAGTCCGCTTCTCTGACTGGTTCGGTTCCAGTTCTGTTGCAACCCCGGCAATCGGTCGAGGTCGGACAGCCATGAGGCTTCGGATCCGCTTCAGCAAGCACGGCAAGGTTCGGTTCACGTCGCATCTCGACGTGGCACGAATCTGGGAACGTGCGCTGCGGCGAGCTGAACTTCCTGTGGCCTACAGCGAGGGCTTTTCGCCTCGTCCCCGGCTTTCGTTCGGACTTGCCTTGTCGACTGGGCACGAGTCCAACGAGGAATACCTCGACGTTGAACTCGACCCGGAGCGACAACTGGAAGCTGATCTGGAGTCGCTACCTGAAGCGCTTTCGGCTTGCCTTCCCGTAGGTATGACCGCGACCGGAGTTGTCGTTATCGACCGCCAGTCGCCGTCCTTGCAACAGGCAGTTACGAGTTGTACTTGGCAGATCGACGTTGAACCGGTCGACCTCGAAGTGGCCAACGCTGCGGTTACGCAGGCGCTGGCCGCTGAACAAATCGTGGTCACCCGGGAGCGCAAAGGCAAAGAGGTCACCGATGACCTTCGACCCCTCGTGCTTGCATTGACCGTAGATCAGCCGCTTGAAGACGGTGTTCGGTTGATCGCCGAACTCGGGACACAACCTCGATCGTTGAGGGTTTCCGAGCTGCTTTCAGCCTTACAGCCACCTCTCGTTGAGTTGAGAGTGGTCCGGCTTCACCAATGGATATCCAATGATGTAGGCGAGCGGTTCGACCCGATGAGTGTCGCTCCGGCCGCCGCCGAACCGGTAGGTGTTTCATGACCTGCACCGGTTCCTACGAACTGAAAGAGAACGCTTATGGCCGACGAACAGGCCCCGAACACCCCGAACGGAAACGATCAGTCTCCTCGGGACAACAATCCTCCGGCTGCCTCGCAGCCTGAAACGGGTGCGCCTTCGGGCGACCCCAAACCAAGGATCGGCGATACCCGACCCGCTCCGAAGATCGGCGATTCGCGTCCAGCCCCATCGTCGGGTCAAAGCGGCCAGTCCGGTAGCGGTGGCCAAGGTGGCCAATCTGGTGCCGGTGGCCAAACCAACCAGGGTGGCCAAACCAACCAGGGTGGTCAGAACAACCAGGGTGGCCAGAACAACCAGGGTGGTCAGGCGGGGAGTGACGGCGCGCCGAAACGCCGTCGCCGCCGTCGCGGTGGTCGTGGTCGCGGCCGAGGCGGCCAAGGTGGCCAGGGAGGCCAGAACAACCAGGGTGGCCAGAACAACCAGGGGGGCCAGGGACAAAACCGTCAAGGTCAGGGAGGCGGCAACAACGGCCCGACCCCGGTTGAAGCGATCACTGGTGGTGAGGCCATTGAACTTGACGAAAAGACGCTGAAGCGTCGCCGCGGTCGAACCCGCAACGGTCGGGCGGTCGGGCGCTACTTGATGTGCGTGCACGTCGGGCCCCAAAGCACCCAGATCGCCACGTTGGAAGGACGCAAACTGGTCGATCATCAGGTGTCGCGTCCCGCCGATGACGTCAGCCAGATCTACGGCAACATCTACCTCGGCCGGGTGCAGAACGTACTGCCGGGGATGGAAGCGGCGTTCGTTGATATCGCCACACCCAAAAACGCGGTCCTTTACGCCGGAGATGTGCTGGTAGACCGGGACGACATCGAGGGTGGCAAAGGGCGTCAGCAGCCCCGTATCGAAGATGCGCTCAAAGCCAAGCAGTCGATTCTTTGTCAGGTGACCAAAAATCCGATCGCCCACAAGGGTGCTCGGCTCACTCAAGAAGTTTCGCTCCCGGGGCGCTTCGTGGTGCTGGTTCCCAACAACTCAACGTATGGAATTTCCAAACGTCTTCCCGAATCGGAACGACGTCGGTTGCGGACCATTCTTGATGGAGCCAAACCTGCCGAACATGGCGTCATTGTGCGCACCGCGGCGGAAAACGTGACGGCGGAAGAAATCAAGGCTGATGTGGCCCGCCTGCTGGCCCAATGGAGCGAGATCGAGAAACTTGCGGCTCGGACCAAGGCCCCTGCGTTGCTTTATCGCGAGCCAGAAGCCGCGGTGCGGATCATTCGCGAGGAGTTCACCAAAGAATTCCGTGGTGTGATCATCGACGACCGGCAGCTTTACGAAGAGGTCAAGTCCTACGTCGAAGCGATCACCCCGGCGCTGGCCGAACGGGTGGAGTACTACGACACCGAAGCCGAAGGACTTCCGTTGTTTGAACGGCAACACATTGACGAGCAGCTACGCAAAGCGCTCGACAGCAAGGTGTGGCTGCCGTCGGGGGGTTCGCTGGTGATCGAATCGACGGAAGCGTTGACGGTGATCGATGTCAACACAGGCAAGAACGTCGGAAGTAAATCGCTGGAAGAAACGGTGTTTCGCAACAACTTGGAGGCTGCCGAGGAGGTGGCCAATCAGCTTCGGCTGCGAGATATTGGCGGAATCATCGTGATCGACTTCGTCGATATGGAAGTCGCGAAGAACCGCGATGAGGTCATGAAGACGTTCCGAGGGGCGTTGGCCCGATCCAAGACCCGCACCCAGGTGTTCGAGATTTCCGAACTGGGACTGGTGCAGATGACCAGAAAGCGGATCGGTGAGGGACTGCTCGAGTCGGTCGTTGAACACTGCCCGACGTGTGAAGGAAACGGTCGGGTGCTCATTGATGGTCTTCTCGACTGAGTGAACGGTCGAAATGCAATCAGGTGCCGCTACGATGGAGGACCTATGTACGCAGTAGTTAAGACCGGTGGCAAACAGTACCGGGTAGAAGAGGGCCAGACTCTCGAGGTCGATCGTACCGGCGAGCCCGGCGCGGAGATCTCCCTTCCCGCCGTCCTCGTTGTGGACGGCGACACCGTCCTCGCCACCCCTGATCAGCTGGCCAAGGCTTCGGTCACCGCCCGCATTGTGGAAGACGCCAAAGGTCCCAAGATCAACGGCTTCGTCTACAAGAACAAGTCAAACAACCGTAAGCGTTGGGGTCATCGTGCAGCGTTGAGCCGCATCGAGATCACCGCGATCAAGAAGGGCTGACCTGAAATGTCAAAGACCAAGGGTGGTGGATCCACAAAGAACGGGCGGGACTCAAACGCTCAGCGCCTCGGCGTGAAGGTCTACGACGGCACGCAGGTGAACGCCGGTGCCATCATCGTTCGCCAGCGCGGCACGAAATTCCATCCCGGTGAAAACGTCAAGCGTGGAGGCGACGACACGTTGTTCGCCACGTCGAACGGTGTGGTGAAGTTCGCTAGCCGTCGTGGCCGCAAGCTCGTGGACGTCTTGCCCAACTAGGCACTCGCCCGGCTTACCGATCGAAATGTGACCGCCTCCGCAGCAGCGGGGGCGGTTTCCGTTTTGGGGTGGTTTGGTTAGGAACCGGGAAGGTCGATCCCGGCGGGGAGGCGATCGGTTTCCCAACCCAGCCATTCGTGGGCTGCGGTGATCGCGTAGCGGTCGGTCATGCCCGCCACCCAGGCCACCGATGCGTGCCGCAATGCCGAGTCGCTGTCGTCGAGCAGCAAACGAGCCGGTAAACGGCTCGGGGTTTGGCACAGGTGTTCGACGAGCGCTTGCAGCACCCGCACGACCCGTTCGGCCTGATTTCGAGACTCGGGCCGAAGATAAATGCGTTCGTAGTTGAACGCCCGGAAACTGGCCAGCGCCGCGGCTGCCTGTTCGGACATTCCGATCTGCCCGGTGCGTTCGGTGGCTTCGATCATGGCGTTAATAAACCCGGCCAGTTGGGTGCGACGAGATGTCCCGCAGAAGTCACGAATCTCGGCCGGGAGCTCCTCGGTGCGCACAACCCCCGCGGTGACCGCATCTTCGAAGTCGTGGCAGACATAGGCGATCCGATCGGCCCAGCTCACGACTTCGGCTTCGGGTGTGGCGGGAGCCGGACGGGACCAGGAATGGTTTCGGATGCCGTCGAGCGTTTCGACACAGAGATTGAGCGGTTGCAGGGTGACGTCTGCACCCCAGACCGCATGGTCGAAACCGTCGTCGAGAAACGAGCTCAAGGCGTCTTCGCTGGCGTGACCACCAGGACCATGGCCGCAGTCGTGGCCCAGCGCGATCGCTTCGGCCAGCGGAACGTTGAGTGACAGGGCCCAACTCAGCGAGCGGGCGACCTGTGCGACTTCGAGGGCGTGGGTGAGGCGGGTTCGCTGGTGGTCATCGGGAAACACGAAGACTTGGGTCTTGCCAGCAAGGCGGCGAAACGCCGATGCGTGAAGGATGCGATCTCGGTCCCGTTCGAAACAGGTTCGGGCCGTGTCCGGTGCTTCTTCGGTGGCCCGGGTACCAGCCCCGTGGCTCAGCGTTGCTCCCGGCCGAAGAGTTGCGGCTTCTAACGCTTCGCGGGCTAGGCGATCGTTGCGGGCTCCCGTCGCGACCGTTGCTGACGAGTCGGCGTGGGCCCGTTCGATCCCTTCGACGAGATGGCCTCGCATGGTGGTACCCCAAAGGGCCTCCCGTTCGGTGAGTTCATCTTGGGCACGCATCGCGCAATCGTAGATCGTCGGTATGTCACCCTCTTGGACCCGACCCGGTATCACTGTGCCGGCCAGGCTCTAGCCTTGCGGTGTGTCCAATTTCGTCGACGAGTGCAACATCAACGTCAAGGCTGGTGATGGCGGCGCTGGCTGTGTTGCGTTCCGGCGCGAAGCTCACGTCGCCAAAGGTGGCCCTGATGGCGGCGATGGCGGCAACGGGGGATCGATCTGGCTGGTCGCCGATCGCAACGTGGCTTCGTTGCTGGCGTTTCGTGACCATCCCCACCGCAAAGCACCGAGCGGCACGCATGGCAGTGGTTCGAACCGGCACGGGGCCCGCGGGCCGGACCTAGAAGTGTTCGTGCCGGAAGGAACCGTGGTGCTCGACCATGACACCCGGGAACCGTTAGCTGATCTGCTCAATCATGGTGATCGCTGGTTGGCGGCCACCGCCGGGGAAGGTGGGCGAGGCAACGCCCGGTTCCTTTCCAACCGACGCCGGGCGCCTTCGTTTGCCGAACAAGGTGAACATGGCGAGGAACGGTGGCTCCGGCTCGAACTGAAGCTGATGGCTGACGTAGCGATCGTGGGTTATCCCAACGTGGGCAAATCGACGTTCATTTCCAGCGTGTCGGCTGCCAAACCAAAGATCGCCGATTACCCGTTCACAACGCTCGAACCAAACTTGGGGGTGGTTCGTACCGACGACGGTTTCGAGATGGTGCTGGCCGACATCCCTGGACTGATTGAAGGGGCGGCGGAAGGGAAAGGGTTGGGTCATCAGTTCCTGCGTCACGTGGAACGAGCCCGAGTGCTGCTCATCTTGTTGGATCTCGCCCCTTGGGAAGGCACCTCGCCGGAAACCCAGCTTGAGGTGTTGCTTGGCGAGCTTGAGGCATACCGGCCTGATCTCCTCGACCGGCCCCGGCTGGTGGTCGGGTCGCGGGTCGACATTGTCCCTGAGCATTCTTTTAACGGCCCGGTGATCTCTTCGGTGACCCGTGAAGGGCTTTCGTCGGTGATTGGTTCGCTAGCCACGCTGGTTCGCGAAGCCCGTCACGAACGCGACGAGGTCGAGGCCATCACGATTCATCGTCCGATTGCCAGCGAAGTGTCGGTGGGTCGAGCCGATGACGCCAGTTGGATCGTGTCCGGACGGGCTGCGGAACGTGCGGTCGCGTTGAGCGACATGACCAACCCTGAAGCGTTGGCGTACGCCCAGCAGCGCCTCCAGCAGGTTGGGGTGAACGCGGCGCTGAAAAGGGCGGGGGTGGGTCACGGTGACACCGTGCGGATCGCCGGCTTCGCGTTTGAATACGAGGAAGACCAGTGAGAACGGTCGTGGTGAAGGTTGGGACGTCATCGATCACCAACGATGAGGGCGCGATCGCGCCTGAGGCAATCGCCAAACTCTGCGCCGAAATCGCTGATGTCCGCACCAGCGGGGTGTCGGTGGTGCTGGTCACGTCGGGGGCGATCGCCGCGGGCCTTCCCGAACTCGGACTTGGTGGCGCGCAACGACCTCGCGATGCGTCCACGTTGCAGGCCGTTTCGACCGTAGGCCAGCTCATGTTGATGGAACGGTACCGAAGCGAGCTTGCGGGGCACGGGGTGATCGCTGGGCAGGTACTGCTCGTTCCCTACGACTTCATTGTGCGAGCGCAGTACCTTCACGCCCGCCAGACGCTGGTGCGGCTACTGGAGCTTGGCGTGGTGCCGATCATCAACGAAAACGACGCCATCGCCGACGACGAGATCCGGTGGGGTGACAACGACCGGATCGCGGCGTTAGTGGCGAACCTGGTCGGGGCGGACCGGTTGGTGCTACTGACCGATACCGACGGGCTGCAGACCAGCGACCCTCGGGTTGATCAACGGGCCTCGCTGATCGAAGAGATTCAACAGATCGATCAGCAACACGAGCAGATGGCAGGCGGCGCAGGTAGCGCCCGCGGTAGCGGGGGGATGACGTCGAAACTGGCGGCGGCCAAGATCGCCGCTTGGTCGGGGATCGAAACGGTGATCGCTAATGCGTCGCGACCACAGGTGGTAGCCGACGCGACGGCAGGCACTGCTGGTGTGGGGACGGTGGTGCGTGCTCGACCTCACCGACTATCGGCCCGCAAAAGCTGGATTGCTTTCGCTGTGGTCGCGCAGGGCACGGTGACGGTAGACGTTGGGGCTCGCAACGCGCTCGAAGCTGGCAAGTCGTTGCTGGCTGCGGGAGTCAGCGCCGTTACCGGAACGTTTGATGCTGGAGCACCTGTGGCGTTGATCGACACCAACGGGGAACCGTTCGCTAAAGGACTGGCCCGTCTCGACAGTGTGGAGATCAGCCGGTCGGCTGGTCGTCGGAGCACAGAACTTTCGGATGGCTCGGCCGCGGTGATTATCCACGCCGATGATCTGGTGACGGTACCGGGCTAGCGCCAGAGCACTCTGCGAACCGGGCGAAGCACCATGTCTGCTTCGTGAATACCGAGCCGGAAAGCCAACAGGACGAACAGCGCGCCGCCGCTTCCGGCACAGACAACCAACTCGATCAGGTTCGGCAAGTCGTTGCAGAGGAGTTTGAGCGCAGCGGCGAGCGCAAAGGCTGGTGCTGCTGCCGGAAGGAGCGGCATGAGCAACTGACGCGGTCCTCGCAGTTGAGGAAGTGAACGACGCAACGCCCGGTGCAGGTTGATGATTTCGGCCCAGGTCGCCACTGCGGTTCCCAGCGCCAACCCGGCCGGGCCGAGCCGGGTGATGGCGTCGTTGCTGCGGACCGCGGAGCTCAACGGTCCCGCGAACCCGAACGCGTCGCTTACGTTCTCGACTCCGGTGGCACCGATGATGACCCGGTCGAGGGGGAACATCACGACGAGCCCTACCGCGGCCGCCGTGATGACCCGGAAGGTTGCCATCCGTGCTGGGGTTCGAGTGTCGCCCATCGCGAACGCGGCGTTCTGAAGCATTCGGCTCAGCCCAGCAGCGGGAAGTGCCACCGAGTAAGCCGCGAGGATTAGCCAGACCAGCGAAGTGTCGGCCATCGAAAAGGCCCCACCTTGGAACAGCAAACCAACCAGCGGTTCACCGGCGGTGACCAGCACCAGGGTTGAGCCAACCATCCAGAACGCAATCCGCCCCATCGCTTCGTTGGAGCGTTTGGCTATCTCGTAGGGGTCGCTTCGTAGACGAGAAAGCTCCGGTAGTTCTGACGCCGCGACGCTCATTGCGAACAGGCTGATCGGCAAGGTGTACAGCATCTGGGCTTTGAACAGTGCTGACAGGCCACCGGCAGCCAGAAACGAAGCGAGGAGGAGGTCGAGGTAGGCGTTGAGTTGGATCGCGCCACGACCAAGCAACGCGGGTCCGAACCGCTGGAGAACTTCGCGTACCCGAGCGTTGTTTCTGTCGAGTCGCAGTTTGAGGCCCGGCGCGAGCGAAAGCACCACAGGGAGTTGAACAAGAAGCTGAAGCAGGCCGCCGATGGTGACCCCAATGGCGACGCCGCGCGACGCGCTAGCGATGGACCAATCGCGTTGCCAGGCGATGGTCAAGATGACGACCTGGGTGGCGTTCCAAACGACGGGTGCCACATAGGGAAGGAAGAACCGGCGGTGACTGTTGAGCACCCCAAGGCACCACGCAGACATCACAAGAAATCCGATGCCCACCACGGTGATCCGGGTGAAGTTGACGGCCAGTTCGAAGTTTTCGCCCGTCAACCCCCACGCCAAAAGCCGAGTGATTGGCCGGGCTGCGATGACCAGCACCAACATGGCCAGACCGGTTACCAGCATCAACGCTGTGCCCACCGCGCTGGCGACACGGCTTGCTTCACGTTTCTTGGACTCGTCGTCGAGGAGTTCGCTGTAGACCGGCACGAACGAGGCAGAGAGCACGCCTTCGCCCAGCAGGTTCTGAAGCAGGTTGGGGATTCGGAGTGCGGCGACCAGCGCATCGGCGGGTCCGTTGTTGCCAATGACCCGGCCCGCCACCATTTCACGAGCCAACCCGGAAAGACGGGAAAGCAAAATGCCGGTGCCGATCAGCACCGAACCCGAACGCGGGCGTTTAGCCATGGAGGGGCGGTTGGCGAAGCACTGTTGTTAGCGCGTGCGCGCCCGGTGGGTGGTCGAGCGGAAGACGCTGGCTCCGAACGGTACGACAGGTGAGGTACGGCACTCCCGGCGAGGCTAGCCGCGGTGCCCGGTAGGGTGTTGATTGTGTCTGACACGATCTCGTCGATGCCTGAGCTTGGCCGCCGCGCCAAAGCCGCGTCACGCCTGCTCGCAGTGGCATCCACGGATCTCAAAAACCTCGGGTTGCAGGCCGCTGCCGATGCTTTGGAATCCGATACGCCAGCCATCTTGCACGCCAACCGCTCCGACGTCGCGGCTGCTGAAGCGGCTGGCATGGAAGCACCGTTGGTGGATCGGCTCCGCTTGGATGAGCAGCGGGTTTCTGGGATGGCTGACGGTCTGCGTCAGGTTTCGTTGCTGGCTGATCCGGTGGGGGACATCACCCGAACCTGGACTCGGCCCAACGGGTTAGCGATGTCGAAAGTGCGGGTTCCGCTCGGGGTGGTCGCCATCATCTACGAAAGCCGTCCCAACGTGACCAGCGACGCGTTCGGATTGTGCCTAAAAAGCGGGAATGCCGCGTTGCTTCGCGGTTCGTCCTCTGCGATTCACTCCAACTTGGCGATCGCCGCCGCGTTACGCCGAGCGCTTTCACAGGTGGGGCTCCCGGCCGATGCGCTGGTGCTGGTGGACGACACCAGCCGCGAAGCAGCGACCGAATTTATGCAGCTCAGAGAGTCGGTGGATTGCCTGATTCCTCGTGGGGGTCCGTCGTTGATCGCTTCGGTGTTGGCCAACGCGACGGTGCCGTTTGTGATTGACGGCGCCGGAAACTGCCACGTCTATGTCGACGTTGACGCCGACCTGGACATGGCGATCGCCATCGTCGGTAACGCCAAGACGCAGCGGCCGGGGGTCTGCAATGCCTTGGAGTCGCTGGTGGTGCATCGGTCGGTGGCGGGAACGTTCCTGCCAGCTTTGGTGGGCGCGCTGGACGGTGTGGAACTGGTCGGAGACGCTGAAGCTCAAGCGGCCGATCCTGAGATTGGGGTCGCCTCGGAACAAGATTTCGCCACCGAGTATTTGGACCTGAAGTTGAGCATCAAAGTGGTGGGGGATTTGAGCGAAGCGATTGCGCACATCAACGCCACCGGTTCCGGCCATTCCGAAGCGATCGTGACCCGCAACGAAGCCGCGGCGCAAAGGTTCACGCAGGAAATCGACGCGGCCGCGGTGTTGGTGAACGCATCGACCCGATTCGTCGACGGTGAAGAGTTTGGCTTCGGGGCTGAGATCGGCATTAGCACCCAAAAGCTGCACGCTCGTGGGCCGATGGGCTTGGAACAGCTCACCACCGAAAAGTACGTGGTGCAGGGCACCGGTCACGTCCGGGCATGACCTGAATCGGCGGCGGCCAGGTACGGGGCGGGCGTTGGTCGGCGCTAACCTCAAAGCCTATGTCTAATCGCTTTGCTGACGTCTCAACTCTGAAGTCCGAACTGGCCGGAGTGGACTATCTCTCCGACGACGGCATCGCTGGTGTGGTGTATCTGGCTGATCGACTCGAAAAACCGATTCTGGTGGAAGGCCCGGCCGGGACGGGCAAAACCCAGCTGGCGAAAAGCGTCGCTGAAGTCACCGGGGCTCGGCTTATCCGGCTGCAGTGCTACGAGGGCCTCGACGAATCCAAGGCGTTGTACGAATGGAACTACAAGAAGCAGTTGCTGCGAATCCAGTCTGAACGCGGTGACGAGGGCGAATGGGACGAAATCAGCGACGACATCTTCAGCGACGAGTTCCTGTTGACCCGACCGCTGCTTGAAGCGATCCGTTCCGAAGACCCGGTTGTCTTGTTGATCGATGAGGTTGACCGGGTCGAGGTAGAGACCGAGGCGCTGCTGTTGGAAATCCTTTCCGACTATCAGGTTTCGATTCCGGAACTCGGCACGATCGAAGCCAAGCAGATACCGCTGGTGTTCTTGACCTCGAACAACACTCGCGAGCTGTCTGAGGCTCTGAAACGTCGCTGCCTGTACCTCCATGTCGACTACCCCGACATGGAACGAGAAAAAGAAATCGTGATGACCAAGGTTCCGGACATTTCGGAGAACTTGGCTGATCAAGTTGCTCGGGTGGTTCGGTCGATCCGACAGATTGAGCTGAAGAAGCATCCGTCGGTGTCCGAGACGCTGGATTGGGCGAAAACGCTGGTGTTGCTCGGTGTAGAAAAGATTGACGAACACACCGCACAGTCAACGATCAACATCTTGTTGAAGTACCAAAGCGACATCAACAAGGCCATCAAGGAACTGGCCACCGCTGACGGCGTCACCCCCTGAGATCCATGACCGCCTCGGAAGCTGAGCTTGACGCCGACGTTCACGGGATTGGAGAACCGATCCTGGATTTGCTCAACGGTTTCGTCATTCAGTTGCGAGCGGCTGGGTTACCGGTGAGCCTCACCGAGACGCTGGACGCGATGGAAGCGGTGCGCCACGTACCGATCGAGGACCGCCAGACGTTCAAGTACGCGCTCGCCGCTACTTTGGTAAAGCACCACAACCATTGGAAAGCGTTCGAGACGGTTTTCGAAGTGTATTTCTCGCTTCGTGGCGATGATTATCTCATCGACGGGGACAGCGTTGAGCTTCCTGAGTTTGACGATGACGAACAACGTCAGGAAGGTGGCGGCGACCAGCAGGGTGGCGGTGGTGAGAACCTGTCGCCGGAAGAACTGGCCGAAATGCTGTACCAGTCGTTGTTGCGTGGTGATCAGCCCATGATGCGCGGTGTGGCCCGCCAAGCAGTTCGGCGGTATGCCGGTATGGAGCCGGGCCGGCCGGTTGGTGGCACGTACTACCTGTACCGCACGCTGCGAAACCTCGACATCGATGGGGTTCTCGAACGGTTGCTGGAACAAGAACAGAACGAAGATGGTGACGCCTCAGAGTTTGAGCAGCGCCTCGCTCGCGACGAATACCAGGCTCGCGCCAACCAGTTGCAGCAGGAGATCGAAGCGGAGATCCGCCGGCGTCTCGTGGCCGATCGGGGGGTGGAGGCGATGGCCAAAACCTTGCGTAAGCCTCTCCCGGAAGATGTCGACTTCATGCACGCCAGTCGTGAAGAGATGGTGTCGTTGCGCAAAGCGATCTATCCGCTGACCCGCAAGCTCGCGGCTCGGCTGCAACGCAAACGTCGGCACGGCCGGAAAGGTCCGTTGGATTTCCGCCGTACCGTGCGGGCCTCGTTGAGTTACGGCGGTGTTCCGGCCGAACCGAAGTTTCGTAATCCCCGTCCTCACAAACCAGAAATTTTTGTGATCGCCGATATTTCGGGATCGGTCGCGGCGTTTGCTCGTTTCACGTTGCATCTCGTGTACGCCATTTCGGGACAGTTCTCTAAGGTGCGGTCGTTTGTGTTCATCGATGGCCTTGATGAAGTCACCCGGTTCTTTGACGGGGTTGAAGACATCAACGATGCCGTTCATCGGGTGAACACCGAAGCCGACGTGGTCTGGGTTGATGGCCATTCGGATTATGGCCATGCGCTCAGCGTGTTTTGGGAGCGTTACGGCAACGAGATCGGACCTCGTACGTCGGTCATGATCCTTGGAGATGCGCGCAACAACTATCACGCCTCGGAGAGTTGGATCATCAAAGCCATTCAGGAACGAGCCCGAGCCGTTCACTGGCTGAACCCGGAACCCAACAGCTATTGGGATACCGGCGATTCGATCGTGGGGGAGTACGCGCAGTACTGCGACGGTGCGTTTGAGGTTCGTAACCTGCGCCAACTCGAAGCGTTCGTCGACAACCTCGCCTAGCAAAACCTGAAAGAACCCGAACCGGTTCTGGTCCTGCGCTTCGGGTCGTTCGTGCCGTTAATCCTGCTGGAGGAGTTCGGCCACCATAAACGCGAGATCGACCGACTGGCGGCCGTTCAGGCGGGGGTCGCACATCGTTTCGTACGCTTCTTCTAGGGCTGCTTCGTCGAGTCCGTCGCCACCACCAACGCATTCGGTGACCGAGTCGCCGGTGAGTTCGACATGCATACCGCCCGGCCACGTACCAGCTTGACGGTGAGCATCGAAGAAGCCGGTGAGTTCAGCAACAATGCGGTCAAAGCTTCTGGTTTTGCGGCCGTTCTCGGCGGTGTAGGTGTTGCCGTGCATCGGGTCGGAGGCCCAAACCACCGGATGCCCAGAGTCGCGGACGGCTGCGAGCAGCGGGGGAAGTCCGGTCGCGATCCGGTCGGCGCCCATGCGACAAATCAGTGTCAGCCGGCCCGGGATGCGTTCAGGGTTGAGAGCCTCGCACAGCCCGATGACTTCTTCGGGGGTGGCGGTCGGTCCTATCTTGCATCCCAGCGGGTTTTTGACGCCGCGAAGGAACTCGATGTGCGCGCCATCGAGTTGGCGGGTTCGTTCACCGATCCAGAGCATGTGGGCGGAGCAGTCGTACCAGTCGCCGGTCAAGGAGTCTTGACGGGTGAGCGCTTCTTCGTAGTTGAGCAGGAGTGCTTCGTGACTGGTGAAGAAATCAACTTCGTGAAGGGCCGGTTCGGTTTTGGAGTTGATGCCGCAGGCGGCCATGAACCGAAGCGCCCGGTCGATTTCGTCAGCCATCTGGGCGTACCGTTCGCCGGTCGGGGAGGAGGCAACAAACTCGCGGTTCCAGGTCGACACTTGGCTGAGGTCAGCGAACCCGCCGTGGGTGAAGGCCCGAAGCAGGTTCAGCGTTGAGGCGGCGCGGTGGTAAGCGGTGAGGAGGCGGGTGGCGTCGGGTCGGCGTTCTTGTTCGCTGAAGCCGACGTCGTTCACGATCTGACCGAGGAAGGATGGCAATTCCAAACCGTCCTGCGTTTCGGTCGCGCTGGAACGAGGTTTGGCAAACTGCCCGGCGATCCGCCCGACCTTTACGAGCGGCATACCGCCCGAGTAGGTAAGCACCACGGCCATCTGGAGGATGACTCGGAGTTTGTCTCGAATGGAGTCGGCAGTGGTATCAAACGATTCGGCACAGTCACCGGCTTGCAGCAGGAAGGCTTCACCCCGGCACACCCGAGCGAGTTGATCGGTGAGGTCACGGGCTTCACCGGCGAACACCAGCGGCGGAAGTTGGCTCAGCTGTTTGACCGCGAGGTCCAGCTCACCAGAATCCGGCCATTCGGGCTGGTGAAGGGCGGTCTGGTTGCGCCAGGAAGATGGAGTCCAGGTGGAGGTCACGATGCCAGTCTGCTTTCCTAGGTTGGATGTTCCAACGTGCTTGCCGTTTGCTGAGGCGGGAACGGCCAACGCCCCGCCGTGAAGCGGGGCGTTGGGTTACCGAACGGTTAGTGCGGTAGTCGGATCAGGCGACGCCGACGGTGTCCGCCATATCCGCGGCGTGCTCGCGCACGGAATGGATGGCACGCTTCACGAGACGGCGGGCTGCTTCGGCGGTCACACCGAGGTCTTCGCCGACTTCACGGTAGGAACGCTTGCGTCCGTCACCGAGGCCGAAACGCTGTTCGACGGCGTACTTGGCCCGGGGATCGAGGATGTCGAGCAGACCGGTCACCGTTTCTTCTTCGGCCTTGGCCATTACCTCGAACTCAGGTCCGGGGTTGGAGTCAGGAAGAAGGTCGACCAGTTCGTTGGAGTCATCGTCGCCGATGGTCCGGTCGAGGCTGGTGGGGGTGGTGAGACGGTGCAGGCGAGCGTGCTCGTCATCAAGTTCGTCACCATCGCCGGAAACCGCACGCAGCGCAGCCCGGAGGCTGGCCGAACGGTCGCCAGGAAGGCGGACCAAGCTGGCCTTCTGGTCGAGGGCACGGCCGATGGCCTGCCGGATCCAGAAGGTGGCGTAGGTCGAGAACTTGAAGCCTTTGCGCCAGTCGAACTTGTCGACTGCGTGCTCCAGGCCGAGGTTGCCTTCCTGGATCAGGTCCAGAAGTTCCATGCCGGGGGGCAGCGGGTAGCGGCGGGCAACGCTCACCACGAGCCGAAGGTTGGCCCGGATGAACCGGTCCTTCGCAATGGCGGCGTTGCGGATGGCACGATCAATGTCGCGGCCCTTCTCGCCGTCTTCCTTGCGGGCCTGTGCTTCGAAGCCCTTTTCGATGATTTGACTGAGCTCGCGCTCTTCTTGAGCGTTGAGCAGGGCTACTGCTCCGATCTCGTTCAAATACTGTCCAACTGAATCACTCATGGCATACTCGCTCAATGACCCAAAAACAGGGTCGTTGTAGGTGGGGTTTTGTAGGGGGAAGAGGTACCGTGTGCTCGCACAAGTCGAACGCGCGCCGCACTCCGGTCCAGCGGTTGATTATTGTGCACGAAATCGGCGGTCGGGTCCAGTGTTCTCTTCGTGACATTTGTCACAGGTCTGATGGGGTCTGTCGACCGCAGGGTTGGGCACCGCTTGAGCGCGCCACAAGCAAGGAGGCGACTCGGCCTAGACTCCGGTCGTGATGCATGGGTCAAGCGAGCGAATTGGCGTCCTCGGCGGGACCTTCGACCCACCCCATGTCGGCCACCTCGAAACAGCAGACGCGGTTTCCCGGGCGTTGAATCTGGACCGAATGCTGTTGATGGTTGCCGGGGATCCTTGGCAGAAGACCGCACTTGGACCAGTAACTCCAGCGGCTGACCGCTTGGCTATGGTGGCTGCAGCGGTCGCGGAGGTGGATGGGCTTGAGGTTTCAGAACTTGAAGTTGCTCGGACCGGTCCGTCGTACATGGTTGACACCCTCGAATCGTTGCGTTTGCTTCACCCTGACGCTGAACTGTTTCTCGTGATCGGTTCGGATACAGCCGAAGGGCTCGGGTCTTGGCACGAGCCGGATCGGGTAGCTGGCCTCGCTACCACAGCAATCGTCGAACGTGGAGGGCGTTCGGGGGGCCGTCCCCCCGAAGGTTGGCCGTATCTGGTGGTTGACGCCCCCCAGGTAGCGGTGTCGTCGTCGGAGATCCGTGAACGAATCGCCGCTGGAGAATCGGTGCAGGGTCTGGTTCCGGATGCGGTGATTGAGGTGATTGACTCGTTGGGCCTCTACCGTGAGGGGCCGTGATGGGTAAACGTGTTGCGGCCCCGAAAGCCCATTGGTTTTGGCGGTTCGTTTTTCCTTTGGCGCTGCCCGGGCTTGGTATCTGGGCCTACCTGTTGAACGTGCAAGGCGCTCGGGCCGTTCTCGACACCAACACCGGAACCGCGATCGAATTGATTTCTGACCCGGAAGCGGCGGGTTTTCAGGCGTTCGCAGAACCAACCGTAACCATGTTGGTATTGCACGTTGATGACGAAGCGCTGGTAGGGATCAGTGTCCTGGCCGAAACGATCCCGGATGAGGGCGGTCAGGTGGTGTTGGTTTCGGTTGATGTACTCAGCGACGGATCGGGGAGTTCGACCTTGGCCGAAACGTTCGCCTCTGATGGTGCCCAAGCGGTGGCCGACGCCGTATCGAACCTTTTCGGTTTCGGCTTCCTTGACGTGGTCGAGTTGCCGGCTAGTTCGCTGGGGGAACTTTTTGAGCCGGTTTCGCCATTGTTGATCCGCTTAGCTGACGATCTCGAAGTCGTTGACGCGGTCGGCGACCGCGACGTCTGGCTTTCGAGCGGGCCCGCCCGCCTTGACGGAGTGGATCTGGCCAGATTGTACGGCTTTGTCAATCCGGGTGAGGCCGGGGTCAACCGGACCATCCGCCAGCAAGCCATCTGGCAGAGTTGGCTGGCCGGGATCGGCGCAGCCGATGACCTTTCCGACACGGTGCTTGGGTTCTATGCCGGAGTGCCGAGGGTGGTTTCGGTTCTCGGCACCGGCCAATCAGCGGTTGATGTGCTTCCGGTCGCACCCGTGGATGAAACTGCCGACGTTTTGATCTACGAACTGAACAAACAAGGCATAGATTGGGTGGCTGAGATGGCACGTCGCATGGTGGCGCTCCCGGTTGCGCCCGCGGGGGAGACGTGGGCGTCGGTTCGCTTGCTCAACGGAACCACCGACTCGGCGATGCTCGATGTCGCCATCGAGTCGTTGAGTTGGCGAACCGAAATTGTCGTGGTCGGCAACGTCGAAATCTTTGGGGTTTCTGAAACGCAGGTGGCGTATCATCGTCAGGGATCAGCCGACGCGGCTGAACAATTGGCTGAGGAGCTCAACGCAGTGCTGGTGGCAGATCTTCGTACCGATCAACCCGTCGACATGACCGTGACGATCGGATCCGATTGGATGGCGTCATGACCGAAACAACGGCGCTTCTTGACCTCGTGCAGGCTGCCGCGGCGTACGCCGACGAAAAGAAAGCCAACGAGACAATCATCGTCGATGTTGGCGAAGTCCTTTCCGTCTCGGACTATTTCGTGATCACCAGCGGTTCTAACCCTCGCCAGGTCGCGGCGATCGTTGACGGGATAGAAGCCGGGATCAAGAAGATCGGCGGACCAGGCCCGTTGCGGGTGGAAGGCCTCGGAGAGCGGGAATGGGTCCTGCTTGATTACGGTGCGTTCGTGGTGCATGTGTTTCTTCAAACCCAGCGAGATTTTTACCAACTGGAACGGTTGTGGAGTGATCGACCCCGGGTGGATTGGAAACCGCTCACGCAGATCGCCGAAAGCATTACGTGACCAATTCGTTGAACGAAAACGGAGCGCCGCAACCTCCGGAGGATCAGTCGGTGCTTGACGCTGACCTCACCGACGCCGCGGTGGCGCTGGTCGTTGCATGGCTTAGCGAAGCCGCAGCGATCCAATCCCGGGCCGAGCGCAAAGGTGCGGAGCAACTTGAAGGGGTCGTTGCCGATCCGGACGGGGTTGCTTTCGCGATGTCGTTTGTGGATCGGGTGGTTCGTTCCGATGATCAACGGTTAGCCGCCCAGCAGTTGCAGTCGCTGGTGGTGGGTTCACCGCTGCCCGGCTTCTTATCGCCGTTCGATCGTCTCCTACTCCGGGTTGGTGCTCGTCTGGCACCGTTGGCTCCGTGGCTGGTCATGCCGTTGGCGCAACGTCGACTTCGAGGAATCGTCGGACATCTGGTGGTGGACTCCGAACCGAAACACCTACGACGACACCTCGCTGACCGTCGAACCTCCGGGTTCAAGCTGAACGTGAACCTGCTGGGTGAAGCGGTGCTCGGTCAAAGCGAAGCCGATCGTCGACTCCACGAAGCCCGGCGGATGCTTCAGGAACCCGACATCGACTACGTCTCGGTGAAGCTCTCGTCGCTGGTGCCACACCTCAACTACTGGGATTACGACACCTGCCTGCGGAAGGTCAGCGACCGCCTCCGCTTGTTGTTTCATGATGCCAGCAAGACCAGCCCACCGACGTTCATCAACCTCGACATGGAGGAGTACCACGATCTTGAGTTGACGCTGACCGCGTTTATGTCGGTGCTCGATGAACCGGAGTTGGTGCATGTGAAGGCGGGCATCGTGCTTCAGGCCTACCTCCCGGATTCGTTTGCGGCGTTGCAAAGACTCTCAGCGTGGGCCCAGCAGCGTCAGCAGAAACAAATCGACGGGCAACCGGGTGGTGAGATCAAGGTTCGGTTGGTGAAAGGTGCGAACCTGGCGATGGAACGGGTCGAGGCTGCCATTCATGGTTGGGAACTCGCCCCGTACGGAAGCAAAGCGGAGACCGACGCCAACTACAAACGATGCCTTGATTGGTTGTTGACCCCGGAACGTATGGGTTCGATGCGGGTCGGCGTGGCCAGTCACAACCTTTTCGATGTCGCCTGGGCGTTGCTGCTCGCTGACCGGCGCCAGGTAAGCGACCGTCTCGAGATCGAAATGTTGGAGGGGATGGCCGCGACTCAAGCCCGGCTATTGAGCAACAACGGCAGACATCCGCTGCTGTACACGCCGGTCGTGAAAGCCAGCGATTTCGATGTGGCCATCAGCTACCTGTTTCGACGATTGGAGGAGAACGCGTCGTCGGACAACTTCATCCGTCACCTCTTTGGACTGGAACCAGGTTCTGACTCGTTCGCGGCCGAAGAGGCCAAGTTCCGCAACGCGGTCGCGTCCCGGTGGGGTGTTTCTTCGCGGCCGCGCCGGATGGAACGAATCGCAGGTACGTCCATTTCGCCGGGCACACCGTTTGTCAACGAACCTGACTCGGATCCGGCGTTGCCAAACGTTCGGGCGTGGGCTGGGCAAGTCATGTCGATGCCTTCCCCGAAGGTGCCGCCGATGCTCACGGAACCATCTGCGGTCGATGACTGTGTGGAGCGGGCCCAACAAGCCGGTCTCCGGTGGGCGGCCTTGGCTCCGAGGGAACGTCAGGCGGTGCTGTACCAAGTAGCGGATCGGATGGCTGACCGTCGAGGTGAGTTCATCGCGGCAATGGTCCATGAGGGGCGAAAGACGTTTGCCCAAGCCGATCCTGAAGTTTCAGAAGCGATCGATTTCGCCCGCTGGTATGGAGATCGGGCCTGTGACCTTGGCCAGTTCGATGGGGTGTCGTTTGCTCCGTTGGGGGTCGTCACGGTCGCTCCACCTTGGAACTTTCCGGTAGCCATCCCGGCAGGAGGGGTGTTCGCGGCTCTGGCCGCAGGCAACAGCGTGTTGTTGAAACCGGCACCAGAAGTTCCAGCGTGTTCGGCGCTGGTGGCCGAATGTTGTTGGGAAGCCGGGGTGCCGACCGATGTGCTCCAGTTGGTTCGGGTGCCTGATAACGAAGTTGGTCAACGGGTAATCACCCATCCCGACGTGTCAGCAGTGATTTTGACCGGTGCCTATGAAACTGCCGAACTGTTTCGGTCTTGGCGTCCCGATCTGAAGTTGTTCGCGGAGACTTCGGGAAAGAACTCGTTGATCATCACGCCGAGTGCCGACGTAGACCTCGCGGTTGCGGATTTGGTGGCGTCGGCGTTTGGCCACAGCGGACAGAAATGTTCGGCTGCGAGTCTGGCTATCTGTGTTGGTTCCATCTACTCGTCGGAACGGTTCCGCCGGCAGCTCGTGGATGCCGTGACCGGTTTGCACGTTGGCGCTTCGACTGACTTGTCGACCGATACCGGACCGTTGGTGGCGGCACCAACCGGCAAACTGCTTCGAGCGTTGACCACCCTTGACGACGACGAAACGTGGCTGGTCGCACCTGAACCGGTCGGTGACGCGATTTGGGGTCCTGGGGTTCGCTTGGATGTGAAACCGGGGAGTTGGTTCCACCAGACCGAATGTTTCGGACCGGTGTTGGGGCTGATTCACGTAGACACCCTTGACGAGGCGATCGCGGTTCAGAACGCCACCTCGTTTGGGTTGACGGGCGGTATCCATTCGCTCGACCCCAACGAAGTAGAACGGTGGATGGATTCGGTCGAGGTAGGTAATGCCTATGTCAACCGGGTGATCACCGGTGCGATCGTCTGTCGGCAGCCGTTTGGGGGCTGGAAGCGTTCAAGTATCGGCCCGGGAGCTAAGGCGGGTGGCCCGAATTACGTGGCGATGCTGGGTGTTTGGAGCCGTGACCAGCAACCGGTAGATGACGAGTGGTTGGCGGCCGCCCGCCGTTCCGACGAGCAAGCCTGGGCGTCTGAGTTCGCGATTGAACACGATCCGACCGGGTTGTTCTGCGAAGCGAACGTCTTCCGGTACCGTCCGGTGTCTGGGGTTGCGGTCCGGGCAGAAGCCGACGCTGACCCGGTAGAGGTAGACCGGGTTCTGGCCGCGGCAGATCGTTGCGGTGTCCCGGTGGTGCTGTCGCTCGCCGCCGACGAATCGCCAGCAATGTTCGCGGATCGGTTGGCTTCGCTCCCGGTTGAACGTTTGCGTGTGGTGGGTATCGCTCACGAAACGGTTCGCGCCGCGGCGCATCGAAGGGGTCTTCACGTAGCTGACGATCCGGTGACCGGTGAAGGTCGCCTAGAGCTTCTGCATTACTTGCGTGAGCAGGCGGTGAGTCGGACGTTGCACCGCTACGGCAACCTCATTTCCTAGCGGCAACCGGGGTTTCCTAACGGCAACCGGGTGAGAACCTGGTGTGGTCGGGTTACGGGTTGAGTTTCTCGCTTTGGTTGATGTCAATCACGGTCGCGCCGGCTTCAGCGGCCAGTGCGACGGAGCGTTCGTCGTGCGTGAACAAAATGACCTGACGTTGTTCGGCACAGCGAGCCAAGAGCGCAAACACGTGCGGACTCCGGTCGCTGTCGATGTCGCCGGTCGGGTCGTCGCACAGCAGCGGCAGATGTATCTGGTGGTGTGCGCCGTGGGCGTCGGCTACCGCAACCTGCAGTGCGATTCGTAACAGTTCTTGAGCCCCGGATGACAGCGATGATTCTTGGTGGCGTTGCCCGTTTCGATACATCACCTCGAAACGTTCGTTGTTTTCGTCAACCCGAAGCCCCGTCCAGAGACCACCGGTTGCGGCTTCAACGATCTCTGACGCTCGTCGAACCAGGTCGGGTTGCCGGTCACGTTCGAAACCATCGCGCAGACTGGTAACCAACTGGTGGGCCAGCCATTGCCCCGCCCCCTGCTGGAGTGTCTCGAAGAGGTCGGCACGAATCTGCACGTCGAGGTAGTTGAGCGCAGGAAGATCCGACCGTTGTTGCAACCGGCTGATTTCGGATTGGATGCTTCCTTGATCCTGTTTCGCCTCGTCGCGTTCGGATCGATGCTCTTCTCGGGTGGAGCTGTGGAGGCGAATTCGTTCCTGGAGATGTTCAGCGTTGGTGTCTGGATCGTTCAGGATCTCACGAACCTCAGGGTCGCTTGCCGTGGCGTTCGTCAAGGTCTGTTCGAGCGTCGAACGCTTCCCGGCGATTTCGGTTTGTGCGTCAGCAGCGGTTTGGGCGTTGTTGAAGGCTCGGTCCAGTTCGCCGATATCGAGCGCCGCGAGCTGTTCCGATCCCAGAAGTTCACTCAGTTGGGTTCGGAGATCGGCGGTGCGGTTTGCGTGTTCGTGCACAGATTCGCGTTCGCTGAGCAGTATCCGAAGCTGGCCGAGGAGTTGCTGATTGAGAGGTGCAAACCGGTCCGGCAATCCACATTCACGGTTCAGTGCACTGAGGTCGGCACGGGCCTCGTCGGCTGCGGATTCGGCGTCGCTTTGGGCGGTCAGCAGCGACTCTCGACGGCGTTGACCATCGCGAACGGTGGTGACAAGTTTAGCCACAGTGCTGCGTTGCCGGTTGAGCGTCGCGGCTTGCCGCGAGTCCTCGACCGGTGGGTACCCCACATCGGAAAGTAACTGGTTCAGCGCCAACGCTTGCTTGGATGCGTCGATGGTGGCGTTCTGTAACTGGTTAGGAAGGAGATCAAGTAAACGCTGGGCTTCTCCAAGCTCGCTTACAGCACCGTTGGCGAGGGTGTAGTCAGCCGATGGTCGGTTCGCGATCCGACGGTACACAACGACACCGAGCGCAGCCACCACAAAGGCAGCCCCTATCGAAAGGAGCGGATGCACGAAGGCAAGTACGGACGGAAGGGATACGCCAGCTACGGCGAGTGCGACCAAAGCGGGCCGTGCCCGCTCCCGACCCGCCGATGGGTCGGTTACGCGCTTCGATGGTGCGTCGGTGCCGGAGACCTGGCTAAGGGTTCGTTTTGCGGCTGCCAGTTTCGATTCGATCGTTTCGACGGCCTCGGCAGCGTTCACCCAGTACGCCACCTTGAGGTTGACGTCCTGCTCGTCGAGAAGCGGAGATGCCAACCGTTCGAGATCGGTGACTGACACCTTTAGTTCTGACGCGAGGTGGGCTTGTTGCGCCTCTGCGTCTTCGATGGTCTTGGATACCTCCGCAAGGTCGTGGTTGATCTTGTCGAGCGCTGAAGGATCGAGTGCGTGTTCGGCTGTTTTGACTCGGGCGTCGGCCGTGCTGGGGATCGTAAGACCCTCAAGTTCCGATGGGCTCAGCCCTGAGCTCGCGCCATGGTTAGCGAGGGTGGAGGCCATTTCCCGATGGTTTTTTTCGGCGCTCTCGATTCTGGTGATGGCGCTTCGGGTAGCACCGGGATCGGTGAGTCCGTTGGTCCAGATTGGGTCGGGTGGGGTGAGGCCAGCTTGTTGAGCGATGATTTCGTCAAGTTGTTGCTTGGTTTCGAGAAGCTTCAACGCACCTTGAAGCCGATCGATGATGGTCGCTTCTTTGATCATCAGATCATCGAGTTTGCTGATCTTGTCAGTGAGTTCATCGAGGCGTGTTTCTTTGTCCTTGATGTCGGCCATCGCCCGGGTTGCTTCGTCTCGCTGACGCGAGAGTGCTTCGAGCCGGGCGAGGTGGTCGTGTGCGGAGGTCGAACTCAATCGTGAACCGCTCGCCGGAACGGTTGTCTGCGCCTGATCTTTAAGACTTTTCAGGATGGCTGACGTCGACCGGGTGCTTGGGGTGCCGAGACCGAGATCTGCGAGAAGTTCGCTGACCGAGAGAACCTCGCGGTGATCGGTGATTCGGTAGCGTTGAAAAAACTCGTCTCCGCTTCCGACCCCGGTAACCGAACACCATTGTTCGGTGGTCAACGATCGTCCCGCGAGATGAATGGTTTCAGCGCCAAGTTGACCTCCTCGCCGTTGCTTCACCCGAAACGTGCGCTCAATGGTGAGTTCACGATCATCGAATGTGCCGGTAAGGGAACCGTCGAGTTTGTCGTCGTTGCTTGATCCGGCGTAGCGCTGGGCGTGCTGAGGATCAGACGTCGACCCGGCGATCAACCAGGCGATGAGTTCGCTCAGGGTCGATTTGCCGCTCTCATTTGGTCCGTGAACAACGCAGAACCCTTCGGCAAGATCGAGTCGACGCTCAGAGAACCGCCCGAAGCGGCCGCCGGTCACCCGGTTGATGACCAGTGGCTTCTGTGCGCTGGTGTCTGGTTGGGTGCTGGGTTCGGAGGTCATGGCTGGATCTCCTCAGCGAGTGCGAGTTCGATGTGCTGGCGGATCGCGTTGAGCGCCTCAGGAGTGCGTTCGAGGTAAACATCAAATTTGCTGTGGAGAAGCGATTCGAGTTGTTCGGTGAGTTTCGTGTCGTCCCACTGGTCGAGTGCTCGCAGCGCGAGCGCCAACAGATCGTCGCCTTGGCGGAGGCGTTCAGGGTCGAGTGCGGCTTCTACCCGAGAAGTAATTCGGGCGAGGATCCGGCGTTGTCCAGACCGGTGCCTATCGGTGTGGAAATCCTTAAGGAACTTGCCGGAAACCACTTCTCTGCGAAGATCGTTGATGAATTCGTTGCGATTTCGCCCAACGAAGTCAACCCGGGCCACCAGAGTGCGGTTGTCTTGGTTGGCGGCTTCGGTCCGAAGCAGGTCGTCGACAAGTTCATGAAGGTCAGCGACCTGGTCGTAGTCGCTGACGTCGAGCGTCAGGTTCACAAACCGGACCGTGTCGACGGTTCGGAACTCGGGTTCACCAACACCGTGAGCATCGAAGGGAACGATTAGGACACCCTTGGGGTGGCATTCAGAAGGCTTGAAGCTTCGGCCTTGAAGATTTCCGGGGTAGGCGTACCAACGGCCTGGGCCCAGACCGTTAACGTCTCGCAGGTGAATATGGCCCAATGCCCAGTAATCAACCGGTGCGGAACGTAGGTCGTCCACGCTGCACGGGGCGTACGTGTCGTGTTCGGCGCTCCCGGCCAAGCTAGTGTGCAACACGCCAATCCGTAGTTCGGCCGGCGGAAGGTCAGCGAACCGATGCGCAAGATTGTCCGGTACCGATCGCGAACCGAAACTGATGCCAGCGACACGAACCGTGACCCCGTTGACGACGAGTTCGAAATCGTCCGGGGTGTCGGTGGCAAAGAAATGCACGTTGGCGGGGTAGGGGCGACGGGGGGAGAATCGGCGGGCCGGATCGTGGTTTCCGAGCGCGATGTAGACGGGTATCCCGGCGGCATCGAGCCGTTCCAGCCCGTCTTGAAATCGCCGCTGTTGAGCATCTTGGGCTTCAGCACTGTCGTAGACATCACCGGCAAAGACCACAAACGCAACCTGTTCGTTGATCGCCAGGTCGATGAGGTGGTCGTACGCAGCACCCATTTCGTGCAGGAGCTCTTCGAGGTCGGTTTCGGGAATTGCCGCGGTACCCCCGAGCGAGCCGAGCGGCGTTCCGATATGAAGATCTGCTGCGTGAAGGAATTTCACTGGGTGCCTCCGAGGTGAGGTAACACCGAATTTCGTTGCGGTTTGCGGCTGCTGTGGTGCCGATGGCAGGGAGAGAGCTTCACGGTGGAGACACTAGTCCCCGGCTGTGACAGCCCTTCGAGGTACGGCAGGTTCTTGGCGGCTGTTTGATCAACGGCTAGGTTCGCTGCGAACCGAACTGAGGGAGTTCTCGATGCCGCAAACCGTCAAAGCCGTGTTTCCTTGCCAACCTGGAAAGGGAAACGACCTTGTGCAGATGCTTTCTCACGCGTTGGCCGACACGAGGGCGTTTCCGGGTTGCCTTTCGGTAGAGACCTACACCGATGTTGACCAGCCCGACACGGTGGTGCTCTGGGAGAAGTTCGAAACCCGCGCCGACCATGAGGCGTACCTGAAGTGGCGGGGGGAAACCGGAATGATGGAGGCGCTCGCCCCGATCCTGGCTGGACCGCTGGACGTTCAATACCTCGACTTCCACGACGTCTGACCCGAAGCGCCTCAGCGTCGGGGAACGACCTCCGCTGGCCATCGAAGGTCCCGAATGACAGGAAAGACCTTTTCGATCAACCACGGGGCGCTTTCCTCGGAATAGTGGCCACCATCAGGCCGAATCACCATCCCGTCGACTTCTCGGGCACAGGGTGGGCCATCAGGGCAGACGATCGGAGTGATGTCTAGAACTTGAACATCATCTCGTTGGTCGGCGACGGATCGGTAGATCTCGGCGAGGTGTGCCATTGGGCCGCCGTCGGGCCGTTCCTCGTAGTCGCTGATCGCTCTCGGTGG
>JAFMKU010000021.1 GCA_017852795.1 Candidatus Neomicrothrix sp.
CCGCCGGATTCGAAACCACCACCCATCTGCTCGGCAACACGGTGCGCCAGTTGGTCGCCCACCCTGAACAGTTGGCGTTGTTACGGGCGGATCGTTCGCTGATTCCGGGTGCCATCGAAGAAGTGCTGCGTTTCGATCCTCCGGTTCAACTCGACGGCCGTTACCTGTTTGACGACATCGAAATTGCCGGGGTGACCCTGCCGGCTGGTTCCAGCACCATGGTGTTGTTGGGGGCGGCGAACCGCGACCCGCAGCTGGTTGACGACCCGGACCGTTTCGATGTGACCCGCACTGATTCGCAGGTGTTGTCGTTTGGTTCAGGGATCCATTTCTGCCTCGGAGCGGCGCTGGCCCGACTCGAAGGTCAGGTGCTGCTGGGGCAACTGCTGGATCGCTACGACCACTGGGACATCACGGAGGAACCGACCTGGCGGAGTCGCATCACGTTGCGCGGTGTGGAGCGGCTGCCGGTGTCGTTTCGGTCCTAGTCAACGGTGGGGCTCGACCAACGGTGGGGCTCGACCAACGGTGGGGCTAGTAGCCCTTCCATTCGGGGTCGCGGCGTTCCCGGAAGCTAGCGATCCCTTCCTGAGAGTCCTGCGAGTAGGTGTTCATCTCAACCGCAAGCGCTTCGTTATGGATCATCGTCTGGCGGTCAACGTCGAGGCTCTGGTTGACCAGCCATTTGGCCAAACCGAACGCCACGGTCGGACCCGCCGCGATTTGTTCGGCCCACGCCGTCGCCTGCTGTTCGAGTTCGGCGGCCGGAACCGTCTTGTTGACCAGCCCCAACGATTCGGCTTCGGTGGCGGGAAGGTCGCGGGCGAACAGGAACAGTTCCATGGTTCGGCGCATCCCGATGATTCGGGGTAGGAGCCAGGCGCCGAGCGCGTCTGGAACGAGTCCCCGTCGAGCGAACACCTCAACAAACTTGGTGTTGTCGGCGGCGATCACCAGATCACAGGCCAGCGCCAGATGGGCCCCCATCCCGGCCGCAGTGCCGTTGACCGCGGCGATGATCGGGATGTCGCTATCAAGGATCGCGGGGAACAGCGTGTACTGCCCGTCAAGCATGAGCCGCCGCGGATCACCCACCACCTGTTGAGGAACGTCGTCGGGCCGGTCCTTTTCGTACGGATGAGAAAGGTCAGCTCCGGGGCAGAACAGTTTTTCGCCGGTTGCGGTCAACACGATGCAACGGGCCTGTTTGGAAACGTTGAGTTCGTTGATGAGGTCACGGATCCGGTTTCGGCACGGCGGGTTGAGCGCGTTGCCGACTTCGGGCCGGTCGATGATGATCCACGCCACCTTGCCGCGCAGTTCGAAACGGATTTGCTCGTTGAGGGGGCGGTCGCTTGACATGGTCGCAGGCTAACTCTGGATCCGGTCTCGTTGTTCGATCAACCGTTGAAGCGGGCTGAGGTCGAACGGGTCGGGGGTCATCACGATGATATGGCTGGCTCCGGCCTCGAGGTAGCGCTCAACGTCGTCGACATCGTCGGTAGACACGGCCACGGTTCGCTCGATTTCGGCCGGGTTGCGACCTACTTTGGCGCACCAGTCATCGAGCACTCCGCAGAGGTGGCGAACGTTGTCGGGTGGGCCGAAACAGTTCCAGAGGTCGGCGTATTCTGCGACCAGTCGCAGGGTCACTTTCTGTCCGGACCCACCGATCATGATCGGCATCGGCCCCACCGCGGTGGGGTTAAGTTTGGCCAACCGTTCTTTCATCCGGGGCAGGTCGGCTTCGAGTTGACGCAGCCGACTCCCGACGGTGCCGAACTCGTAGCCGTATTCGGTGTAATCGCGTTCGAACCAGCCGGCCCCCACCGCGAGGTAGAGACGCCCGTTGGCGACATGATCGATGGTGCGGGCCATGTCGGCCAGCAGTTCCGGGTTGCGGTAGCTGTTGCCGGTGACGAGGGTGCCGAGTTGGGCGTGGCTGGTGTCGGCCGCCATGACCGACAGCAGCGTCCATGCTTCGAAGTGGGTGGCGTCGGGGTCGCCGAAGAGTGGGTAGAAGTGGTCCCAGATCCAAATGGAGTCTGCGCCCATCTGGTCAGCGGCCCGCCAGGCCTGACGCATGGCGTCCACTGAGGTGGCCTGAGGCTGGATTTGGATTCCGACTTTGAGCTGGGGAGCGGAGGGGTTGGTGTTGGTCATGGCCCTGATCCTGTCACACCCGTGTGGTGTAGTTCGGTAGTGGCCAGATCACCTCTCCCGACTGCTACACGCTCTACCCGGTGCGTTAGCGTGTGGTTCCACCTTTGGTTTGGTTTCAGGTTGTCTGGTGACCGAGGTGGTACCCAATGTGGTGAATTGCCACATAGATGTGAGTTGCCGGTACCTGTACCGTGCTAAGCAGAAGTAGTCAGTTGGGTCTCCGGACCCAGAGAGGAGTCGGTGTTCGTGTCTGAAGGCGAGCTTGCAACGGTCATCCGGTCCATTCGAGAAAGCATCGACGGCGACGTTTGTAGTCGATCCCGAGTTATGGACGCACTTCTCGATCTCCGCCTCGAAGCGGCAAACCGTCACGACGTGATCGAACTGGTCGACGTGGCGTTGCGCGAGCTTCCGGGCCGCACCATGGTCCCTGCTTCGTGGTGGCGCGACCGACTCGACATCTTCGAACTAGCCAGCATCAACCCCGTCGAACCGGTGAGCTGAACCTCCCCGAGGTCTCCCGGATTCACTCATCCGGCCGCTGCTTGAGCGACCCAACCCACCAGTTTTTTTGGTGTCAATTGGCGTCGGGGTGCGGCAACACCGAAGAATGCCCCCATGGCCAACACTGATGCTCTGGGCGTATGGAAAATTGCAGAAGCCGACCCTGACTTTCTGGCGGTGGTCGACCCTGACTACAACGAGCTCACCTATGGCCAACTGGCCGCGCTCACCAACCGGATTTCTCGAGGTCTTCGAGCCGCCGGGTTGGAAGTCGGCGATCAAGTCACGACGGTGCTGCCGAACTCGTTCGAGCAGATCGCGGTGTGTCTCGCGGCCTACCAGTCGGGGCTGTACGTCACCACCGTCAACTGGCACCTTGTCGGACCCGAGATCAGCTACATCGTCAACGATTCGAACACCAAAGCGCTGATTGTGAGCGACGAGTTCGCCGACGAGGCGGTGCGGATCCTTGAGGACTGCGTGACCCCAGTCGAGAACCGGTTTGCGATCGGTGACGTGCCGGGGTTTCGGCCGTTCGCCGACCTGATCGACCAGCAGTCCTCGGACCGCCCTGACGATCTCGCCACCGGATCGTTCATGTTCTATACGTCGGGCACAACCGGACGACCCAAAGGGGTGAAACGAGATCTTGACCCTCGTCATCCCGACGATGCCGCAGCCGCGTCGGGCGGGTTGTTCCTGCTGTTTGGGACCATGCCACACGACGGCAACGTGCAGATCACTCAGGCGCCGCTCTATCACACGGCGGTCAACAACTGGACCACGATGTCGCTCCACATGGGCCATTCGGTGGTGTTGATGGACCGCTGGACCCCGGAAGGTGCCCTCGAACGAATCGAGCGGTATCAGGTCACCACTTCGCACATGGTGCCAACCATGTTCAACCGACTGCTGCAACTCCCCGAAGAAGTACGGGAACGCTACGACGTGTCATCGCTGCGCCGCATGGTCCACGCGGCCGCCCCCTGCCCCGTCGAGACCAAACGCCGGATGATCCAATGGTGGGGCGATTCGATCTGGGAGTACTACGCGGCGACCGAAGGGGGAGGGACCTACGTCGGCCCGCAGGAGTGGCTGGCCAAACCGGGAACGGTCGGCAAGCCCTGGCCGATTTCGGAAGTGATCGTTGTTGACGACGACGGTAACGATCTGCCTGCGTTTGTGAGTGGCACGGTCTACATGAAGATGCAGGGCCAGACCTTCGAGTATCGAGGCGACGACGAAAAGACCCAGAAGTCTCGACTCCGTGACTTCTTCACGGTCGGTGATGTGGGATACCTCGATGAAGACGGGTTCTTGTTCCTCAACGATCGGGCCAACGACATGATCATCGTCGGCGGGGTCAACATCTACCCGGCCGAGATCGAAGGGTCGCTGGTGCAACACGAAGCGGTCGGCGACGTGGCGGTCTTTGGGGTTCCCAACCCTGATACCGGTGAGGAAATCAAAGCGGTGGTCGAACTGCGCGACGGTTGGGAAGCGGGGGACGAAACCACCGCCACCATCTTGGAATGGCTCCGAACGCAGATCGCCAAACAGAAGCTGCCCCGCACCATCGACTACACCGACGAGATGCCTCGCGATCCCAACGGCAAGCTCTACAAGCGGCGTCTCCGGGACCCGTACTGGGAAGGCCACGAAACCGCCATCTAAACGCCAGTGTCCAGGCCGCCCGGATGCGGTAGTTTTACAGAATGTCAAAACGCGTGATGGACGACCAGGAAGTCGCACGGGCCCACCGTTCGCTGGGTCTCACCACCGAGATCGCTGACCAAGCCGTCTATGACCGCACGGTGCAGCGCTTCGCCGACCGAAACATCGCCCTACCGACCTTCGCGGAACTCGCGGATCCGGCCACCATCCCGGCGGCCCGCCTTGAGCCTCTGGTCGGGTTGGACCGCAACGAACCCGACAGTCGGAACCTGTTCCGGGTGCACTGGTTCGGACATCTCGACGGCACGGGCCCTCATCGGGTGCCGGACTACCTTGAACTGCCCCCCGCCTTGACCGGGGTTGAGGCGCGCATCGTGTTGGCGTTCGGCAACCGGTTCCCGATGATCAAAGCCCACAAGGTGTTGGCTGCCTACAGCTGCCTCGTGCCGAGGTTGGTTACCGGACGGTTCGACCCGACCCACCACCGCGCGGTCTGGCCGTCGACCGGCAACTACGCCCGCGGCGGGATTGCGATTTCGCGGATCATGGACTGTCGAGGGGTTGCGGTACTGCCCGAAGGAATGAGCAAGGCCCGGTTTGATTGGCTGGAACAGTGGACGCTCGACCCCGCCCACGACATCATCCGGACTCCCGGTACCGAGTCGAACGTCAAAGAAATCTATGACGCCTGCAACGAACTCGAAAAAGACCCGGAGATCGAGATCATCAACCAGTTCTCGGAGTTCTCCAACCATCTCGGCCACTACTCGGTGACCGGGCCGGCGCTCGCTTCGGTGTTCTCGCACGCCACCGAAGGACACGCCAACGCTCGGCTGTTCGCCTTCATCTCCGCTTCCGGGTCGGCAGGCACGTTAGGGGCCGGCGACTATCTCAAAGACCAGTTCGGTTCACGCACGGTCGCGGTTGAGGCGTTGGAATGCCCGACGCTGCTCGAAAACGGGTTCGGTGATCACAACATTCAGGGGATCGGCGACAAGCACGTCCCGCTGATCCACAACGTGATGAACACCGACGACGTCGTGGCGGTCAGCGATCGTTCAACCGACGCGCTCGACGCGTTGTTCAACACCGACGCCGGTCGGGCCCATCTGGTGGACCGGGTGGGGCTCGATCCGGCGCTGGTTGAAAGCCTCGTGCACCTCGGATACTCGTCGATCTGTAATGCGCTGGCCGCCATCTCGGTGGCCAAGACCTACGGGTTGGGACGAGACGACGTGATCGTGACCGTCGCCACCGACGGCAGCGAACTCTACGACGCCGAACGGGCCGACTACCTCGCTATCCGCCACCCTGACGGGTACGACGCAGTGGCCGCCGCGGCAGATTTTGCCCGTGAACTCGAAGCGGGTGACACCGCCCAACACCTTCCGCTCAACGAACAAGAACGCCGACGGATCTTCAACCTGGGGTACTTCACCTGGGTGGAGCAGCAGGGCACCTCGTTTGAGGATTTCACGGCTCGCGCCGATCAACGATTCTGGGATGGATTGCGTCATTTCACGGCGGATTGGGACGAGATGATTCGGGAGTTCAACGAACGCACCGGCACGCGCCGCGACGACTGAGACCGTGACACGACCCTCAACTTTTGCTCGTTACGTCGACCGCCTTGAGGTGGTCGCGGCGGCGGAAGCGGCAGGGCTGGAACGAACCCAGGTCTTGCAAGTAATCGCCGAGTTAGACGACGCGGTTGCGGCGGTCGATGGCCACGGTTTTGCGGTGACACCGTTTCTGCGTCAGCGCCAGCTCGCCGATGCGGTAGGTCTCGACGCCAGCGCCAGCCTCTGGGTCAAAGATGAAACTGGCAATGTGTCCGGATCGCACAAAGGACGGCATCTGTTTGGAGTCGCGCTCGGGTTGGCGCTCAACGAAGCACTCAGCGCACGCTCCGCGCCTTTGGTCGATGAGCCTGATCGGCTGGCCATTGCGAGCTGCGGCAACGCGGCGCTGGCCGCCGCGGTGATCGCCGCTGCGAGTCATCGACCCCTCGACGTCTTCGTTCCAGACTGGGCGGATCGCACGGTCACCGACGAAATCGAACGCCTCGGGGCGTCGGTAGTGCGCTGTGCACGGCGCGACGGCCGGCTCGGTGATCCGGCGTACCACGCCATGGTGGAGGCCCTCGACGCGGGAGCTACCGGCTTTTCGTGTCAAGGAACCGACACGCCAACCACGATCGACGGGGCCCGCACTCTCGCCTACGAGATGCTCGACCAGGTCGACTCCGGACTTGACCGGCTGGTGATCCAAGTCGGAGGTGGTGCCTTGGCCACGGCGTTAGTTACCGGTTTGCGACTCGGGGCGGACGCACCCCTGCCGATCGTTCACGCCGTGCAACCCGACGGCAACCATCCGCTGGTACGGGCCTGGGATCGGGTGATGGCCGAACTTGCAGGTCAGCAGCCGTCAACGAACCGTGAACGCCAGACCGCGGCCGCGAACCTCGGACCGGCCACCGATGCCGTCCGGGAAGCAGTCATGGCGCGTCTGCAGGCCAACCCCGATCGTTACATGGAGCCGTGGCCGGTGCCTCCGGTTTCCTACGCCACCGGGATTCTTGACGACGTGACCTACGACTGGGTGTGGATCATCGACGCCATGCTCGCCAGCGGAGGGTTCCCGGTGGTGGTTGACGATCCCGATTTTCGCGCCGCTCACCGATTGGGTCAGGAACAAACCGGGATCGCGGTTTGCCCGACCGGGGCTTCGGGGTTGGCCGGACTTCTGGTCCTGACCCGGCAGCTCGGTATGACTTTCGCCGGGGAGCAGGTGGCGCTGGTCTTTAGCGGCCACCAACGGGCCGGAGATCCGGCCCCGAATGGTGCACTCGCTGGCCCCCCGTTGCCGGACTAGGTTCGGTCTGGTGCCTGCCGCTCAGCGACGATTGCTCACCCTCGCCATCGCCATTTCGTCGGCGATGGTCGCTCAGGCGTTTGGCCGTTTCACGTGGGGTGTGGTGCTGCCCGAGGCCCGCGACGGTCTGCTTTCCGGGTCGAATACGACGGCTGGCTTGTTCGGGTCGCTCAACGTGGGTGCCTACCTTCTGGGGACCGTGGTCGTGGCCTGGTTGGCGTCTCGGGCCACGCTGGTCGGGTTGGTCAAAATCGGATTGACCCTTTCGACTTCGGGGCTGGCGTTGGCCTCGTTCACCCAACGGCCACCGGTTCTGGCCGGGGCGCTGGTGATGATGGGTTTGGGTGGAGCGGTGATTTGGGTTCCCGTTCCCGGGATCGCGGCGCGGCTCTTTCCTGCCGAACGGCGAGGTTTTGCCACCGGGATCGCTGGGGTGGGGATCGGGCTCGGCATCGTCTTTGCTGGTCGGATGGCCGCCTTGCTTCGGGGTGGTAACGGTCAGGTCTGGCAGCAGCTGTACCGGATCGAGCTGGTGGTGGCGCTGCTGGTGCTGCTGGCCGCATTGCTGTTTCTGCGATCCGAAGGTCAACATCCGTCGGCCGCTGGTGGTTTGGGTGGCTTCGGTGCGCTTCGTCAGGTGCGTGGCTGGCAAGCCCTCACCGCGGCTTACAGCGCCTACGGGTTTAGCTACATCTTGATCATCAGCTATTTGGTGGCCCGGCTCGAAGACGATGCTGGCTGGAGTTCGCAGCGATCGGCGTTGGTGTTCACAGTGGTGGGCCTCGCCGTGGTGGTGGGAGGCCTGCTGGTGGGTTCAGTATCGGACCGGATCGGGCACCGTCACACCTTGATGACGGCGTTCGGTACCTGGTCGCTCGCCGCGCTCTGCCTGCTAACCGGCCAGCTGGTCCTGGTGTTTGGTGCGGCGATCGTGGTCGGGGTGATGTTTAGCGGTATCCCGTCAACAATCACGGCTTACGTCGTGACCCACACCGACGATCGCAGTTATGGCCCGGTGTTTTCGGCTACGACGTTGGCGTTCGGCCTTTCTCAGGCTGTTTCCCCTCAGATCGGTGGCGCGTTGGCCGACTGGCGGGGTTCGTTCACCGCCGTGTTTGTGCTTTCGGCATCGCTGGCTCTGGTCGGCTGCTACGCCAGTTGGTGTCTACCGGCTCAGGAACCAACGGCTGAGGGCACAACCCGCGACTCAGCTCATGGCCCGGCCCGCGGCGGAAGCGGTCAGGCTTCCGGGTCGGTTTCGTAAAGAAAAGCGTCGGCGGTCTGGCCGTCGTCGAGCAGCACCGAAGTCACGACCCGTCGATACCCGGGGCCTTCGAAGGTGTCGATGACTTCGAGATGTTGATCGAGCACGGCACTGTCGAGCACGGTGACGGTGACCTCCGGGCCGTCGGGGTCGAGGCTGATCCCCGGGTACCCGTCGGCGGGACCCCAGGTGATGTCGTAAGTCCAACCCCGCACGGTGCCTTCACGCCATTGCCCCGGAATGGAACGAACGACGTAATGGTTTTCTTCACCAGGCCGGAGCGTGCCGTAGAACGCAATCAACATGGCACTGGTCTAGCGGTTGCTGCCCGGCCGTCGGGTGATCGTTGATCATCAGCGGGCCCCCGTTGCTCGCCGCGCAATGGGGTTAGCCCCGGTCGGGAAGGTCGTATTCGGCGATCACGTACGGGTGGTCTGGTTGGTAGCTGGTGAGGGTCACCGGTTCGGCCACTCGACCGATCGGCCGTCGAGCTGTGCCTACCGTGCCGGTCAGGGTGTCACCGAGTTGCTGGCGGTACTGGTCGGCGGCGGCGAGCAGCCCGGCAACGACGTCGGGATGGTCGGCGATGACGTCGGTGGATTCCCCCGGATCTGCGGCAAGGTCGTAGAGCGCAAGCGCAGGAACCTTGGCGGCACCAGACCCGCTGACCAGTCGAAGCTTGAACTGCTGGTTTCGGACCGCTTCGAGCGCCGAACCGTTGTAGTAGGCGAACGTTTGATGGGGACTGGACTGCTGCTGGCGGAGTACAGCGTTGAGGCTGCGGCCGTCGATGGTTCGGTGAGGGTCAAGTTCGATACCGGCCCAGTCGGCCACGGTCGGAAGCAGGTCAAGCATCGAGGACAGTTCGTCGTTGACTACCCCGGCCGGGATCTGCTCGGGCCAACGAATCAGCATTGGTACCCGCATTCCGCCTTCGTGGGTACTTCCTTTGGTTCCTCGCAGCGGAGCGTTGCTGCCTTCGCCGGGCCGACACAAAGCACCGTTGTCACTGGTGAACATCACGACCGTGTTGGCGTCGAGCCCGAGGGTGGAAAGTTCGTCGAGCAGGACTCCGGTCGCCCAGTCGATGGCGTGAACCGCGGCACCGTACGGCCCGTTGTTTGATGACTGGTGGAAGCGTTGTTCGACGTACAGCGGGAGATGCACATGCATGTGTGCGAAATACAAGAAGAACGGGTGGTCCTGATGGGCTCGAACAAACTCCAGAGCTTCGTCGACGTAGCGAGCGGTGAGCATCGTCTGGTCCGGTTGGGCTTCGATCACCGCATCGTCGGCCAGCAACGGAAGCGGTGGGTAGGGAAGTGGTGGAAGGGTGTATCCGGCGGCCCGGATCGCCGCCTGTTCGTCGTCGCTGAGCCCACCGGCTTGGCGTCCCATGTCGTTGCTGTACGGCAGGCCGAGCCAGTGGTCGAAGCCGTGGCGGGTAGGGAGAAACGGAGGCTGATCGCCACAATGCCATTTGCCAACGATCTGGGTGGCGTAGCCGGCTTGTTTGAGCACCGAAGCCAGGGTGTGTTCGTCGGGGTGCAACCCCACCGGAAGGCCCGGAAACAAGACGTGCAGGCCATCGAAATCATCGAAACCGATCCTCGGGGGATACGAACCGGTCAGCATCGCCCCCCGCGACGGTGAACAGACCGGTGACGCGGCGTAGAACGACGTAAGCCGGGATCCTTCGGCGGCGAGTTGGTCGATCCGCGGGGTGTCGTGCCGGTCGGATCCGAAGCAGCCAAGGTCGCCGTACCCGAGGTCATCGCAGTTGATCAAGATGATGTTGGGGGGTGAGTTCATGACTGGTCTTCGGGAGGAGCGACAAAGTCGATGAGTTCTTCGACTGCACCCAGCAGCGGTGTCTCCAAGTCTTTCCAGCTGGTTACCCGGCCGAGCAGGATTCGCCAGTATTCGCCCGATGATTGTTCGATCCCGAGTTGTGCCAACACTCCTTCTTTCCAGGGTTGACCATGGGGAACGTCGGGCCACCGGTCGATCCCGGCCGCGGCCGGTTTCACGGCCTGCCAAATATCGACGAACGGGTGACCGGTGATCAGCACGTTGCGGTCGGCGATTTCGTCGGCGATTCGTTGTTCTTTGCTGCCCTCCACGAGATGGTCGAGCAGGATGCCGAGCCGTCGTCGATCGTCGGGTCGGAAGCCGCGGATCCGTTCCGCCAGGTTGTCGGCGCCATCGAGCGGTTCGACGACCACTCCTTCGACCCGCAGATCGTCACCCCAGACCTTCTCGATGAGTTCGGCGTCGTGAATCCCTTCAACCCAAATCCGACTGGCCCGAGCCACTCGGGCCGGAACCGTTCCCGGATCCAACGATCCGCTGGCGGTGCGGGTCGGCTCGGTGGGGGTGGCGGGGGCGGGCACCAGCCGGCAGGGAACCCCTTTACCGCCGATGTCGGCTCGTAGCGAACCATCGGCGTAGCGAAGGGTGTGGTCTCGGCCGTGGCGATCGCGAAGCACAATGCGAGGTGGAGCGAAACTAATCAACGCACCGACCACCTGGCTGCCGCGGTCTTCAAGCACCAGTCCCGGGTAGGCGACCACGGTGGGGTATTCGGGTCGGGAATGCCGGGAGGCGTTGATGTCGAGGGGGCCAGCCAGCAGGCCGTCATCGGTCATGTCCTGACCGTAGTGCCCGAAGATGACGCGGTGGCGGTTCGTCACCGGTCCGAAACGAGACGATGCAACAAATCTCCCATTCTTGGAGTGGTCACTCTGTGAGCAATCGCTCCTACAATTGCTGGGTGGAGTTCCTTGTGGAAGAACTGGCTGATCACGCCGGTGTCGCCGTTGACACGATCCGGTACTACCAGCGCCAACAACTGCTCAACCCGCCCCGGCGATCGGGCCGTCGGGCGTTGTATGGCGAGCAGCATTTGGAACGCCTTCGTCAGATTCGCGGACTCGCCGAGCAGGGTTTTAGCCTGGCCCAAATCCGGGAACTCGCCCAGGCCCAACGTCCGGGTTTGCTCGCCGATCTGGCTGCGCAAAACGCGGCGGACCCGACGTTGGATCGAGCCGAGTTGGCCCGCCGGGCCGACGTCCCCGAATTCATCGTTGACGTGGTGGTGAGTGCTGGTTTGTTGACCCCGGTCGGCGAGGGAGCCGACCAACGCTTCGCCGGAGAAGCAATCGACATGCTGGTAGCCGCCCGCACTCTGGTCAGCGAAGGCGTGTCGTTGGAGGAGTTGACTTCGTTGGCGATGCGTCACGCCACCCACGTCGAAGATCTGGTTGACGACGCCATCGAATTGTTCAAACGAAGCAGCGACCGTCAGGGCCGTAGCGACGAAGATCTGGCCGGTCTGATGCGTCGACTGGTCCCCGTCGCCTCGCAGCTCGTCGGACAGCATTTCGACCGAACGCTGCGTAGCCGGGCCCTAGCCCGACTCGGAGATCAGGCCATCAACCTTGGTGGGGTAGTGGTCTGTGCCCGTCGACTGGACCACCGCATCGATCCGATCGCGATCTTTGTTGGTGCCCGAGATCACCACCGAAGTCTCTGGGTTAGCCCCGATGATCAGTTCTCGCTGGTCGGGCTCGGCGCCGCCGAAACGATCCAACCTCACGGGGACACCCGGTTCTCGACCGTTTCGGCTGCTCGGGCTGCGCTCGCGGCCCGTATCCGTCGTCACGGCCCCTCGCAGGCTCCGGCCCCACTGCTCATCGGCGGGTTCTCGTTTGCCTGCGGTGAAACCCACCGCGCCCCCGACTGGTCCGGGTTTCCCGATGCCCGCTGGATCCTCCCGGAAGTGACGGTGATCGACCGTCCTGACGGATCGTGGCTGCTGGCTGCCACCAGCCTTGATGCCGATCAGGACGAAGCCGAGGCGCTCGACATGCTCGAACGCCGCCTAGAAGAACTGGCAGCGGCGCCCGTCGCCGACACCACCGCCGCCGCTTCGATCGTGCACGGTGATCCGGCCAGCGACGACCCCGCCTTTGAAAAGCTCGTGGCCGAAGCGGTGGCCGAGATCAAACAGGGACGCTTCGACAAGGTCGTGGTGGCCCGCATGTTTGCCCGAACCTCGGTGGATCAGGCCGCGGTGCTTCGGGCGCTGGTTGACCGTTTCCCGAACTGTGCCACGTTCGCGTTTGGCGTTGGTCAACGCACGTTTCTTGGGGCGAGTCCGGAACAACTCGTCACCCTCAACGGCACCAAGGTCAGCACCGCGGCGCTGGCCGGCACCGTAAGCATGAGCGGAGACGCCGACGATGATGCGGCGCTGGCTCAGGCAATGCTGAACTCACCCAAGATTCGTGCCGAGCACCGCTTTGTGGTTGACCAGATCACCGATCGTCTCGCCACGTTGGGTCTGGTGGGGGAAACCTGCACCGAGCCGGAAGTGATGCGTCTGGCCCGAGTGCAGCATCTCCGCACACCGATCACCGCTCAGGTAGAACGACGCGGCGACGGGTTCGAAGACATGGATGTGTTGCGGGTCGCCGCGGTGCTGCACCCGACATCGGCGGTGGGGGGTTCACCGAGCGAACCCGCCCTTGCCTGGCTTAGCGACCATGAAGGGTTTAACCGCGGCTGGTACGCCGCTCCGGTTGGTTGGTGCGACCTTGACGGCAACGGCGAAATACGGGTGGCGTTGCGGTCGGCGCTAGTTGACCCGGACCGGACCCTGCTGTTCGCGGGTGCTGGAATCGTCGCCGATTCTGACCCGGCCGAGGAACTCGCGGAGACCGGTGTCAAGCTGCGGGCTCTGCTCGACGTCATGGAGGCTCCACGATGAGCGATCCGGTATACGACCCGATTGCGGCCTTCGCCGGGACCCTCCAGGCCTTGGGTGTGCGCGATGTCGTGATCAGCCCCGGTTCGCGTTCGACACCGCTTTCGGTGGCGTTCCACGCCCATCCTGGCCTGCGAACCCACATACAGATCGACGAACGGTCGGCCGGATTTTTTGCCCTCGGTCAGGCCCGGTTGAGTGGCCGTCCTTCCGTGTTGATCTGCACCTCGGGAACCGCAGCCGCGAATTACCTCCCCGCGGTCGTTGAAGCCAACCACGCCGGGGTTCCTCTGATCGTCTGTACCGCCGACCGACCGCCGGAACTTCGCGACTGGGGGGCGGGCCAGACCATCGATCAGGTCAACCTTTTTGGTAGCAACGTGCGCTGGTTCGCTGACCTCCCGGTTCCGTCAGAATGGACTGAGGCCGGGGCGGGACTTGCGGCCCGGCGGGCGTGGGCTCAAGCCAACGGGAGCCGCCGAGGCCCGGTTCATCTCAACTGGCCGTTGCGGCAGCCACTCGAACCCATCGGTGCGATCCCGTGCCGCCAGTTCGCCACCGACACGGTGGTGCCGTTGGTGGCCGCCCCCTATGACCTTTCCTCGCTGCTCCACGGCCGGGGCCTCATCGTGGTCGGCCCCGACGCGGCGTCGGGACTCAGCGGCCAGCAGGAACTCGCCGACCATCTCGTGGCGGTAGCGCAAGCTCGTGGCTGGCCGATCGTTGGTGAACCGTTGAGCCAGATTCGGCGCCATCAAGGACCGGTGATTGCCAACGCCGAGCAGCTGTTCGCCACCGGACTGGTGGACGACCTGCGCCCCGACGTGGTGGTTCAGGTCGGGGCCAGCCCCACCACCAAACCGCTGCGACTCTGGTTGGAACGGGTGCGCCCCGAACGAGTGGTCCTCGTTGATCCCGAACAGCGCTGGCACGATCCGTCCTCGCTCTCTACCGACCAACTCGCCATCGATCCGATCAGTGCGGTTGGCTGGTTCCCAACCAACCCGGAACCATCCGCTGACGATGACCAAAACTGGCTGACCGAATGGTGTCGCCGGGACGATCAGGCCGGGAAGGCTATCGACGCGGTGCTTGCCGTGTCACCAACCCGAAGCAGCGCTTCGGTCGTGCGCGACCTCGTCGCCGGTGTGCCCGCCGGGTCGCTGGTGGTGACATCCAACTCGATGCCGGTGCGCGACCTCGATTCGTTTGTTCCGGCCGGTACACCGCTCGGATTTCTCGGCAATCGGGGGGCGTCGGGGATTGACGGGATCCCGTCGACCGCGTTGGGATGCGCCACCCAAACGGACGTCCCGGTGGTGGTCTTTACCGGTGATCTGGCGTTGCTGCACGATGTTGGTGGTTTGTTGGCCGGTCAACGGGCGGGTGTGCACCTGACCGTGGTGTGTATCGACAACGACGGAGGAGCGATCTTTTCGATGCTGCCCATTCACCAACAGGCCGAAGCGGTCGATTACGAGACGTTGTTCAGGACCCGCCACGGAGTTGACCTGGCCGAACTCGATGGCCTGGCCGGAGTGCGGGTGCATACGGTGGACGCCGGCGATGATCTGGCCGAACTCGTTGCCGAATGTGTGCAACGAACCACCCCCGGAGTTGACGTGGTGTTGGTGACGATCGAACCGGATGGTGACATGGCGCTGCGGCGAGCCTGCCGCGACGCAGTGAACGAAACCGCGGGGTCGTGACCGTCGTTGTGCTGCACGGCTTTACCGGCGATGGTTCAACCATGGCCGACCTCGCCGGGCGGCTCTCGGGGTTTGATGTCGACACCCCCGACCTGACCGGGCACGGCGACGGACCCCATCCCCACGACGGTGAGGCGTACCGGGTGGAGCAGATGGCCGACGCACTTCTTGCGCGTTACCCCGAACCGTTCGATCTGGTGGGGTATTCGCTCGGTGGGCGAGTGGCGTTGGCCTGCGCCTGTCGGTCGCCGAAATCGATCCGGTCGTTGTCGTTGATCGGTGCGTCAGCCGGGCTGGCCGAACCAGAACAGCGGCGCAGCCGCATCGAAGCCGATGAAGAACTCGCCCAACTGATTGAACACGACCTCGCAGCGTTCGTGGACCGTTGGATGGCCAACCCACTGTTCGCCACCCAGCAACGGCTCGGCCCCGACGTACTCGCCGCCGCTCGACGTCAACGCCTCGGCAACGACCCAGCCGCCCTAGCCCAAAGCCTCCGCGCCGCCGGCACCGGCCAGATGATCCCGCTGCACGACCAACTCGCCACCGTTGAACTCCCGGTCGGACTGATCGTCGGAGCCGACGACACCAAGTTTGTTTCGATCGCCAATGAACTCGCCCAGCAACTCCCGGACGCGGTCGTGCATCTGATCCCGGACGCTGGACATGCCGCTCACCTCGAGCAACCCGATGCGGTCGCCGCCGCGATCCTCCACACGTTGGGTCGGTCATGAGGTTAGAGCTGGTTCGCTTCGACCTGCCGCTTCGTCGTCCCTTGGTCACCGCGTTCGCAGAGGTCACCCATCGCGAAGGGATTCTGGTGGGTCTGACCGACGGTGTGCACGCCGGGTGGGGCGAAGTGTGTCCCATGCCTGATTGGTCACTTCACGAACTCCCGGAGATCGAACGGTTGCTGCGCCATCTGGAGGTGCAGTTAGAAAACGAACCGGACCTGCCGTTGGCGTCGCTGGTGGAATTGTTGGAAGCGGTGCCGGCGGCGCGGGCCGCGATGGTCGGGGCGATCGCCGATTGGGAAGCAAACGCGGCGGGCCTTCCGTTAGCCCATCACCTTTCTGCTTCGGCACTGAGCCGGGTGCGGGTCAACGCCACCATCACCGAACGGGACATCACACCGGCGCTTTCGCAGGCCCGAAAAGCGGTTGAGTCAGGGATCGACACGCTTAAAGTCAAGGTGGCGCACCGGGAGTTGGCCGACGACGTGGAGATCCTGCGTCGGTTGCGACGCGAGTTTGGTTCGGAGGTGGCGCTGCGGTTGGATGCCAACGGCGGGTGGAGCGTGGCTGATGCGCTAGTGGCGCTCGAACAATTCGCTCAGTACGAACCCGTTTACTGTGAGGAACCAACTTCGGGGGTTGCAGGCATCGCCGCGGTGGGTGCTCGGTCGTCGGTACCGGTCGCGATCGACGAGTCGGCTCGCGACCTCGGCGACATCAACGATGCGCTACGCAGCGGTTCGATTAGCGCGGTGATTGTCAAACCTCAAGCGGTTGGTGGTTGCGACCGTGCCGCGGTGGTGGTGGCCGCAGCGCTGGCCAGCAACGTCACCCCAGTGATCACCTCCATGATCGACAGCGCCGTCGGGGTTGCTCACGCCGTGCACTTCGCGGCGTCGTCGGGAGTTGATGTGGCTCACGGTCTCGCCACCTCAGATCTGCTCGCCGTCGACGTTGCGGAACCACTGATGGTGGAGGCGGGAGAGATCCGGATCCCCGAATCGCCCGGTCTTGGACTGTTGCCCCGCCGCACCGACGGCTAACTTCTCAGGCGTGGATCTTTACATCGTTAGGCATGCCCGTCCCGAACGTCAGGTCGTTGATCACGGCGACGGGGCCGATCCGGCGCTGTCCGAACTGGGGTTAGCTCAGGCGGAACGAATCGCCGACTACCTCGAACAGGAACAGATCGATCACGTGGTTTCGTCCACCATGTTGCGGGCTTTCCAAACCGCTGAACCTCTGGCCCGACGGCTCGGTAAAGACATCGAGCAGATCGATGATCTGAAGGAAAGTGATCATCGAGCCAGCGCCTATGTGCCGATGGAGGAACTCTCACCGGACGATCCACATTCGGCCCATTACTTCAGCGGCGACCTGTATGAGACCGTGTTCAGCGACGGGTTCGAAAACTTCGAGACAAGGGTGGTGGGGGCATTCGAACAGGTCATCGCCGCCAACCGAAGCCGCCGGGTTGCGGTGTTTTGCCACGGCATGGTGACCGCCACGTTCCTTCGCAGCGTGCTCGGTTTCGATGACGTGTTCGCGGTGACCGTTGACTATTGCGGTTTGAGTCGGGTGCGGGCGAGCAGCAGTGGGGTGCGATCGGTTCGGTCGGTCAACGAAACCCACCACGTGCGGGATTTGATCGAATGGTGAACGACACCGGCAGAACGGCCGGCGACGGAGCGTTCACCTTGGTAGTGATGGCCGCAGGGCTTGGCTCGCGTTTCGGAGGAACCAAACAGTTGGCCCAGATTGGCCCCAACGGCGAGGCGTTCCTTGATTTTGCTATTCACGACGCCCGAGCCGCGGGCGTGTCGAGCGTGGTACTGATCGTCCGTAGCGACATCGAAGCCGACGTTCGGCGCCACGTCGACGCGCAGCATCCGGGCCTCGACGTTGCCTACGTGTTGCAGGACACTCACGGCCCGGTTCGCAGCAAGCCGTGGGGGACCGCCCATGCGGTACTCACCGCAGCTCCGGCGGTTACTGGACCGTTCCTGGTGATCAACGCCGACGACTACTACGGCCGTTCGACCTATCAGGTGCTGGTCGACGCCGCCGCGGCGTTGGGTGATGATCGGATACTGCTCGCCGGTTTCGCGCTTGCTCAAACGTTGCCGAGTCACGGCGAAGTGACCCGAGGGATCTGCACCGTTGCTGACGGTGAGCTGGTGTCGCTGGTGGAAACCAGCGGGATCGGTCGCCGTTCCGACGGCAGCATCACCTCGACCGAACCGGCCGGTTCGTTAGCCCCCGACACGGTGGCATCAATGAACTGTTGGGCGTTTCCGCATTCGCTGTTTGGTCTGCTCGAAACCCGATTCGAGACGTTCCTTGCCGAACACGGCGATGAACCAACCACCGAATTTCTGCTCCCCAGCGTGATCAACGAGCTCCGGATCGAAGGCCGTTACCGGGTCGACGTGGTCTCCACCAGTGAACAGTGGATCGGCGTCACGAACCCGGAGGACTTGGCGATCGCACAGCAGACAATCCGGACCCTGCGGGCCTGAAAACTTCGGCCAACCCGGTCCCCGGAACTTCGGGGCCGCGTCGTTTGCCGGTAACCTTCGCCCGGTAGCCGCCAGCCGACACCGCCGCAGTCGAGGTGTCCAGTCGACATGAGGAGCGTTATGCGGGGGATCATTGCTGCTGGAGCTCACGTTCCGTACCACCGGCTCGACCGGTCGGAAATCTCAGCCTTCTTCGGCAAGGGTGGCGGGCGTGGCACCCGGTCGGTGGCGTCCTATGACGAAGACACCACCACGATGGCGGTCGCCGCCTCCCGCCGAGCTCTGGGGGCAACCTCGGTGGTTCCCGAAGCGCTCTGGTTCGCAACCGCCAACCCGGCGTATCTTGAAAAAACCAATGCCACCGCAGTGCACGCCGCGCTTCGGTTGGCGCCCGAGGTGGGGGCGCTTGATTTCGGTGGCGCGCACCGTTCCGGAGCCGGGGCGCTGCGGACTGCGCTGACTTCTGGGGTCACGACGCTGGTGGCGGCAGCCGACCAACGCGATGGCCTCGCGACTTCAGCCGACGAAGCAGCCAGCGGTGACGGGGCCGCCGCCGTTTTGTGCGGTGACGAATCAGCGGGTCCGGTGATTGCCGAATACCTCGGGGCGGGCGTCGCCACCGCGGAGATGCTCGAACGCTGGCGCCTGCCGGGCGGAGATCGGTCCCGCGTTTGGGAGGAACGGTTCGGCGAAGTGACCTACGGACCGCTCATGACCGAAGCCTGGGATCGGGCACTGGCCGCGACCGGTCTCGGCCCAGAGGACATCGATCGACTGGCGGTCACCGGCACCCACACCCGGGCCGTCGCCCGCAACCTTAAACGACTCGGCGTTGCCGACCAACGACTGGTCGATGACCTGTCGGGTTCGGTCGGCAACACCGGCACCGCCCATCCTCTGCTGATGCTCTGCTCGGCATTGGAGACGGCATCCCCGGGCCAGACCATTGCCCTGGTGACCCTGGCCGATGGGGTTGAGGTCGTGATCCTGCGGGTAACCCCAGCCATCGACGCGTACCGACCGGTGTTCCCGGTAGCTGAACAGGTCGCCGGTGGTGGTTCGGTGGCTTACGCCAAGTTCCTTTCCTGGCGTTCCATGGTTTCGGTAGAACCCCCCAACCGGCCGCTGCCCAATCGACCGTCGGCGTCGGCGTCGTACCGTCGTGACGACTGGAAGTTCGGGTTCGTCGGAAGTCGCGACCGAGCGTCCGGAATGATTCACCTCCCACCGGCCCGGATTTCTGAAAAGGGTGGTGCCGTCGACGACATGGAAGCGGTGCCGATGGCTGACGTGGCGGGAACGGTCGCCAGTTTCACCATCGACCGTCTGGTGTACTCGCCGAGCCCTCCAGTGGTTTTCGCGGTGATCGATTTCGATGGTGGCGGACGGGTACCGCTTGAACTCACCGACTGCGACCCGACCGAAGTGTCGATCGGGATGCGGGTCGAACCGACGTTCCGGCGGCTGTTCACCGCCGATGAGATCCACAACTATTTCTGGAAAGTTCAGCCGTTGCGTGGTGGCGCTCCGGCTCTGTCGGAAAGCGAGGAGCGCTGATGGGCTCGCATGGGATCAAAGATCAGGTCGCGATCATCGGGGTGGGCTGCACCCCGTTCGCCGAACATTGGGATCGGTCGCTTGATGACCTGATCATCGACGCCGCCCAGGCCACCTACCAGTCGGCTGGGGTAGCTCAGGATCAGATCGACGCGTTCTGGTTTGGCACCGCCCAGTCGGCGGCGTCGGGCCTTGCCCTCGGTGGGCCGCTGAAAATCCACGGAAAACCGATCAGTCGGGTGGAGAACTACTGTGCGACCGGGTCCGAAGCGATGCGCCAAGCCGCCTACGCGGTGGCGTCGGGGGCCTATGACGTGGTGATGGCGCTGGGAGCGGAAAAAGTCAAAGACGGCGGCTATCAGGGTCTGAACGGTTTCCCGATCCCTACCGACGGCACGCAGCGAACCCTGACCGCCGCCGGAATGTTCAGCCTGATCCTGCCGGCTTACGCCGAGAAGTATTCGGTGTCGGTCGATGACCTTCGTTACGCAGTGGCCAAAATCGCGGAGAAAAACCATTTCAACGGTGCTCGAAACCCGCTCGCCCAGTTTCGCCGCGAAGTGTCGGCCGAGCAGATCTGCGAGATGGCCGCGGTCGCGGGACGGTTGTCGGTGTTTGACTGTGCCGGGGTCGCTGATGGTGCCGCCGCGGTCATCATGTGTCGAGTCGAAGATGCCCACCGTTACTGCGACAATCCGCTCTACATCAAGGCGTTGTCGTTCGTGGCGGGTACCGGTGCTGGCTCGCTCGACCCTGACTACGACTACACGACCTTGACCGAATGCCGCTGGGCCGCCGAAGACGCCTACACCCAGGCCGGGGTGACCGATCCCCGCAACGAGATTGCGGTGGCCGAGGTGCATGACTGTTTCACCCCGACCGAGATGGTGCTGATGGAGGACCTCGGGTTTTCCGACCCCGGACAGGCCTGGCAGGACGTGCTCGATGGGGCGTTCGCACTCGACGGCCGACTTCCCGTGAACAGCGATGGCGGCCTCAAATCGTTTGGTCATCCGGTCGGCGCGTCGGGGCTACGGATGCTCTACGAAGTCTGGTTGCAGTTGCGGGGTCAGGCTCCCGAGGATCGCCGGATCGCCGATCACGGTCGCACGTTGGGGCTCACCCACAACCTCGGCGGGTATCCCGGCGAGATGGTGAGTTTCGTCGGCATTTACGGTACCGAGTTGGGCTGAACCGGCGCCTCGGGTCCGAACCGAGCCAGCCCATCTACCCGACTTCGCCGTTCAGCCTGACGGCGAGCGCCCGGCGATCTACCATCCGGGCATGCCTCGCCGTCCCCTTCACGGAATCCGCGTCGTTGACCTCACCATCGAACGTGGTGAACTCACCGGCCGTCTGCTCAGCGACCTCGGAGCGGAGGTGTTGCGTATCGAACCTCCGGAAGGTTCGCCGTCGCGAACCATGCCGCCGCTGGTTGACGACGTTTCGCTGTTTTTCGCGTTTCGAAACGCCGGCAAACGAAGCGTGGCGCTCGACCTGAGCCAAGACGACGACCGGGAACGACTGCACCAGCTGCTGGCCTGTAGCGATGTGGTGATCGACTCGGCCGAGCCTGGGGCCTGGGCTGATTCGGGTCTCGATGCCGATGACCTCGCAGCTCGCCACCCTCACCTGATCGTCTGCTCGATCACCTCCTATGGGCGCACCGGTCCCTACGCCGGTCGGGATGTGCCGTGCGCGGTGCTTGACGCCACCGGCGGGATGGCGTTCAAAGCCGGTGTAGCCAGCCGGGAACCGTTGCTCCCGCCGGGGACGATCGCCGATGACACGGCCGGGATGCACGCCGTCTTCGCGATCGAATGCGCGCTGTTCAACCAGATCGCTACTGGGGCTGGTCAAGTCATTGACTTGTCGGTGAACGAAGCCTGCGCCCAGATCGCCGACTGGTCGTTGTCGAACTGGACGAGGTCGCTTGACGCGGGATCACCGAGCTACGACGGCCGCATGGGCCCCGGCCCGATTTACACCATCCTTCCCTGCAAAGACGGCTACGTCCGCCTCGTCATCATCGCCCCCCGGCATTGGCGAGCGATGCGAGCCTGGTTGGGTGAACCCGAATACCTCCAAGACCCCGAACTTGAAAACCTGATGGGCCGCTTCGGGATTTCCGAAGCAGTGCTCAACCCGCTCTACGCCGAACTGTTCGCCCCGATGACCATGTTGGAGGTGGCCGAGGAAGCACAGCGGCGGGGCATCGTCTGCACACCAATCCTCAAACCCGATGATGTGCTGGTCAACCCACACTTCGCCGACCGGGGCAGCTTCACAACGATCGACGATCCGACGTTGGGCGAGATGAAGTTTGCGTCGGGCTTTTTTGAGATCGATGGTGAACGGGTTGGGCCAACCGGGCCGATCCCTTCCGAAGTTGGCTCGGACACCGACGCAGTGTTTGCCGAGCTCGGTTCGGCCCGTCCTGCCCCCCACGCCGCGATCGGTTCCGAACGGCCGCTGGCTGGGCTTCGGGTCATGGACTTCGGACACGGTGGGGTCGGAGTGGAGGCAGGCCGCCTGCTCGCCGAGTACGGCGCCGATGTGATCAAGATCGAATCCCGGACCTATCCCGACTTCATTCGGGTGGTTCTGGGTGGGGAAATGTCCCCGAGTTTTGCCACGTCGAGCCGCTCCAAACGCAGCATCGGTGTGAATGCCAAAAGCCCTGAAGGAGTAGCGCTGCTTCGGCGCCTGGCCGCGGTGAGCGACGTCGTGATCGAAAACAACTCGACCGGGATCATGGACTCAATGGGGGTCGGCTACGGAGACCTTTCGGCGCACAACCCCAACCTGGTGATGATGTCGAGCCAACTCATGGGTTCGCGTGGCCCGTGGGCGTCGTGGTCTGGGTACGGTCCAAACACGCAAGTCACCGGTGGGATGACGCACCTGTGGAACTACGAAAACGAGGCGGCACCGGCCGGGTCGATGTCGATTTTCCCTGATCATTTCGCAGGTCGGACCGGTGCGGTGGTGGCGCTGGCCGGGGTGCTCGGACGACGGCTTCACGATGATGGAGGGTTCCACGCTGAGGTGTGTCAGGTCGAGCAGGTGGTCAATGTGATGGCCGACCTGATGGCCAAAGAATCGCTTCGTCCGGGATCGGTTCAACCCCGCGGCAACCACAACGACCGGGGTACGCCCTGGGGGTTGTTCCCGTGTTCGGAACCTGACTCGTGGGTGGCGATCTGCACCCGAAGCGACCTCGAGTGGCAGGCGCTGGTCGAGATGCTGGGGGCGCCGGAATGGGCCACTACCGGAGACCTGTCGACGTTGGCTCACCGCCAGGCCCGCGAGGCCGAAATTGATGAGCATCTCGCGGCGTGGACTCGTGAACGCACGGTCGGTGACGTCGTCGAGGCCTGCCTAACCCATCGGGTGCCCGCCGGGCCGATGCTCAACAGCCAAGGCCAGTACAACGACCCTCACCTGCGGGCCCGAGGGTTCATTGTCGAACTCCAACAACCACCGATCGGAAACATGACCTTCGAAGGTCCGGCGTTCCACGCCACGGCGATGCCCGGTCCCGATATTCGACCGGCGCCGGGGTTGGGTGCCGACACGCTCGCGGTCTGCGCCGAGTTGGGGTATTCCGATGCCGAAGTGGAAGCGTTGCTGGCGGCTGGCGTCATCGAGGTCGATACCGCCAGTGGTTCATGAGGACCACACTCGCCGGGGCGCAAGGCGCGGCACGCTCCGGCCGTACAGTGTTGCCGGTCTGCTGGCGATCGTGTTGCTGCTGGCAACAACCGGGCTTTCTGGCTGCGGAAACGAGCGAAACGACATGGATGACCGGTTGACGATCGGGATCGGAAACTCGGTTCGTTACGGCGACCAGCCCGAACAGCGGGGGGAGTTGCTGCTTGCTGACGGTGACGGTCCGTTTCCGGTAGTGGTCTTTGTTCACGGTGGTTTCTGGCGCAACACCTACGACCTGACGCTGGCCGGACCGCAGGCACTTGATGCCCAATCTCGGGGCTACGCCACCTGGAACATTGAGTACCGTCGAGTTGGTGACCCTGGCGGTGGGTATCCGGGAACGTTGGAAGATGTCGGAGCAGCCATCGACGCGCTGGCCCGGATCGATGCTCCACTGGATCTAGACCGGGTGGCGGTGGTCGGGCATTCCGCCGGGGGTCATCTGGCACTGTGGGTGGGACAACGTGACGATCCGGTGGTTGTTCCCCGGCTGGTTGTCGGTCAGGCCCCGGTCGCCGATCTCGAAGCGGCACTGGAGCTCAGCGGAGGCGCAGTGGTTGATTTCATGGGAGGTCGGCCCGAGCAGCGACCGGACGCTTACGCCGAAGCCGATCCGGCCCGACGGCTACCGATAAAGGTTCCGCAGTTGATCGTGATCGGAACCGCGGACGACACCGTTCCGCTGTCGGTGGTCGAACCGTATCTGGCCGCGGCGGGCAGCGGGCTCGATGTAGAAATCGTGGACGGGGTCGATCATTTCGACGTGATCGACCCGTCATCACCGACTTGGGATCTGGTGATGGATCGTATCGCAGCCGCGTTCAAGCGCTGACCAGCCCAGCTAGCCCGCTTCGCTGTGAGTTACCGGCAGCTCGCCCATCCATTCACGAAGCGTGTTCTTGAGTTTCGTCTGCTGGATGAACAGGTCCTGCTCGGCGGGTTGGTCACCGGCTGATTGGGGCGCTTTCAGGTAGAAGCTGAGCCATTCCTGAACCCCAGATTCTCCGGCTCGAGCGGCAAGATCCATGAACAGGGCCAGGTCAAGCACGATCGGTGCGGCCAGGATCGAATCGCGGCAGAGAAAGTCGATCTTGATCTGCATCGGGTACCCCATCCAACCGAAGATGTCGATGGCGTCCCAGCCTTCCTTGTTGTCGCCGCGGGGCGGGTAGTAGTTGATACGAACCACGTGATCGACGTTGCCGTACAGGTCGGGGTAGACGTCGGGTTCAAGAATCTTGTGGAGCACACCGAGCTTCGATTCTTCTTTGGTTTTGAAGTTCTCGGGGGCGTCAAGCACCTCACCGTCCCGGTTGCCAAGAATGTTGGTTGAGTACCAACCACGGAGCCCGAGCATCCGAGCTTTCAAGCCGGGCGCAAGCATGGTCTTCATCAAGGTCTGACCGGTCTTGAAGTCTTTGCCAGCCAAGGGAATGTTGCGGGTGGTGGCCAACTCGATCATGCAGGGAAGGTCGGTGGTCAGGTTCGGGGCGCCGTTAGCGAACGGCACATCGCATTGCAGCGCGGCATAGGCGTAGATCTGAGAGGGGGCGATGTTCGGGTCGTTATCGCGCAGTCCTTGTTCGAAGGAAGCGACGCTGGCGTGCACGTCCGAAGCGGTCTGAAACGCTTCGGTGGATCCGCACCAGATCATCACCAGTCGATCACAGTCGTTGTCGGTTCGGAACTGTTCAATGTCGGCGATCAGCGCTTCGGCCTGATCCCACTTGTTGGTCTGGGACTTGACCCGGACGCCGTCGAGCCGGCTCACCCAGGTCTGATCAAACACCGCGTCCATGGCGACGACCCCTTCGAGCTCGCTGGCGATGGGGGAGAGGTCACGCTCGTCGAGCACACCGCAGGTGCGGGCTGCTTCCAGCGCGTTGGCCGAGATCGGATCCCAACCGCCAAATACGAGATCGTCCAGCGAGGCCAGCGGCGCGAAGTCTTTGATCAGTGGGTTCCGGCCCTCGTTGCGGGTGCCAAGCCGGATATGAGCCATCTGGCTCACGCTGCCCAGCGGGGGGACACCGGTCTGGCGGGCGCTGAGCACGCCAGCGATGAAGGTGGAAGCAACGGCACCGAGACCGGGGGTGAGAACACCAAGCTTGCCTTGGGCGGGGGCGATGGATCGTGAAGTCATGTCACAAACGATAAGAAAACTAGAACCACAATGCTGAGAGTGAAGAAGAACTGAACTATTGTGCGCAAGTGCCGCAACCGCTACCCGACCTATCCATCCGGCAACTCGAATACCTCGTCGCGGTCGCCAGCCACCCCACCTGGGCCGAGGCAGCAACCGAAGTAGGCGTCTCGGCCTCCGCGCTTTCGCAGGGACTCAGCGAACTCGAACGCCGAGTTGGTGTGCCGTTGTTCGACCGGGCCGGCCGACGCCGGACCCTGCGCCCCGCGGCCGAAGTGGTCCTAGCCCACGCCCGCCAAGTGGTTTCGCTCACCGGCGACCTCGCCGAATGGTCGGCCCGGCTCCGATCCGGCAACTCGGGGGTGTTGCGAATCGGCATGATCGACGCAGCCGCAGTGGGCCACTACCGCGCCGTGCTGCATCGCTTCTCCCAGCAATACCCCGACATTGATCTACGCCTGCGAGTCGCACCATCATCAGAACTTCTCCACGACGTCGAATCTGGAAACCTTGACCTCGCAGTGGTCGTCGATGGGGGACATGAACGAGCCGGGATCTACCAGCACGTCCTGATGGAGGAACCGCTGGCGGTGTTCACCCCAACCGGCGGACTTCCTCGCAAAGTCGAACAGTGGGGACCGTGGGTGCTCTTCGCCGAAGGATCCCACACCCGTCGGGTCATCGACGAAGCACTGACCCGGCTTGGGGCACCCACCACGGTTGTTGCCGAATCCAACCAACCCGAAGTGCTTCGGGCCATGGTGGATCTCGGGGTGGGCTCCACGGTGCTCCCCGTGGTGCAGGCCGGACCGGGGTTCGGCCCGGGCCGGGTGATCGCTCAACGCACGCTGGTGATCGCCCGACGATCCGGGGCCGCCCCCGACCCCTCCGCTGAACTCCTCGAAACCGCGCTCCGCGCCGAGATGACGTCAAGGCGCTCCGCGCAGAGATGACGGGGAGGCGCTGCGCGCCTAGGCTCCCAATCGGTCGGATCGACGACAATCGAGGGAGAGGGAAACCACCATGAGTAACGCCGCCGCGGCATACGAAATCCTCAAAGCCAACGAAGGCAAAGACGAGGGACACGGCGACTGGTTTGAGGTTACGCAAGCCCAGATCGATCAGTTCGCTGACTGCACCGTCGATCACCAGTTCATCCACATCGACCCCGAACGGGCGACCCCAGTGTTTGGTGGAACGATCGCGCATGGCTTTCTGACCCTGTCGATGCTGACCCACCTCTCCGCCACGGTCCCCAACGACACCCCGCCGCTCACCGGAGTCCAAATGGGCATCAACTACGGGTTCGAAAAGGTGCGGTTCATCAACCCGGTCAACGCCGGGAGGCGAATCCGCGCCCACTCAACGGTGGCCGCCGTTGAACTCAAAGGCTCAGCTATCAACTCGACCCGAACGATCACCGTCGAAATCGAAGGGGTCGACAAACCCGCGCTGGTCGCGGACTGGATCGGTCGAATCGTCTTCGATTCCTGACCGGCTACCAACACCCGCTTACCCGCCAACCAGAACGGCTTCACCATGAACGATTACCCCATCCATGCCGGCTCGGCGCTCTTTACGCTGGTCGACCCGTCACCCGGTCACGAAGTGGCTTACAACCGCTGGTACGAACGTGACCATTTCTATGCCGGATGCATGGTCGGCCCGTGGCTGTTCGCGGGCCGTCGCTGGGTCGCCACCCGGGCGCTCAAAGACCTTCGGTTCCCCGATGGCGACACGCCGGTGGCCTCGCCGGTCACCAAAGGCTCCTACCTCGCCACCTACTGGGTGCTCGAAGACAAACACAAAGACCATTTCGACTGGGCCGGTAATCAGGTCGTGGACCTTTACATGAACAACCGGGGGTTCGCCGAACGAGCCCACGCCCACACCGTGCTTCTCGAACGGCCCTGGTCGTTCTACCGAGACGCCGACCCGGTACCGATCGAGTTGGCTTTGGACCACAACTATCAAGGGCTAGCCGTCGTCGCTGTCGATCCCGCCGAAGGTGTCGACGAATCGGACCTGACCCAGTTCCTGCACAACGACGCACTCCCGGCCCTCATGGACAACTCTCCGGTGGCCAGCGTCGTTGCCTGGCATTACGTCGCCATGGGTGAAGGCACCGCCCAAGCTCCCATGGATCTCGGAATGCCACCCGGCCCACCGGATCGGCAGCTCCAGATGTTTTTCCTCGACGACGCCCCCGATCACTGCTGGGACCGGTTCCACGCCTACGCCGAAACGGTTGCCGCCAGCGGACTGGGCACCGTCGGGTTTGCCGCCCCGTTCATCCCAACGATCGTCGGCACCGACACCTACACCGACCAACTCTGGTGATGCTTCGGCGGTTGGCGGTGCTGGTGCTCGCAACGTCGCTGGCCGCCAGCTGCGGTGACGATCTCAACCTGCTCACCGAACCGAACGGGTCGGCGCCGACAAACCCCGAGACGTTACCGAGCCCGATCGCCACCGTTGACTGTCCAAACGAACTGCAGCGCGGGTTGCTCTGCGGTGTAGTTGAGGTGGCGCTCGATCCCCAACTTCCGGGGGAAACCACCGAAGTGTCGATCGCGGTGGCCCCCGGGCGTGAACCAGCAACGTTCCCGGCGGTGGCGGTGCTCCAAGGAGGGCCAGGGGGTGCGAGTTCTCAACTAGCCGAATGGCTCCCGGTGCAACCGTTTACTCAGGTGTTCATCGACCAGCGAGGAACCGGGTTCTCCGGCAACAGCCTGAACTGTCAAGAACTCGACGATGCCGTAGAGAACTCGCTCGGCTTGCCGTTCGACGAAGCCAACGAACTCGCCGATCAGTTGCTTAGCCAATGCGCCACCCGCCTAGCTGACGACCCGTTGCTGGCCGCGACCACCACCGCCAATCTGGCCGCCGACGTGGCTCACGTCATGGCAACCCTCGGCTACCAACAGTGGTTGGTGTACGGCGTCTCGTATGGCTCAACGATTGCGTTGGAGATGATGCGTCGACCGCCAGCGGGAATGGTCGGTGCCGTGCTCGACGGGGTGTATCCGCCGAACGTGGACCAGATGGCGTCGGTGCCGGTCACCGGTGAAGCCTCGCTGGCCGCGCTCAACGATGCCTGTCAGGCCAGCGCCACCTGCCCAACCGACCGTGACTTGATGACCCTGCTCGACGAGGGATTTCGGTTGCTCGACCGATCACCGGTGACGCGAACGGTTCCCTACGTCGGGGCAGGCACCGAGTCGGTCGAAGTCGTCATCGACGCAGAATGGTTGGCGTTCACCGTGTTTCTCAGCCTCTACAACGAAGCCTCGGTGGCTTACCTTCCCGCCGTCCTTGACGGTGTCGCTCAACTCGACGAAGCAGCGTTGGACTGGGTGGCCTGGTTCGGGGCGCTGATGAACGTGGAGAACACGCTCAGCAACGACGAAGGCACCTATTACGCGGTGGACTGTCAGGACTATGCGCTACTCGGTGACCCGCCAGATGTGACCGGAGTACTCGGCGACACGCTAGCCACCGTCATGGCTACCCGCGATTGCGAACCGTGGGGTGTCGCCGAACCGACCACGCTGACCGACCCGGTGACCTCCGATGTGCCCGCCCTGCTGCTCTCGGGTGCACTCGACCCGATCACCCCAACCACGCTGGCTGAACTAGCCGCCGAAGGCCTCACTCGGGCCACCCTGGTCGAACAAGCAGGCCGAGGTCACGGAATCTGGATCGACAATGCCTGCATCCAATCCATCGTCGAGTCGTTCGTTGCTGACGTGACTGCGCCGCTCGATACGTCGTGTGCCGATGAACCGGTGTCGATCAATTGGGAACGGCCCTGACCGCGTGCCAATCTGACGGCATGATGCTTTCAGGAAAAACGGTGCTGGTTTCGGGAGTCGGACCCGGGTTGGGGAGTGCCTGTGCTCAGGTCGCCCTTCGCGAAGGGGCCAACGTGATCGCCACGGCCCGAAACCTCGACCGGCTCAACGGCGCGGTTAGCGAACTCGACCCGAGCGGGGAACGAACGCTGGCGATCGCTGCCGATATCACCGATGGTGACGCAGTACGGGCCGCGGTAGACGCCGGGGTAGCCCGATTTGGAAGCCTCGACGGTGTCGTCAACGTGGCCGCCTTCGACGCCGTAATGGGGACCTTGCTAGACATCGACCGGGACACATTCCGTCAGGTGTTGGAGGTCAACATTTTGGGCACGGTCACCATGGTCGGAGCCTGCGTGGATGCGCTGCGGGCCAACGGCGGTGGTTCGGTAGTGCTGATCGGATCCCAGTCGTCGCTCAAACCCAACCCGATCCCGCAAGGCCCTTATGGCGCCTCGAAAGCGGCGATGCTCGGACTGGCTCGTGACCTCGCCGTGGATCTCGGCTCGGATCGGATCCGCGTCAACACCGTGGTGCCGAGTTGGATGTGGGGACCGAACGTGGAGATGTACTGCCAGTGGCAGGCCGCTGAGCGGGGGATCACCGCCGAAGCGGTTCGTGACGAAATCGCGGCGGGTTCCGCGTTGCAGGAGATGGCCTCCGATGACGACGTGGCTGAAGCGGTGGCGTTCTTCTTGTCCGATGGCAGCCGACTCGTTACTGGCCAACGCCTCCTTGTCAACGGTGGCGAATACTTCGATACATGATCGTCCCGGCGCTGCCTGCGGCGTCGATGGTGGTCATTGACGACCGTCCAGATCTGCACGTGCTGCTGGGGCGGCGTCGGCCCGGCGCGTTCGTCGGAGGGTTGGTGGTGTATCCGGGTGGAGCGGTCGACGAAGCCGACTGGCAGGTTGGACCTCAGCGACTCCCAGGTGCCTCTGCTCCAGGGTTGAGCGCCGATCAAGCGGCGGCGTACCTGCACGCCGCGGTCCGCGAAACGCATGAGGAAGTCGGTTTACGGCTCGACCGATCCGAACCAACCGACGGTGCCGGATTTCCTCCGGTAGGGCATTGGATAACCCCCGAAGACGCTCCTCGCCGTTACGACACTCGTTTCTTTTTGGCCCGCCATCCCGGAGGTGAGGTCTGGGCGGCCGACGATGAACTGGTAGATGTCTGGTGGGAACGGCCAGCGACCACCCTTGAACGGCTCGCGGTCGGAGATCTAGAAGCGATCGCCCCGACCGTGTCGTTTCTCGAATCGTTGGCCCGCTGCGGGACCGTCGCTGACGCCTTCGCCGCCACTCAGCGAGGAATCCAACGGGTTTTTCCGTGGGGTGTGACCACGTTCTAAGCGCGGCCCGCTGACCCGAGGTGAGATGACAGTCCGGTTGCAGTCTGGTTACCAAACCCGCCGGAGTGATCTGGCGTCGTCATAAACCGTGTACTAGGATCCACACGGGTTTGGTGTTCTGCGGATGCAGGGCCAACGTTCACCATTCCGGAAGCGCTGCTTCCGGTCCCCCTCCAGGGAAACTCGGGCCCGGTCGTCGTGGTACGCCGGCCGGGCCCAAGCCCCATCAACGCTCCCGCTACCGACCAGAGGGTGACGCCGTGGAACTGATCATCGTCCGCCATGGACGGCCGCTCACCGAGCGTCGCAGCCAGGGGATCGCTGATCCGTCGCTGGACGAATACGGAATCTGGCAGGCTGAACGGGTTTGTTCCTGGCTGGCGCATGAACCGGTGGATGCCATCATCTCCAGCCCCAAGGCTCGAGCGATTGAAACCGTGCGTCCGTTGGCGGATCATCTCGATCTGGCCATCGACATCATCGAGGACCTTGACGAGATCGACCGGCGCTCTTCGGTCTATGTGCCCACCGATCTGTGGGCGACCGAAGCAACCGACATTCTCGAATCGCTTCGTCAGGGTCGTTTCGACGAGATCGGTTACGACCGTCCTGAAGTGTTCCGCCAACGAGTGCACGCCGCCTGGGCTGAGTTGTTGGCTTCTCGGCCTGGGGTTCGGGTTGTGGTGGCCTGCCACGGCGGCACCATCCAGGAGATCCTGCGTTCGGTGGTGGGCGATGGGGCGTCCACGTTCTCGGTCACGGTTGACTATGCGTCGATCACTCGGGTCGCAGCCACCGAACATGGGCCTCGTATGACCTCGCTCAACGAGACCGGTCATTTGGATGCGGACCGGATCTCAATTCGCGGTGCGATGAATTCGGCTTCTACAGTAGAACCATGACTTCTCATCAGCTGTCGTACGAGGCCTTTGACGCCGACAACCACTACTACGAAGCGGAAGATGCGTTCATCCGTCACGTTGACCCAGCCATGCACAAACGCTGTATGCAGTGGGCCAACATTGATGGCAAGCAGCGGTTGCTGGTGGCGGGTCGGGTCAACCGGTTCATTCCGAACCCGACCTTCGATCCGGTTGCCCGCCCTGGTTGTCTCGACGATTACTTCCGAGGCAAAGTCGCCAGAGCCGACATTCGCGAAGCGTTCGGTGAGCTGGTTCCCATCCCCGATGAATACCGCAACCGTGACGTTCGCATCGACGTGATGAACCAGCAGGGGCTAGACGCCTGCTTCATGTTCCCGACGTTGGGGGTTGGCATGGAGTCGGCTCTGGAAGGCGATATCGACGCGACCCTCGCAGCGTTCGGTGGGTTCAACCGTTGGCTCGACGACGACTGGGGGTTCGCCTATCAGAACCGCATCATCGCAGCGGGGTACATCACTTTGGCCGACCCTGATTGGGCGCTTGACGAACTCAACTGGATGCTTGAGCGTGACCTTCGGGTAATCAACATGCGGCCCTCGTCGGTGTTGGGACGCGACGGTCGTCGCCGCTCGCTCGGTGATCCTTCGTTCGAACCATTCTGGAAGAAGGTCAATGACGCAGGAGTCACGGTCGCCATGCATAGTGGCGACGCGGGCTACAGCTTCCTGGCCGACTACTGGGGCATCAACTCCGAATTTGAGGCGTTCCGGCAGAACGCCTTCAAGGCGTTGCTCACCCATTCCCCGATTGCTGACGCCCTAGCTTCGCTGATCGCCGAGGGAGTCCTAAGCCGACACCGCAACATCCGGGTCTGCACCATCGAAACCGGTTCGGAATGGGTGCAACCGCTGTTGAAGAAGTTTGAGAAGGTCTACAAGCAGCAGAAGCATTCGTTTGCTGAAGACCCGATCGAGACGTTCCGGCGGCAGGTCTGGGTTTCGCCCTATTACGAAGACGACTTGCATGACCTTCGATCCAAGATCGGAGCCGAACACATGCTGTTCGGTTCGGACTGGCCCCACGCCGAAGGGCTCACCGACCCGGTGGCGTTCGTCGATGACCTCGGAGGGTTCTCCTCCGACGACATCGAAAAGATCATGCGAACCAACGGTCTGGCCTTGGCCCAGCGCGCCGTCTGATGCTGCCGTTCACGACGGAGACGCTTCGGATTTCGTTGCATCTGGTCGCGGTCGCGGTCTGGATCGGGGGTCAGTTTCTGATGGCTGCGTTGGTGCCGGTCCTTCGTGGGATCGCCCCCGACGCCCCCTCGAAAGCTGCGAAACAGTTCGGCCGAGTGGCTTGGGCTGCGTTCGGTGTGGCAGTCGTGACCGGGATCTGGAACATGCTGGCGCTGCCCAGCAACCAGT